>JALHLN010000050.1 GCA_022844545.1 Burkholderiales bacterium | reverse complement strand
CTGCCGCGCGCCCGTGCCCAGGCCGCGGCCGCCTCGCCTGCGGCGGCCAGGGCGCCGGCGAGGACCTCGGCCAGCATCGCGATGCGCCGGGTACCGGGGTCGCCGATCGGCGAGCTCAGCTGGGTGGCTTGGATCTGTTCCATCTGCTTCTCCTTCAGTGCATCCCCGGCTGGGGACATGGACGCAGTCTGGGCGGGGTCGGTATCCGGCGCATGTGCGACGCGTGTCGATTCGGAAACACCTTGTATCGGCAGGTATCATTTCGACCTTGCATGGCCGCGGAACGTGAAAAATCGGGCAGCAGCAGCCTCCTGATCGTCGAGGACGATCCCGACGCGGGCGAGGCGGCGCGCGAGTACCTGTCGAACCACGGTTTCGAGGTGGCGCTGGCGGCCGACGGCAAGGCGATGCGCGAGGCCATCGCCAGGGCGGTGCCGGACGTCGTGCTGCTGGATGTCAACCTTCCCGGCGAGGACGGGCTGTCGCTCGCGCGCTGGCTGCGCGAGCGCCACGAGGTCGCGATCATCATGGTGACCGGGCAGGGCGACGTGGTGGACCGCGTCGTGGGGCTGGAAGTGGGCGCCGACGACTACCTTGCCAAGCCCTACGACCCGCGCGAACTGCGCGCCCGCATCCGCAGCGTGCTGCGCCGGGTGCGGAAGGGGCCGCAGGCGCCGGCGGCGGCGGAGCCGGCCCCGGGCGGCAAGCGGGTGAAGGTCGGCCACTGCGAGCTGGACCTGGCCACCCACCAGCTCTTCGGTGCCGATGGCGCGGAGATCCCGCTCACCGGCATGGAGTTCGACCTGCTGAGGGTGTTCCTCGAGAACCCGAACCGGGTGCTGTCGCGGGACCAGCTGCTCAACCTGACGCGCAAGCGCGACTGGGAGCCGTTCGACCGCTCCATCGACATCCGCATCGCGCGCCTGCGGCGCAAGATCGAGGCCGACCCGGACAGGCCCGCGGCCATCAAGACGGTGCGGGGGGCGGGCTACCTGTTCGTTCCCGGCTGAGCCCGGGGGCTCTGTTTCAGTCCGGTTTCAATGGTAGCCCCCGGGTAATGCCGGCTGCGCCCTGCGGCCGCCGCCGCTAGACTGCCGCCCGATGACGAAAGACCGGGACATCGCCAATGCCATGCGCGAGGCCGCGCTCGCGGTCTCCAGCGCCGAGGGCGAGAAGATCTTCGAGCAGCTGCTCGCGGCGCTGCTCCGGATCCTCGGGGTCGAGTTCGGCCTGGTCGCGATCTATCCCGAGCCCTCGCGGGCGCGCCTGCAGACGCTGGCCAGCTTCTTCGACGGGCACATCGTGCCCAACGTCGAGTACGACATCGCCGGCACCCCCTGCGCGAGCGCGATCGGGCGCTCGTTCCGCTACCTGCCGCGCGGCGTCGCGGCGCAGTTCCCGGAGGACGCCATCCTGGTCGAGCACGCGATCGAGGGCTACGCCGCCTCGACCCTGAACGACGCCTACGGCCGCGCCATCGGGGTGCTGGCGGTGATGTCGCGGCACCCCCTGGGCGACAAGGACCTGTTCGAGGCGATGCTCAAGATCTTCGCCGCGCGCGCCGGCGCCGAGATCGAGCGCCGCCGCTCCGAGGCGAGCTACCGCACCATCTTCGAGGCCGCCGAGACCGCCATCCTGGTGCTCGATTTCGAGACCGGCGCCATCGTCGACGCCAACCCTAAGGCCTGCGCGGCCTTCGGCATCGGCGTCGAGGAGCTGCGCCGCCTGTCGCTCGAGGCCTTCGGCTCCGGCCTGCCGCCGTACACCGGCGCCGACGCCTGGCGCCTGATCGACCGCGCCCGGCAGGGCGAACTGGTGCGCAGCGAATGGCAGAGGCGCAACCGCGACGGCAGCCTGCACTGGGACGAGATCACCCTGAAGAAAGTCGAGATCGCCGGCCGGCCGCACGTCTTCGTCGCCACCCGCGAGATCACCGAGCGCAAGGCGGCCGAGGAGCGGCTGCGCGCCAGCGAGGAGCAGTACCGCTCCATCTTCGACGCCACCACCGACTCGCTGGTGCTGCGCGACGCCGCGTTCCGCATCGTCGACGTCAATCCGGCCTACGAGCGCATGGGCGGGCACCGCCGCGAGGAGGTCATCGGCGCGGACGAACTGACGCTGCAGCTGCCCGAGCTGAACGAGGACCGGCGCCGGCTGCACGAGCGCGCGCTCGCCGGCGAGGCCTTCCACGTCGAGTCCGAGGCCCGGCGCAAGGACGGCAGCCGGTTCCTGCTCGAAGTCCACGGCGTGCCCATGGTCTACCGCGGCGAGCCGCACGTGCTCTACATCGGCCGCGACATCACCGCGCGCAAGGCGGCCGAGGATAGCCTGCGCGCGAGCGAGGAGCAGTACCGCGCCATTTTCAACGCCGCGGAGGATGCGCTGGTGCTGCGCGATGCCGAGTTCCGCATCGTCGATGTCAATCCCGCCTACGAGCGCATGAGCGGCTATGCCCGGGAGGAGGTGGTCGGCATGGACCGGTTGACCTTCAGTTCCTCGGCCAACGACGAGCACCGGCGCATGCTGCACGCGCGGGCGCTGTCCGGGGAGACCGTGCAGTTCGAAGTGCGGGGCGTGAGCAAGCAGGGCCGCGACTTCACCGTCGAGGTGCGCGCCGTCCCGATAACGTACCGCGGCAAGCCGCACGTGCTGCAGATCGGGCAGGAGGTCACCGAGCGCCGCCGCGCCGAGGCCGAGCGCGGCGCGTTGGAGGCGCAGCTGCGCCAGGCGCAGAAGATGGAAGCCATCGGCCAGCTCACCGGCGGCATCGCCCATGACTTCAACAACATCCTGCAGGGCATCCTGGGCAACCTGGTGCTCGCCGCCGAGCGGCAGGCGGAACACGGCGACGCGCGCCTGGGCAAGTACCTGGAGCGCGCGCAGCATTCGGCCAAGCGCGCCCGGGAGCTGATCGCGCAGATGCTCACCTTCAGCCGCGGCCAGCGCGGCGCCCGGCGCGCGGTGCGCCTGGCCGAACTGGTGCAGGACGCATGCAAGCTGCTGCGCTCGACGCTGCCGGCGACCATCGACCTGCGCCTCAGCCTGGACGAGGAGGTGCAGCCGCTTGCGCTCGACCCGGTGCAGATGGAGCAGGTGGTGCTGAACCTGTGCATCAACGCCCGCGACGCGATGGGCGGCAGCGGCGCGATCCGGCTCGGGCTGCTGGCTCCGCGGCACGTGACCGGAGTTTGCGCCTCGTGCCGGCAGAAGGTCGACAGCCACTACGCGGAGCTCTACGTGCGCGACACCGGGCCGGGCATCGTGCCGGCGGTGATGGAGCGGATGTTCGAGCCGTTCTATTCCACCAAGGCCGTCGGGCGGGGCAGCGGCATGGGGCTGTCTCTGGCGCACGGCATCGTGCATGAGCACGGCGGCCACATCCTGGTGGACTCGATCCTCAACGAGCGCACCAAGTTCCGCGTCCTGCTGCCGGTGCCGGACGAAGGCGCCGGCGAGCCGCCGGCGGAGGAAAGCAACGGCCGCCTGAGCGCGCGCCCGCGCACCCAGCTCAGGGGCCGCGTGATGGTGGTGGACGACGAGGAAGTCATCCGCGATTTCATGCAGGACCTGCTCTCCGGCTGGGGGCTGGAAGTGGACACCGCCGCCGATGGGGCGGCGGCCCGGGATGCCTTTGCGATGCAGCCGGAGCGCTACGACCTGGTGATCACCGACCAGACCATGCCGGGCCTGACCGGCCTCGCGCTGGCGCGCGAAATCGCACGCCTGCGCCCCGGCCTGCCGGTCATCCTGTACACCGGCTTCGCCTCCGACCTGTCGCAGCGGGAACTGGACACCGCGTGCGTCGCGGCGCTGGTCCGGAAGCCCATCGAGCCGGCGCAGCTGCTGCCGCTGCTGCGCGAGCGACTTCCGTCACGCTGATGCGCCGGGAATTACCTTGGCGCAACAATTCCGCGGCGAACCGACATCGGCCGGTTACCGCGGCCCGCCAGACTGGCTCCCGTGCACTGCCAATAACGGGAGAACATCATGGACGAGTACATCGTGCAGGGCCCCGTGGCGCTCCAGCAAGGGGCGCACATGCGGATCGTGGACGGCCTGGAGCAGGTCATCTACGTGTGGGAAGGCGCCGTCTGGATCACCCAGGAAGGCGACCGCGAGGACTACCTGAGGCGCGCCGGGGAATGGTTCCGGCTGGACCGCAACGGCACCACCGTGGTCTGCGCCATCGGCAAGGCCTCGCTGACCGTCGCCGCGCCGGCGCGGGAGCCGAGCGCCTGGAACCGCTTCTGGTCCGGCTTGTTCGCTGCCAGCGCGCGCCCGACCAGCGCCGCGCTCTGAGTCAGAACTGCAGGCAGACCTTGCCGAGGTGCGCGCCGCTCTTCAGATGCGCCATGGCGGCCTTCAGTTCCTCGAAGGCGAACACCCGGTCCACGGCCGGCACCAGCCGGTGCTGGCCGATGGCCCGGTTCATGGCCTCGAAGCCGTCGCGGTGGCCGACGGTGACGCCCTGCAGGCGGACCTGGCGCGTCACCACCAGCCCGAGCGGCGCCGACAGGGTGCCGCCGGATAGGACGCCGATCATGGACAGCGTCCCCGCCGGGCGGATGCAGCGCAGCGACTGCGCCAGCGTCTTCTCGCCGCCCAGCTCGACGATGTGGTCGTAGCCGCGGCCGCCGGTGATCTCGCGCGTGGCCTTGTACCACTCCGGCACCTTCAAATAGTTGATCGCGGCGTCCGCGCCGATGGCGCGGGCGCGGGCGATCTTGTCGTCGCTTGAGGAAATCACGGTGACGTGCGCGCCCAGCAGCTTGGCGAACTGCAGTGCGAACAAGGCGACGCCGCCGGTGCCCTGCACCAGCACCTTCGAGCCCGGCCCCAGCCGGTCGTGGGTCACCAACGCGCTCCAGGCGGTGAGCGCCGCGCAAGGCAGAGTCGCGGCCTGCACGTCGGTGAGATGGGCGGGAGCCTGCACGATGCCGGCCTCCGGCAGCACCCTGTACTCGGCCATGACCCCGTCCACCGGGCCGCCCAGCGTCTGCGTCATGCGCTCCAGCGTCGGCTCGCCGGTGATCCAGCCCTGGCTGAAGATCGGGCAGACCCGGTCGCCGGCCTTCGCCCGCGTCACGCCGGCACCCACCTCGAGGACGTCGCCCACGCCGTCCGACACGGGGATCAGGGGCAGCGTGCCGGTGAAGGAGCCATAGCCGCGCAGCGGGACCACGAGGTCGCGGTAATTGAGCGAAGCGGCTCTCATTCTCAGCAGCACCTGCCCCGGCCCGGGTCTCGGGTCCGGCCGCTCGGCGAGCTTCAGGTTGTCGAATGACCAATCGTCCTGGAGCTGGAAGACTTTCATGGCGCCATTGTAGTAAAGTGCTAATTGTTTGGGGTCCCAACAAATGGCGGAGCGAGCAATGGCGGCCATCCCGGAACGCGTGCACCTGACGATGCAGGTCAACGGCGAGGCCGCGCCGGTCTCGTTCGCGCCCTACAAGACGCTGCTCGAAGTCCTGCGCGAGGACCTCGGCCTCACCGGCACCAAGCACGGCTGCGAACTGGGCGAGTGCGGCGCCTGCACCGTGCTGGTGGACGGCCAGCCGGTGCTCTCCTGCCTCGCGCTCGCGCTGGAGTGCGGCGGCCGCGCCATCGAGACCATCGAGGGCGTGCAGCGCGGCCCCGAGCTGCACCCGCTGCAGGCAGCCTTCGCCGACTGCGGCGGCTCGCAGTGCGGCTACTGCACCCCGGGCGTGATCATGACCGCCAAGGCGCTGCTGGCGCGCAATCCGGCGCCGACCCGCGACGAGATCCGGGAAGCAACTGCCGGCAACCTGTGCCGCTGCACCGGCTACCAGCAGATCACGGAAGCCATCGAGTCCGCCGCCACCCTGCTGCGCGCGGAGCGGACATGAACGAAACCAAGAAGCGGCTCGATGTCATCGGCAAGCCGCGCCGGCGCGTGGACGGCCGTGCCAAGGTCACCGGGCAACTGCGCTTTGCCGATGACCTCGCCCTGCCGCGCATGCTGCACGCCAAGCTGCTGCGTTCGCCGCACCCGCACGCGATCGTCGAATCCGTGGACGCGGAGAAGGCGCGGCGGCATCCCGGCGTGAAGCTGGTGCTGACCGGGCAGGATTTCCCGGTGCCCTTCGGCATCATGCCGGTGTCGGTGGACGAGTACCCGCTCGCGCGAGAACGGGTGCGCTATGTCGGCGACCCGGTGGCCGCGGTGATTGCCTCGGATGAGCAGTCCGCGGTCGAGGCACTGGCCCTGATCGAGGTCCGCTACAAGGCGCTGCGCCCGGTGTGCGGCCCGCAGGACGGCCTGGAGCATCCCGAGCCGCGCATCCACGACTATGGCGAGCAGGGCAACATCCACCGCAACCAGGCCTACGAGTTCGGCGACGTGGACGAGGCACTGCGGAACGCCGATTTCGTCGCCGAGGATTTGTTCTTCTACGAAGGCAACACCCACCTGCCCATGGAGCAGCAGGCCTCGCTCGCGTTCCTCGACCAGGATGGCAAGCTGCAGATCTCCTCCTCGACGCAGAATCCGCACTACCTGCACCGGCAGCTCTCGCGCGTGCTGCAGGTGCCCGAGTCGCGCATCCGCGTCGTCGCCACGCCCAACGGCGGCGGCTTCGGCGGCAAGTGCGATCCCGGCGGCCACGAGTTCGTGGTCAGCAAGGCCGCGCTGGTGCTCGGCCGCCCGGTGAAAATCGGCCTCACGCGCGAGGAGGTGTTCTACGTCCATCGCGGCCGGCACCCGGTGCTGATGAAGATGAAGACCGGGGTGACGAAGGAGGGCAAGCTCACCGGCATGCACCTGCAGACGCTGCTCGATGGCGGCGGCTACGGCTCGCACGGCCCGGCGAGCACCTTCTACACCGGGGTGCTGACGCCGGTGACCTACCACTACCCGCGCTTCAAGTTCGAGGCCTGCCGGGTTTTCACGAACAAGCCCGCCTGCGGCCCCAAGCGCGGGCACGGTACGCCGCAGCCGCGCTTCGGGCAGGAAGTGCAGCTGGACAAGATCGCCGAGCGCCTCGGCATGGATCCGCTCGAGCTGAGGCTGAAGAACCTGACCAAGGCCGGCGACCTGACCGCGAGCTGGCTGCGCGTCGGCTCCACAGGGCTGGAAGACTGCCTGCGCAAGGTGGCGGAGATCTCGGACTGGAAGGGCAAGCGCGGCAAGCTGCCCCAGGGCAGGGGCGTCGGCCTCGCCTGCAGCACCTATATGTCGGGCGCCGGCGTCGCGATCTACTGGAACAAGATGCCGCACTCGGGCGTGCAGGTGCTGCTGGACCGCTCCGGCACCGTGGTGGTGTACTGCGGCGCCACCGAGATCGGCCAGGGGTCGGATGACGTGCTGGCCGCGATCGTCGCCGAGACGCTCGGCGTGGACACCGGCTCGGTGCGCGTGGTGACCGGCGACACCGGCATCACGCCGGTGGACCTGGGTTCCTATTCCAGCCGCGTCACCATCATGGCGGGCAACGCGGCGGTGCAGGCCGCCGAACGCCTGCGCGCCAGCCTCGCCGCCGCGGTGTGCGAGACGCTGGGCACGCTGCCCGACCGCGTGGTGTTCTCGCAGGGCAAGGTGTTCGCTGCGGACAACACCGGCGCCGGCATGAGCTTCGTTGAAGCCGTGACGATGGCGGAGGCACAGCTGGGCACACTGTCCGCCGTCGGCTCGTACTCGCCGCCCAAGCCCCCGGGCCGCTACAAGGGCGCAGGGGTAGGGCCGTCGCCTGCCTACAGCTTCAGCGCCTGCGTGGTCGAGGCCGAGGTGGATGAGCGCACCGGCTGGATCCACGTGCCGAAAATATGGATGGCGCACGACATCGGACGCGCGCTGAATCCGGTGCTCGCGCGCGGGCAGGTGATCGGTGGCGTGTACATGGGCCTGTCCGAAGCGCTGATGGAGGAGCAATCCTTCCGCCGGTTGCCGGAGAAACTCTCGGGCGCGCTGGTGCACCGGGCGCCGTCCATGCTTGACTACAAGAGCCTCACCGCGCTGGACATGCCGGAGGTCGAGGTCGCGTTGATCGAGGATCCCGACCCCAACTGTCCCTACGGCGCCAAGGAAGTCGGGCAGGGCCCGCTGCTGCCGGTGATGCCGGCGCTCGCGAACGCCATCTTCGATGCCGTGGGCGTGCGCATCGACGAGATCCCGATTACCCCGGACAAGGTGCTGCGCGCGCTGGAGGCGAAGGCCGAGGGCAAGGCGCCGCGCGTCGGGCCCGATTCCTATCCGTCCGTGCCCTATCCGGAACCCACCTTCGTGCTGCCGCCCTGGGAAGGCGGCGACGGCAACGAATCGCGCAAGGGAGGAGAGAAGCGTGCTGCGGCTGCCGTGGTTTGAGTACCGCAGCCCGCGCTCGGTCGCGGAGGCGGTGAAGATCCTCGCGGGCGAAGGGCCGCAGGCCATGCTGGTCGCCGGCGGCACCGACCTCCTGCCCAACATGAAGCGGCGCCACCAGTCGCCCAAGGTGCTGGTGTCGCTGCGCGCGGTCGATGAACTGCGCAAGCTGAACGGCAGCTATGGCGCCGGGCTCACGCTGGCAGAGGTGGTGGCGCACCCGGGCACGCCCGGGGCTCTTCGCCATGCTGCCGCACAGGTGGCCACCGCACAGATTCGCAACATGGGCACGCTGGGCGGGAACCTGTGCCTGGACACGCGCTGCACCTACTACAACCAGACCGAGGAGTGGCGCAAGGCCATCGACTACTGCCTGAAGAAGGACGGCAGCGTGTGCTGGGTGGCGACCGCGAGCAAGCGCTGCGTGGCGGTGTCCTCGACCGATACCGCGCCGGCGCTGATCGCGCTCGATGCAAAGGTGACGCTGGTCGGTCCCGGGGGCGAACGCGAGATCCCGGTCGAGTCTCTCTACAACAACGACGGCATCGACTACCTCTCGCGCAAGCCGGACGAGGTCCTGAGCGCCATCGTCATCCCGTCGAGCTGGAAGAGCGTGTACTGGAAGCTGCGCCGGCGCGGCTCGTTCGATTTCCCGCTCCTCGGGGTCGCCGCCGCGCTGAAGATGGACGGAGACGTGGTCGCCGATGCGCGTATCGCGCTGGGGGCAGTCGCGTCCCGGCCGTTCCGGATCGAGAAGGCGGGCGAGTTCCTGAAGGGCAAGCGGCTCACCGACGAAGTCATCGCCGAGGCCGCGACGCTGGTGGCCAACCGCGCCAAGCCCATGGACAACACCGACATGGACCTCTACTGGCGCAAGGAAGTGGCCGACGATTTCGCCGGCTATGCGCTGAAGGAACTGCGCGGGGACGATATGGGCGCGATTCGGCTCAGGACGGCGCGCTACTTGCCGGGGTAGTGCGCCTAGGGACAAATCAGCGCTGGGCTTGGACGGTCCAGGCTATTTCTGCCATGAGCGGATGCGGCGGCCCATGTCTTCGTTCGACATTGTGCGCTTGGCATCCGAACCGGCAAGGCCGCGCTCAACCATGACGTGAAACGCGAGTTCGCGGACGATTTCCTCGCGCGAACTGTCGTCCGGTTGTCCCGCGATGAGGCGGGAGAGTTCTTCTTTGACGGTAGACATGGCTGACGCCTCCGGTCTGCCTCAATTCCGCCTGAGTCCCCCGGCGCACACCAATGCCGCAGAACGTTCGAGTTCACCCACGGACGGAGGCGGGCAAAGCCCGCTGTAGGCCGTTGGATGCAACGAGTGGTTGGGCGTCGCCGCGTACGGATGATGGGCGCTACAAGCGCTCCACCCAGTAGCCTGGCTCACGATGCTGATGAGCGATTGCGTAGATCTGCGGGCCGGATCCCGCAGGTTCGTAGACGATGGTATAGGGGAAGCGGTCAAAGTGGTAGACGCGCAAGCCGTAGTCAACGTGCGGGCCGCGTAGCTGGTTTTCGACGAGCAGATCACGAACCCGCTCATATTCGGCGAGGAACGCCTCAGCGACGGCGAGGCTGGCGTGCTTCGCGTAGTAGAGGGCAGCCTCGCCGAGTTCGGCCTCGGCGTCGGGGTGAAGCCAACAGCTCACGGAAGGCGCGCGCGCACCCGAGCAAGCGCTTCATCTCCCGAAACCATGGCGACTTTGCCTGCGCGAACATCCTCGCGTCGGCTGTTGGCGAGCTCAAGCCATGCGGCTTGGGCGGGCGACTTCGGCTCGAAGCTTGCGATGAGGCGCTCGACGAGCTTGGCGCGGTCTTCCGCCGGAAGGTTTAGTGCGTGGGCTGCGAGATCTTCGACGGGCATGGACATGGCGAACCCCTTGGTTTGAAGCATGAGAATGCCACATGGCGGTGTGCCCGTGGGAAAGGCCGGTTCTGCTGCACCCGAATCCGCATGTCCGCAAGCCGCCGGCGCTGTGCCTAAGATCCAAATGTAACCGATCGGTTACATCTTCGCCACTTCCGCGCCACGCCGCAAGACCGCTCGGCACCTGCCGGGCTAGCTCAGGCCTGCGCCAGCGGGATCCGCAAGGTCACGCGCGTCCCGGCGCCCGGCGACCAGACCTCCAGGCTGGCGCCCAGCGCGCTCGCGCGCCGTTGCATGATCATCAGGCCGCGCCCGCCCGGCGCCGTGGCGCTGTTCAGGCCGCGGCCGTCGTCGGTGACGCTGACTTCGACCGCATCCGCGTCCGCCCTCGCCGCCACCGAGATGCGCTTCGCGCCGGCGTGGCGCAGGGCGTTGCTCACCGCCTCGAACAGGAAGCGCTGCAGGTGCAGGATGCGGGTCGGGCTGAAATGCTCAAGCCTGGGCAGGTCCGCCACCTGCCAGTCGAAGGCGACGCCGGAGGCCTCGATGGGGTCGCGCAGGCGATGGCGCACGGTGCCCAGCGCCATGTTGAGGTCCCCCGGCGGCGTGTCGAGGGAATCCACCGCGAGGCGCAGTTCCTGCAGCGCCGCGTGCGCGCGACGCTCCAGTTCCTCGCGGCCGGCGTTGCCCGTCTGCACGGCGCCCAGCAGGCCCACCAGGCTCGCGCCCAGCCCGTCGTGCATGTCGGCCATGATGCGCTGGCGTTCATGCACAGTGGCCTGCTCCGATTCCAGCGCGCGCAGGTGCTCGTGCGCCTGCTCGATCTGGGCGGTGCGCTCGACGACGCGGGCTTCGAGGGTGGCCTTGGATTCGGCAAGCTCGCGCACCGCGTCGAAGTGGCGCGACCCAACCAGCGCACCCACCGAGAGCGTCAGCGCGGGCGCCGCGAAGGGGAACAGCGCCAGGCGATCGAAGTCGATCCAGCCCAGCCAGTGGGCCAGGTCGTGGACGGCAAGGGCGATCGCGATGGCGAGCGCGCCCGCGGCCGCCGCGCGCAGCCACAGCGCGCCGCCGCTGCGGACGATCATCAGGACGATGGACACCGCCAGCAGCAGCACGACGGGCACGCCAAGGACGGCGAAAGCCGTCGCCAGCCATTTCTCGCCCAGCGCCGTGGGCACCGCCAGTCCAAGCGCGAACAGCAGCCAGATGGCGATCGACCTGCGGCGCGAGCCGACGTCCGCCAGGTAAAGCGCCCCGATGGCGAGCGCGGGGGCGTAGGCGTAGACCTGGACCAGGCGCCACAACTCGAGCATCGGTCCGGGAGACGGGAGCCCGAAGGCGAAACCGACCAGCGACGGCGCGCCGAGCAGCAGCGCGGACAGGCCGAACCAGAGGACGGCGGGGTCGCGCCTCGTGCGCGCCCACAGCGCCAGCGCGGCAACGCCGGCCGTGAGCGAGACCAGGCCGAACGCAACGACGAGCAGTACATGCACCTTGTAGTGCCTGAGCCAGATCGCGCGCAGCTCGGCCGAGTAGCCGAACCAGACGCGGGTCAGGCCCTGGCGCAGGTCGGGATTGGCCTGGACGCGAACGTGCAGCACGTTCTTCCCCGGCCGGAACAGCGCCGGCGGCGCACCGGTGAGGTAGGGCTGGTGGTTCCGCCGCACCTGCACGTCGGGACGCAGCGTGCCGCCGATGACGGTACCGTTCAGCCAGAAGCCCATCGCCGCGGCCGAATCGCGTGGGATGAATACGCCATGAACCCAGCGCGGCACCTCGGCGAGGGGCAACTCGAACCGGTACCAGCCTGCGCCGCGCATCTCCGGACGCGAAACGTGCCAGCTGTCCGGCAATCGGACGCGCTTCCACGGCGCGCTGTCCGGCGGCGGCCGGAAACTTTCTGATTCGACGAAGTCAGCTTCAAAGAAGATATAAGGCCCGACATCCCCTGGCGGAGGGACGCCCTGTTGCGCCGGGGCAAGAGCAGTCCATGCGACCAGTGAAAGGGCCGCCAGCCAGCGCGGGGCGCTCACAACAGGCCCATGCGCTGCGCCTCGAAGATGGCCTCGGTCTTCGAGTTCACCGCCAGCTTGCGGTAGATGCGCCGCAGGTGCGTGTTGACGGTGGTCGCGCTGATGCCCATCAGGCCCGCGGTTTCGGCGTAGGTGTAGCCGCGCGAGATGGCGTTCAGGATCTCGGTTTCGCGGGGCGAGAGCCTCTCGGCGTCGTCCTTCGGCGCGGGCTTCTCCATGCGCTTCAACAGGTGGCGCGCGATGAGCGGCGACAATGGCGAGCCGCCGGCCTTCAGGTCGCGCACGTCCAGCCCGATGTCGTGCGACAGGTTGCCCTTCAGCAGGTAGCCGCGCGCGCCGGCCTCCAGGCAGTCGAGCACGTG
Organism: Burkholderiales bacterium; assembly: GCA_022844545.1. GTDB lineage: Bacteria > Pseudomonadota > Gammaproteobacteria > Burkholderiales > SG8-39 > RBG-16-66-20. The sequence continues at coordinate 4,817 of JALHLN010000050.1, read as the reverse complement.
CGCCTCGTCGCCGAACGCGGTGAATACGAGAATGTCGCAGGCGGGGTACTGGCGCGCGACGACGCGAATCAGTTCCTGGCCCGGCATGTCCGGCAGCCCAAGATCCACCAGCAGCACGTCGGGCGGCCGCACGGCGATGCCGGTGAGCGCGGCGCCGGCGGTGGCGTACTCGCCCACGAGCGTCAGTTCGGGATCCGAAGCCAGCGACTGCGTGATGCGCGCGCGCGTCACGCCGTCGTCCTCGACGACAGCGACCCGGATCGGCGGCGGCGCGGCCATGGCGGCAAGAATACGCCGGGCGACCGGAAATAGCGCCAGCCCGGGCGCCGCTGTCGTGAGTAATGAGGATAGGCGGCCGCTTCCCCCATCGATAGCCTTGCTCCGGTTCCAACGGCCGGGAGCGGGCGCATGCGCGAGTCTAGGCGGCGGGTTCTGGGTGCGGGATCGATCCTGGCAGGCTCCCTGTTCCTGCCGCAGCCCTGGGCCTGGGTGTGGGCGCAGTCGAACCAGGAAGGGACGCTCAAGCTGCTCAAGGCGCCGAAGGTGGCGCTGGTGGTGGGGAACTCGAAGTACAAGGACGCCCCGGAGCTGAAGAACCCGGCCAACGACGCCAAGGGCATCGGCGACACCCTCAAGGCCGCCGGATTCGAGGTCAACACCCTGCTGGACACCGGGCGCGAGCAGCTGATCGACGCCATCCGGACCTACGTCCGAGCGATGGAGCAGAAGAAGGCCGTGGGGCTGTTCTACTTCGCCGGCCACGGGGTGCAGTTGGCCTGGCGCAACTACATGCTGCCGATCGACGCGGTGATCGACAAGATCGACGACATCGGCAAGGAGTCGGTGGACATCGCGCGGCTGATGGAGGGCCTGACCAAGGCCGGCAACCCGATGAACGTGATCATCCTGGATGCATGCCGGGAGAACCCCTTCGGCAAGGACTTCCGGGTGGAGCACAAGGGGCTGTCGCAGATGGACGCGCCCACCCATACCATCCTTGCCTACGCCACCAGCCCGGGCAATGTGGCCTCCGACGGCGACGGGGCCAACGGCCTCTATACCGAGAACCTGCTGCGGGAGATGAAGGTGCCGGAGGCGAAGATCGAGGACGTGTTCAAGCGCGTCCGTCTCGGGGTGCGCCGGAAGACCAACGGCGCGCAGATCCCCTGGGAAAGCACCTCGCTGGAGGACGACTTCTGGTTCCTGCCGCCGAAGGAACTGCGCCGGGTCGGCGAGGAAGAGAAAGAGAAGCAGTTCGATGCGGAACTGGCGCTGTGGGAAAAGGTTGCCAACTCAAAGGAGGCTGCGCCTTTCGAGGATTACCTCAGGCGCTACCCCAGCGGACGCATGTCCGAGCTCGCGCAACTGGCGCTGGACCGGATCCTGGCGAGGACAGGCGAGAGGCGGATCGAGATCTCGAGGCAGGAAGGAAATCCCTATACGAAGGGTTCCGCCCGCGCGGACACGGCGTTCAAGGTAGGGGACAGCTACAGCCAGGTCGAGAAGGATCTCGCCACGGGTGCCGAGAAGGACCGCTACATCGATGAAGTGAGCGAAGTGCGCGAGAACGAGGTGGTGTTCAAGTCCGGCTTGATCCTCGACCTGCTCGGCAACCTGATACAGCTTCCCGACGGCCGCCGCTACACGGCCCGGCAGGACCAGCCGCTCGAGTACGCCGTCGGCCGCAGCTGGCGCACGCGTTTCAGCGCGAAGGACGAGAAGCGAGGACGGAGTGCGTCTCTGGAGTTCGAGTTCCGGATTACCGGCAAAGAGTCCATTACCGTGCCCGCCGGCACGTTCGATTGCTTCGTCGTCGAGGGGCTCGCGGTCGGTACCAACGACCTTGGATACCGCACCGAGACGCGCCTGAAGCGCTGGATGGCACCCGACCGCGTGCGCCGCAATGTGGCGCGGGAGACGTTGCGAAAGGTGTTCGTCCCGCGCAAGCCCAAACCGGCCGCCAGGATCGATCTCTCGCATCTGGGACCGATCGAGCGTGTCCTCGAGTCCGTCCGTGTCGAGCTTGTCGCGTTCAAGCAGTCGTGATGTCCGTCCAATCGCCACCAGGAGGCTGATCCATGATCCGCGCCGTCGCCGCTTTGCTGTTCATCGCCACGAGTTCGCTTCAAGCGCAGACTCTCCAGCTCGTCACCCCCGACGAAGCCAGGCTCCCCGCCGTCGCCGCCAAGCCCGCCACCCGCGCCATCACCCGTGGCCCGGGCGTCAAGCTCGCCACGCCCGGCAGCGTGTCCGGCGCCTTCCCGCTCAAGGTCGAGTTCGCCCCGCGCGGCGGCTCGAAGATCGACCCGGCCAGCGTCAAGGTCGAGTACCTCCGCGGCGACGGCGTGGACCTGACCGCGCGCCTCAAGGCCAACATCAAGCCCGAGGGCATCGAGGTCGCCGCGGCGCAGGCCCCCGCGGGCGAGCACGCGTTCCGGGTCTCGGTGCGCGACAGCGAGGGCCGTGAAGGCAAGGCCGAGTTCAAGCTGACTGTGAAGTAGGAGGCACCAGCAATGCGCTGCCCCTACTGCGTCTCCGAGGTGGAGGACGCAGCGCTGGTATGCCCGCGCTGCACGCGGGACCTGTACCTGTTCAAGCCGTTGCTGGAGAAGCTGGGGGCGCTGGAGAAGGCAGTCGCCGAGCAGGCAAAAGGGATCGCCGAAGGCGCAGAGGCGCGCATCGCCGCACTGGAGGCCGAGCTGGCGGCGATGAAGGCCGATCGGGCGGTGGCGATCCCGGTCGAGGTGACGGTGCAGCCGGCGCACGTCGAGGCGCCGGCGCCGAACTTCCTGCTTGGCGTGCTGCAGGCGCTGGTGCCGGTCGTCGCGCTGCTGCTGGTGGCGCACGGCTTGCTGCTGTTCGTCTACGACGTCAAGCCGCTCTACCTGCGGATCGCCACCATCCTGATCCCGATGCCCTTCGGCTTCCTCCTGGCGATGCAGCACCCGACCCGGCTCTGGGCATCCTGCGGCACGGGCTTTGTCGCGGCGGTGCTCGCGGTGTTGGGAATGCTTGTGATCACCGCGACCATCGACAAGGTGCCGGTGCTGCCGCAGGACCTGCGCGACTGGCGCGAGACGCTGGAGTACGTCCTCAGCATCGGGCTTGCGTTCTTCGCCGGGCTGCTGGGCGGGCAGATGTATGCCGCCTTCAGGCTGAAGAAGGTCCAGCCCGGCAGGGTGGTGCTGCTCATCGCCAAGGCGGTGACGCCGGACAAGGACGGGGAGTTCGGCATCGAGCGCGCGGCCAAGCGCATCGACAAGATGGTCAAGGCAACCACGCCGGTGGCCACCGGCGCCACTTCGCTCTACCTCGGACTGAAAGCCTACCTGGGAGGGCTTGGATGAAGCGATCATGGGGCAGCTTCATGCGCCATGCACGCCTCGCCGCCGGCTGCGCGCTGGCGGCCTTCGTTCCGGCGGCCGGCGCTCAGTCGCTTCAGGTCGGCAGCTACGAGGGCAGCATCGAGATCGAAGGCGTGGTCAGGGCGAATCCACGGCCCACGGTGATCTACTTCGATTTGATCGTCCGGCGCATCGAAGGCGGCAACGTCACCGCGACGTGGTCGCAGTCCGGGGGGCAATGTCCTGGAGAACATCCGATGGAGGGGAGGATCGACGCCGGAAAGCTGTTCCTGAAGGCCACGCCACCGCCGGCGGGATGCATGGTGCCGCCGGTCCAGTTGACGGTCGGCGCGACAGCGCTCGAAGGCACCTACGGCAAGCGCCCGATCCGCCTTCGCCGCTAGTCCGGCGCCCCGGCCGCCGGTGTCACCCTGCCGGCGGTGATCCAGTCCGCCACCGCGCGCACCACGGCTTCCTCGCGCCCGCCATAGGAGTGGAGATGCTGCCCGCCGCAAGGATCGCCGGCAGGCGTCCCGCCGCGCACCGTCACCAGGTTCTCCTTCGCGTAGCGCGCGACGATCGCATAGGGTGTGGCCATGCAGCCGTCCCGTTCGTGGTGGATGTGCAGCATCGGCGCCGCGATCCGGGGGATGGCGCCGGCGGCGGCATGCCCCCGCGTGATGACCTTCGTGTTGACGTTGATCGCAGCCGAATGGATGCTCCCGGCGATCTCGTTCCCGAGGTGCATCGCCAGCCAGCGCGTGCTCATGGTGCCCTTGCTGTGCCCCATGATGAAGAAGCGGTCGAGGCCATGCTGGCTGCGCAGCGCCGCGATCAGGCTGCGAACATCTTCGGCATGCTGCGCCGACTCGCGGTACTCGTCGTCGCAGCCGTCGGACCAGGCGTGCGTCGGCTCGAGCTGGTCGGTGGGGCAGTCCACGACTACCAGCGCGATGCCCGCCTGGAACAGCAGCCGCTGGTGCTGGCGGAGCGGCCCAAGATGGGGATGGCGGGTGGTCGAGCGGTCGATCCTGACGATGCCCGGCTTGCCCCGGAACCACAGCAGCGCCGTGCGCATGGACGGAGAGGGTTTCGCCAGCAGGGCGCGCTGCATCACCGGCGTCCCGCGCCAGGTCCTGGGGCGCTCGACCTCGACGAACGTGTCGGGAATCTGCGCCAGGGCCGGGGGGGCGGGGAGCAGGGTCGAGACCAGCAGCAGTGTCCGTAGCATGGGCATGCAGTTTCCCCATGCAGGGGTGTCCAGGGCAATCCTTCGATTTAGCGACAACGAAGGAAGCAAGCGGCGCGCGGATGGCGGCTCAGCCGCCTGCAGCACGTCCGCTTGACTGATAGGTTAGGCACGGACGCATGCACTCCCACGGGCCAACTCGCTGAGACAGGGCTCAGATAGCCTGTAGCTCAGCCGGTCGATGACTCGGCTTGCGCCCAAGCTTTCATAGAACGTGATACCTC
>JALHLN010000049.1 GCA_022844545.1 Burkholderiales bacterium | reverse complement strand
CGACGGCGCCGAAGCGGTGGAGTCGCGCCTGGCGCGATTCGTCGCCGCGCATCCGGCGACGCTCGGGCGGCTGCCGCCCGCGGCCTCGCGCCATGTCGACTTGAGGTACCCCAACGGCTTCGTGCTGCGGGTGCCGGAGTGGAAAGGCTGAGCATGGCGAAGGAGAACCGCAACCTCGTGGTCGGTCTGGACATCGGCACCTCCAAGGTGGCCGCGCTGGTGGCCGAGCTGGGGCCCGACGGCGCAATGCAGGTGCTCGGCATGGGCAGCCACGAGTCGAAGGGCCTCAAGAAGGGCGTGGTGGTCAACATCGAGGCCACGGTGGCCGCGATCCAGCGCGCGCTGGAGGAAGCCGAGCTGATGGCCGACTGCAAGATCACCTCGGCCTGGACCGGCATCGCCGGCAGCCACATCCGCAGCTTCAACTCCACCGGCATGGTGGCGGTGAAGGACCGCGAGGTGAGCGCGATCGACGTCGAGCGCGCCGTGGACACCGCGCGCGCGGTCAACATCCCGACCGACCAGCAGATCCTGCATGTGCTGCGCCAGGAATTCATCATCGACGGCCAGGAGGATGTCAGGGAGCCGGTGGGCATGTCCGGGGTGCGCCTGGAGGTGAAGGTGCACATCGTCACCGGCGCGGTGTCGGCGGCGCAGAACATCGTCAAGTGCGTGCGCCGCTGCGGCCTGGAGGTGGACGACCTGATCCTGCAGCCGCTCGCCTCGGCGCGCGCGGTGCTGTCCGCGGACGAGAAGGACCTCGGCGTGTGCCTGGTGGACATCGGCGGCGGCACCACCGACCTCGCCATCTTCACCGGCGGCGCCATCCGCCACACCGCGGTGATCCCGATCGCCGGCGACCAGATCACCAACGACATCGCCATGGCGCTGCGCACGCCCACCGCCGACGCCGAGGCGATCAAGCTGCGCCACGGCGTGGCGCTGCGCCAGCTCGCCGACCCCAACGAGAGCATCGAGGTGCCCGGCATCGGCGAGCGCGCCCCGCGCGTGATGTCGCGCCAGACCCTGGCCGAGGTGATCGAGCCGCGCGTCGAGGAGCTCTACTCGCTGGTGCAGCAGGTGCTGCGCGAATCGGGCCACGAGGAGCTGCTGTCCTCCGGGATCGTGCTCACCGGGGGCAGCTCGACCATGCGCGGCATGGTGGAGCTGGGCGAGGAGATCTTCCACCTGCCGGTGCGCGTCGGCGCGCCGCGCTATTCGGGCGGCCTGGCGGAGGTGGTGCGCAACCCGCGCTACGCCACCGCGATGGGCCTGCTGATGGAGGGCGCCTCGCAGCGCCAGCAGGGCCGCATCGCGCGCCAGGACGGGTCGGTGCGCGCGGTGCTCGGGCGCATGCGCGAATGGTTCCAGAGGAATTTCTGATGTCGGGTTTCACTTTCACAAGTCGTTTCAACAAGGCAAGGAGGCCATGAACATGTTCGAGATCCAGAACGACCAGGCGGCAGGACCGGTGATCAAGGTGGTCGGCGTCGGCGGCGCGGGCGGCAACGCCGTCGACCACATGATCGAGAAGGGCATCGGCAAGGTGGAGTTCATCGCCGTCAACACCGATGCCCAGGTGCTCGCGCGCAACCGCGCGCGCAACCAGATCCAGCTCGGCACCAGCGGGCTGGGCGCGGGGGCCAAGCCCGAGGAGGCGCGCACGGTGGCGCACGCCGAGAGGGAGCGCCTGGAGGAGGCGATCAGCGGCTCGCACATGGTGTTCATCACCGCCGGCATGGGCGGGGGCACCGGCACCGGCGCCGGGCCCGTGATCGCGGAGATCGCGCGCTCGATGGGCATCCTCACCGTGGCGGTGGTCACCAAGCCCTTCGCCTGGGAAGGCTCCAAGCGCATGAAGATCGCCGAGAACGGCATCGAGGAGATCGCGCCGCACGTGGATTCGCTGATCGTGATCCTCAACGACAAGCTGGAGGAGGTGCTCGGGGACGACGTCACCCAGGCCGAGGCCTTCGAGGCCGCCGACGACGTGCTGTGCAACGCCGTCGGCGGCATCGTGGACATCATCCACCGCGACGGCGTGGTCAACGTCGACTTCCAGGACGTGCGCACCGTGATGTCGGAGCAGGGCATGGCGATGATGGGCTCGGCCGCATCGAGCGGCATCGACCGGGCGCGCATCGCCGCCGAGCAGGCGATCGCCTGCCCGCTGCTCGAGGGCGTCAACCTCTCCGGCGCGCGCGGCGTGCTGGTGAACATCACCGCCTCGCGCGGCAGCCTCAAGCTGCGCGAGACCAAGGACGTGATGAACGCCATCCGCGCCCTGGCCGCGGAGGACGCCACCATCATCCACGGCGGGGTGTTCGACGACGGCCTGGGCGACGAGCTGCGGGTAACGGTGATCGCCACGGGCCTGGGCAAGCCGATGGGCGCGCGCGCCGGCAAGCCGCAACTGGTGGTTTCCCAGAAGACGGGCACCGACAACCAGCCGCTGCCGGTGATCGCGGTCCCGGGCCAGTCGCCCGACTACGGCGCCATCGCCGACACGCCGGCGGTGTTCAGGAAGCGCGACCGCACGGCGCAGGTCGAGGCGCTGCAGGCGAGCGGGGTGGACAAGTACGACATCCCGGCGTTCCTGAGGAAGCAGGCGGACTAGCCCCGTAGTGCCACGGCGCGAACGGACCGGCCGCCGCCTTCTCCCTTGCCGGAGGACGGCGGCCGCCCGTGCGCGTTTGTTGGCTGCCGAACCGTCGCAGCCGTGGCGCCGGCGTAGGGTGCGGCTTCGCAACCCTACGATCCGGTGGCCCAGATGAAACGCCTTGCCTGCTTGACCGCCGCGCTGATGGCGCTGTCCCTGCCCATGAGCGCGCAGGCCCTGAACAAGAAGCTCACCAAGCGCAGCTACCTGGACGCGAGGCACTGCCTCGAGCTGCCGACCCGGACGCAGATCATCCGCTGCGCCGAGCGCTACATGTAGCGCTAGCGCTGCTCGCGCGCCTCGTTCTTGATGGCGCGGCCGCCCTGCTCTATGTCTTTTCCGGCGCCTTCCATGGTGTTGCACCCCGCCAGCGTGCCGAGGGTGCCGACGGAGCCGGCGAGGAACAGCGCCGCCAGCAGCGGCGAGAGGAAGCGTTTGATCATGGTCGATCTCCTGTCGTAAGGCGGTCACCATGGCCGAAACGGGGCCCCGCCGTCTGTGCGCCGCCATACCAAGGGAGGGGCGCTTGGTAGAATCCGGGCTGGAATGCTGAAGCAAAGAACCCTCAAATCCCTGGTCAAGGCCACCGGCGTCGGCCTGCACACCGGCCAGAAGGTGGTGATGACGCTGCGACCGGCGCAGCCGGGCACCGGGATCGTGTTCCGGCGCCTCGACCTGCCCTCGCCGGTGGCGATTGCGGCGCGCGCCGACGCGGTCGGCGAGACGCGCCTGTGCTCCTGCCTGGTGGCGGGCGAAGTCAAGGTCTACACCGTGGAGCACCTGATGTCGGCGATGGCGGGCCTGGGCGTGGACAACGCCTATGTCGACCTCGATGGCCCGGAAGTGCCGATCATGGACGGCAGCGCCGCGCCCTTTGCGCTGCTCATCAAGCAGGCCGGCCTGGAGGAACAGGATGCCGCCAAGCGCTTCCTGAAGGTGAACAAGCGCATCGAGGCGCGGGATGGCGACAAGTGGGCGGCGCTGGAGCCTTACGACGGCTTCAAGCTCACCTTCTCCATCGTCTACACCCATCCGGTGATCGCGCGGTCGAACTCCACGCTCACGGTGGATTTCGCCCAGACCTCCTACCTGAGCGAAGTGGCGCGCGCGCGCACCTACGGCTTCATGCAGGACGTCGAGGACCTGCGGGAATCCGGCCTTGCCCTGGGCGGCGGGCTGGACAACGCGGTGGTGCTGGACGAGTTCCGGGTGCTGAACGCCGAGGGCCTGCGCTTCGCGGATGAGTTCATCCGCCACAAGGTCCTGGACGCGATCGGCGACCTGTACCTCCTGGGCAGCCCGCTGCTGGCCGCTTTCAGCGCCCACAAGTCCGGCCATGCCCTCAACAACCGGCTGTTGCTGGCGCTGCTCGCCGACCCGTCGGCGGTGGAAGCGGTTACTTTCGACCGCGCCGAGGAGGCACCGGCGGGGGTACTGGGGATGCTGCGCCAGCTTCAGGTTTAACCTGATGATCCAGAAGGTTTTTCAGCGCCGCCCGGGCCGGGGAGTCGGCCAAGGCCTGGTGCAGTTTTCGCAGCGATCCGGCGGCCTGCGGCGACAGTTTCCGGTCCGGTTTTCCGGCCCCGATTTCCCGGGCGTCGCCGGGTTGCACCCTCACGGAAACTGAATTAACCTTCGCCCCTCTTTTTGACAGGAATTGACACAGGCTGTCCGAGAGGAGCCTGAGCTTGGCCGCCGCAGCCGGAGTCGCGGCGAGCACCACAAGCTGACCGTCCTTGAGATTCGCCGCCCGGACCCGTTGGGCGAGCTCGGGCGGAAGAAAATCGCCGCACAACCTGGATAACGCGTTGATTTCCAGCGCTTTTTCAACCAGGGGCTGAAGTTCGGCGTCCGCCCGCAGCAAGCGGACGATTCGTGAAGGTCGCACGGCACGATGTTAAGGGAGACTGGGTGCAGATTATCTTGATCTCGAGCCGGCTGGCGAAGGCGAGGAGTCTGTCGCTTTCGTTCACGCACCTGCTGGCGTCGCTCGCGGTGGGCGCCCTGGTGCTGGTGCTGCTCACCGGCGCGCTGTACTGGATCAGCCTGCGCTTCGCCTCCGAGATCCGCATCCCCGTCATACAGGACCTGGTGCTTGCGGCGCAGAAGTCCGAGGCCGACCGCTCGCGCCAGTTCGTGCAGCAGAACCTGAACGCAATGGCGGTGAAGATCGGCGAGATGCAGGCGCAGCTCACCCGCCTGGACGCCCTGGGCGAACGCCTGTCTTCCATGGCCGGGCTGCGGCCGCAGGAGTTCCGCTTCTCCGAGCCGCCCGGCCTGGGCGGGGCGGCCTCCACGCTGCTGCCGCCGCAGAACCTGTCGCTGTCGCAGTTCAGCGCGCGCGTCGACAGCCTGTCGCGGGAGATGGAGGCGCGCACCGACCTGCTGGGCGTGCTGGAGGCGCAGTTGTTCGAGCAGGCGGTGAAGAAGAAGGCGCTGCCGACCATGATGCCGGTGAATGCCCCGTTCAACGCCTCGGGCTTCGGCTACCGGATCGACCCGTTCACCGGCCAGCAGGCGATGCACGAAGGCATCGATTTCATCACCGATACCGGCACGCCGGTGGTGGCCGCCGCCGGCGGCGTGGTGCAGTTCGCCGGCTTCCACCCGCAGTACGGCAACATGATCGACATCGACCACGGCAACGAGCTGTTGACGCGCTACGCCCACCTGTCCAAGCTCGCGGTGAAGGAAGGCGACCTGGTGCAGCGCGGGCGGCGCATCGGCGACAGCGGCAGCACCGGCCGCTCCACCGGCCCGCACCTGCATTTCGAGGTCCGCTTCCGCGGCGCGCCGCAGAACCCGGCCAAGTTCCTGCTGGCGCAGAGTCCGCCGCAGCCGCTGGCGCGGCGCAAGTAGGTCCCGCGGCGCGCTCCCGCCCGGGGCGCTCGTCCCCGGCATGCTAAAATCTTTTTCTTTTACCGGGGCTTAGCGTTCCCCGGCCGCCGAGTTTTCCAGCCCACTGATGGCCAACGTCCTCACCAAGATCTTCGGCAGCCGCAATGACCGGCTGCTCAAGCAATATTCGCGCACCGTGGCGCGGATCAATGCGCTCGAGCCCGCGCTGGAGAAGCTGGAGGACGCGGCGCTGCGCGCGAAGACCGACGAGTACCGCAAGCGCGTCGCCGACGCCGTCGCAGCCGCGCCGCAGGAGCGCAAGGCCGAGGCGGAGCGCGAGGCGATCGAGCAATTGCTGCCCGAGGCCTTCGCGGTGGTGCGCGAAGCCGGCAAGCGCGCGCTGCGCATGCGCCACTTCGACGTCCAGCTGCTGGGCGGCATGGTGCTGCATTACGGCAAGATCGCGGAGATGCGCACCGGCGAGGGCAAGACGCTCGTCGCCACGCTCCCGGCCTACCTCAACACGCTCGGCGGCCGCGGCGTGCACATCGTCACGGTGAACGACTACCTCGCCAAGCGCGACGCCGAATGGATGGGCAAGCTGTTCGGCTTCCTCGGCCTCACGGTGGGGGTCAACATCCCGCAGATGGAGCCCGACGAGAAGAGGAAGGCCTACGCCGCCGACATCACCTACGGCACCAACAACGAGTTCGGCTTCGACTACCTGCGCGACAACATGGCGATGCATGTCGAGGAGCGCTACCAGCGCGGCCTCGCCTACGCCATCGTCGACGAGGTGGACTCGATCCTGATCGACGAGGCGCGCACGCCCCTCATCATTTCCGGCCAGGCCGAGGATCGCACCGAGATCTACTACCGCATGAACGAGGTCGCGCCGCTGCTGACCCCGCAGAAGGAGGAGTCGAAGAAGGACCAGCCCGAGCCGCCCGGGGACTTCTTCGTCGACGAGAAGAACCACCAGGTCCTGCTCTCCGAGAACGGCCACCAGAAGGCCGAGGAGATCCTGTCGCGCATCGGCCTGCTGCCGCCCGGCGCGAGCCTGTACGAGCCCGCCTACATCAACCTGGTGCACCACCTGTACGCCGCGCTGCGCGCCCACCACCTGTTCTTCCGCGACCAGCACTACGTGGTGCAGGACGGCGAGGTGGTGATCGTGGACGAGTTCACCGGCCGGCTGATGCAGGGCCGGCGCTGGTCCGACGGCCTGCACCAGGCGGTGGAGGCGAAGGAGAACGTCGCCATCCAGGCCGAGAACCAGACCCTGGCCTCGATCACGTTCCAGAACTACTTCCGCATGTACGGCAAGCTGGCCGGCATGACCGGCACGGCTGACACCGAGGCCTACGAGTTCCAGGAGATCTACGGCCTGGAGACGGTGGTGGTGCCGACGCACCAGAAGATGATCCGGCAGGACCGGCTGGACCTGGTCTACCGCACCGCGAAGGAAAAGTACAAGGCCATCATCGACGAGATCCGCGACTGCCACAAGCGCGGCCAGCCGGTGCTGGTGGGCACCACCTCGATCGAGAACTCCGAGCTGCTCTCGGGCATGCTGTCCAAGGAGGGCCTGCCCCACCAGGTGCTCAACGCCAAGCAGCACGCGCGCGAGGCCGAGATCGTGGCCCAGGCCGGGCGCCCGCACATGGTCACCATCGCCACCAACATGGCGGGCCGCGGCACCGACATCGTGCTGGGCGGCAACGTCGAGAAGCAGTGCGACCTGGTGGCGGCCGCCGAGAACCTGTCGGAGGAGGACAAGCGCTCGCGCATCGAGAAGCTGCGCGGCGAGTGGCGCGAGCTGAACGCCGCCGTGCTCAAGGCGGGCGGCCTGCACATCATCGGCACCGAGCGCCACGAGTCGCGCCGGGTGGACAACCAGCTGCGCGGCCGCTCCGGCCGCCAGGGCGATCCGGGCAGCTCGCGCTTCTTCATGGCGCTGGAGGATCCGCTGCTGCGCATCTTCGCCGGCGACCGCATAAACCGCATCATGGTGATGCTGAAAATGCCCGAGGGGGAGGCAATCGAGCACGGCATGGTGACCCGCTCCATCGAGAGCGCGCAGCGAAAAGTCGAAGCGCGCAACTTCGACATCCGCAAGCAGCTGCTGGAGTACGACGACGTCGCCAACGACCAGAGGAAGACCATCTACGCGCTGAGGAACGAGCTGCTGGAGTCGCAGGATGTGTCGGCCAACATCGCCAGCCTGCGCGAGGGCGTGGTCGCCGACGTGTTCCGCCAGTACGTGCCGGAGGACAGCGTCGAGGAGCAGTGGGACGCGGCCGGCCTGGAGACCGCGCTGCAGGCCGACCTCGGGCTGGAGGTGCCGGTGACGGCCTGGCTGCAGAAGGAGCCCGACCTCGGCGACGAGGCCCTGCTCGCGCGCATCGTCGCGCTGTCGCACGAGGCCTACCAGGCGAAGATCCCGGCCGCCGCCGCGGACCAGGTGCACCAGTACGAGCGCTACATGACCCTGCAGATCCTGGATTCGCACTACCGGGAGCATCTCGCGGCGCTGGACCACCTGCGCCAGGGCATCCACCTGCGCGGCTATGCGGCGAAGAATCCCAAGCAGGAGTACAAGCGCGAGGCCTTCGAGCTGTTCGGCACCATGGTCGAGGCGGTGAAGCTCGAAGTCACGCGCACCCTGATGCTGGTGGCCTACAAGGAAAGCGCCCCGGTGCCGCAGGTGGACGACAAGGCCCACGTCGAGAACGTGCAGCTGCAGCACGCCGCTCCGGCCTCCGCCCTCGGCGGCGATACGGCAGCGCCGGAGAACGAAGTGCCCGCAGCCAAGGCGCGGCCCGTGGTCCGCCCGACGACCAAGGTCGGCCGCAACGATCCCTGTCCCTGCGGCTCGGGGAAGAAATACAAGCAGTGCCACGGTAAATTGGCCTGATGGCCGTCAGGCTCGAGCCTCCCGATCCAGCTGCGCTGCACCCGGTTCCCGGGGTGGAACTGGGCATCGCCATGGCTGGCGTGAAGAAGGCCAACCGCAAGGACGTGCTGGTGGTTCGCCTGGCGCCCGGCACGGCGGTCGCCGGCGTATTCACGAGGAATCGCTTCTGCGCCGCGCCGGTGGTGCTGGCGAAGAAGAACATCAGGAACACGGTCCGTGCGCTGGTGGTGAACACCGGCAACGCGAATGCGGGAACCGGGAAGGAAGGCTTGAAGCGGGCCGGTGCGGTCTGCGCTGCGCTGGCGAGCTTGCTGGGATGCAAGGGCAATCAAGTACTTCCGTTCTCGACGGGCGTGATCATGGAGCAGCTGCCGGAGGCGAAGATCATGGCTGGGCTGCCGGCGGCGATCTCGGATTTGAAGCCCTCCAACTGGGCTTGCGCTGCGGAAGCGATCATGACCACCGACACCGTCGCCAAGGCCGCCTCGCGCATGGTGGAACTGTCCACGGGCGTGGCCACGGTGACCGGCATCGCCAAGGGCTCGGGGATGATCCGGCCGGACATGGCGACGATGCTGGGGTTTCTCGCCACTGACGCAAGAACTTCCAAATCGGATCTCCAGCGCATCGCACGGAAGGCTGCGGATCGGTCGTTCAACGCCATCACGGTCGATGGGGACACCTCGACGAACGATGCGTTCGTGTGTCTCGCCACCGGAAAAGGCCCGGTGGCGAGATCGTTGAAAGACAAAGACCTTCTGGCGAAGGCGATCACCGAGGTCGCGCAGGTGCTGGCCCAGGCTATCGTCCGCGACGGCGAGGGCGCGACCAAGTTCGTCACCGTGACGGTCGAGAAGGGCAGGAACGAAGCCGAATGCCGCAAGGTGGCCTACGCCATCGCGCACTCGCCGCTGGTGAAGACCGCGCTGTTCGCCTCCGACCCGAACCTGGGCCGCATCCTCGCCGCCGTCGGCTACGCCGGGATCGCCGATCTCGACACCTCGAAGGTTGACCTGTACCTCGACGGCGTCCTCGTCGCCAAGGGCGGTGCGCGCTACTCGGGCTACCGCGAGGCTCAGGGCGCCGCGGTGATGAAGCAGCCCGAGATCACGATCCGGGTCCGGCTCAACCGCGGCAGGGCCGCGGCCACGGTGTGGACCTGCGATTTTTCCTACGACTACGTCAAGATCAACGCCGAGTATCGAACCTGAGCCGCACATGAGCAACGAACTGGACCGTATCCTCGAGCGCCTCGACCAGCTGCTGCCGCCGCCGCCTCCCGCGACCGACTGGGGCGCGAGTATCGCCTTGCGCTGGCGCCGGGCCATGGGCCCCAACGGGCGCGGCTGGCTGCAGCCGGTGAAGCACGTGCACAAAATGAAGCTCTCCGACCTGCAGGGCATTGGCCCGCAGATCGCCAAGGTGGACCAGAACACGAGGCAGTTCATGGACGGCCGGCCGGCGAACAACGTGCTGCTCACCGGCGCGCGCGGCACCGGCAAGTCCTCGATCGTGAAGGGGCTGCTCAACAAGTACCACAAGCAGGGCCTGCGCCTGGTCGAGGTGGAGAAAAGCGACCTCGGGGACCTGCCCGCGATCACCGACGCCCTCGCCTCGCGGCCGGAGCGGTTCCTCGTCTTCTGCGACGACCTCACCTTCCATGGCGCCGAAGAGGGCTACATCGCGCTCAAGGTGGCGCTGGACGGCTCCATCTCGACCACCTCCGAGAACATGCTCATCTACGCCACCTCCAACCGGCGCCACCTGATGCCGGAGTACATGGCCGAGAATCTCGAGACCAAGTACGTCGGCGACGAGATCCACCCCGGCGAGACCGCGGAGGAAAAGATCTCGCTCTCGGAGCGCTTCGGGCTGTGGGTGTCGTTCTATCCCTTCGACCAGGACGAGTACCTCGCCATCGTCGCGCACTGGCTGAAGACCTTCGGCTGCTCGGCGAGGGAAATCGAGTCGGCGCGCGAGGAGACGCTGCAATGGTCCATGCAGCGCGGCTCGCGCAGCGGCCGCATCGCCTACCAGTTCGCGCGCGACTGGGCCGGGCGCCACGCCAAGAAAAAGTAGTGGTCGAAGTCGCCGCCGCCGTCATCGAGCGCGCGGACGGCAGTTTCCTCCTCGCGCAGCGCCCCGCCGGCAAGGTCTACGCCGGCTGGTGGGAGTTTCCCGGCGGCAAGGTCGAGGCCGGCGAGCCCGCGGCCGCGGCGCTCGCGCGCGAGCTGCACGAGGAAATCGGCATCAAGGTGGTGAAGGCCTACCCCTGGGTGTCGCGCGTGCACGTCTATGAGCACGCCGTGGTCATGCTGCATTTCTACCGGGTGGTGGAGTGGCGCGGCGAGCCGCGCGCGCGCGAAGGCCAGGCGCTCGCCTGGCAGCGCCTCGGCGATCCGGTGCTGGAGCCGATGCTGCCGGCCAACGGCCCGGTGCTGGCGTCGCTGGCGCTGCCGCTGGAGTACGCCATCACGGATGCGGAGTCGCTCGGGCTCGAGGGGATGCTCGCGTACGCGGAGATGCGGTTGCAGCAAGGACTGCGCATGATCCAGGTGCGGGACAAGGCGTTCCCGGAGCGCGACCTGCTGATCAGCGAGTTGAGGGAGAAGGCGGCGCGACATGGGGCGAAGATCCTGGTGAACAGCGGACCGGTAGCGGGAGATTCGGCCGACGGCATCCACTACACCGCCGCGCAACTCATGAAGCTGAAGGCGCGGCCGCTGCCGGTGCTCTCGGGCGCGTCCTGCCACACCGTGCAGGAACTGGGCCACGCCATGGCCATCGGGCTGGATTTCGCGGTGCTGGGGCCGGTGCGCGCGACGGCGACGCATCCGGGCGCGGAGACGCTCGGCTGGGAAGGCTTCGCGCGCATCGCGGCGAACGCGTCGATCCCGGTCTACGCCATCGGCGGGCTGACGCGGGAGGACCTGGACAACGCGCGCGCGGCCGGCGCGCACGGCCTGGCGATGATCCGGGGCAGCTGGACAGGGTAAATGTAACCGATCGGTTACATTGACGCCGTGCTGAGGGCGCCAGGTTCCGTTGCCGACCCTTGGTTGTGCCGCACGCAACCTTCTTCGATCATGAGTCGATTTCAAAGCCAGCCACGGTGCGGCAAACCGGGAGCGTTGGCGCATCCGTTGTCGAAGGTGGTAGCCTACGAAAATGAAACAGGAACTCGTCGCTGAAATCCTGGCAATGCCGGTGCCCGAGCGCGTGCGGCTCGTTGAAGCGATCTGGGACAGCATCTCCGCTGCTCCGGATGCTTTGCCGCTGACCGATTGGCAGAAAGCGGAACTGGATCGCCGTCTTGCCGAGCATGAACAGGATCCCGAGGGCGGTGCAACTTTGGAAGAGGTTTTCGGCCGCATCCGCCGGGGTTCATGACCCGGAAGTTCGTCCTTCGGGCCCGGGCCGAACAGGACATCCAGTCCGCCTTTGAGTGGTACGAGACGCAACGCGCCGGTCTGGGAGACGAGTATCTGACGGCGCTGCGCGAACGCCTCGAGGCCATCCGCAGCTTTCCTGAATCAAGTCCGGTTCTTTATCGAGGCATCCGGCGCGCGGTGATGTCCCGATTCCCGTACCTCATCTTCTACGTGGTTCGACCTGGGCGGGTCGCGGTGCTCGCGGTCCTGCATCACGCGCGCAACCCGGCAACATGGCCGCGAAAGTGATGGGCCGGATACGGCCGTGCGACAACTACTTCAGCTCGACCTCGACGAACACGAACTCGTGCGGGTTCGGGTTCACCACGTTGTGCTCCACCCCGACCGGCCGCGCGTAGGACTGGCCGAAGGCGAGCTCGGTGACGATTTCGCCGTTCGCGGTTTCCTGCATCAGCTTGCCGGCGGTGAGCACCACCACGATGTAGTCATGGGCGTGCCGGTGCCAGCCGGTCTCGGCGCCCGGCGCGAAGCGCCACTCGGTGACCAGGGCGCGCTCGGTTTCCTGCAGCAGTTTCGAGGTGGCTTGCGGGCGGCTCATTGGCTTCGATCCTTCAGGTCTTCGGTGTCGTCGCCAGGCCCGGATTCCACCGGTACCCGGTAGCGCTCCTCCGCCCAGGCGCCGAGGTCGATCATCTTGCAGCGCTCGCTGCAGAACGGGCGCCAGGCGTTGTCGGGCGTGAACGGGGTCTTGCGCCCGCAGCGCGGGCACGCCACCTCGCGGATCACAGGTTGCAGAACGTCAGCTCGAAGGCGACGTCCCAGTCGGCGGTCTTGGCGCGCGCCTCCTCGCCGTTCTGCGCCAGGAAGCGGATGTTGAGGACGTACTTGTTGGCGCTGATCTCGGGCACGCAGGCGAGGTCGTTCGCCAGGCGCACGCGCAGCATCTGCGCGGTCTTGCCCCCCAGCATCTGCTGGAAGGTGCCCAGGGGCGCGGCGAGCGCCTGCGGCTTGCCCGATTCGCGCAGGATGCGCAGGATGATCGCAGTGCCGTCGCGCAAGGGGTACAAGGGGCTGGTCCAGGCCGCGAGCTGGCCGATGCGCTCCTCGGCCGGGCGGTGCAGCCAGTAGTGGTAGGAGGGCAGGTCGAACTCGCAGGCGCCGCCGGGAATGCCGGTGCGCTGCTTGATGGACATCAGCCAGTCGTTCTCGCGAATGTACTGGCCGATCTTGCCGGTCATGGAGAACAAGGCGGCGGAGGCCTGCTCGATGTCGCGCAGGACGCCCGTCAGCGCGTCCTCGGAGATCTCGGGGTTGTTGCGGAAGGTGAGCAGCACCTGCTTCTGGCGCTCCAGTTCCTGCAGCAGGTCGGACTTGAGGTCGGCGCGGCCGGCGACCTCGATGATCTCGAACAGGGTCAGCAGCGCGACGTGGTGGTCGAGCGGGTCGGTGCGGGCGATGAAGTGGCGCGAGCGCTCGAACAGGTCCTCCAGGCGCAACAGCGTCCGGATCCGTTCGTTCAGCGGGTACTCGTAGGTGACCACGTCCGGGTGCGCCTCATCCTGGAAGGCGAAAACGCCCGGATTCTGAGGGATTTACGATGCCAACACAAATTGCTTTCTCAACTGCGCGCCAGATCGAGATAGGTCTGGTGCAGTTTCCGGACCTGTTTTTGCAGCGCAGCAATGGTCCCGGAATTGTCGATGATGTCGTCTGCCGCGGCCAGCCGTTGCGCCCTGGGAACCTGGCTGCGAATGATCGCGTCGATCTCCGCCGCCGAGAGCCCGCTGCGGGCGCGGACGCGCTCGACCTGCAGCGCTTCCGGGCAGTCCACCACCAGCACGCGCTGCACCCGCTTGCGGTAGTCGGGGGATTCGACGAGCAGGGGAACGACGTGCACCACGTAGGGCTCCGTGGCGGCGGCGATCCGGCGCTCGGATTCCGCCCGGATCATGGGATGCAGGAGTGCTTCCAGCCGCTGCTTCGAGGCCGGGTCGGAGAACACGCGCTCGCGCACCGCCTTGCGGTCCATGGCGCCGTCGGGGGCGATGGCGGAATCGCCGAACAGCGCGCGCACGCCCGCAATGGCGGCGCCGCCGGCGCGCGTCAGTTCGTGCGCGATGCGGTCGGTGTCCACCACCGCCGCCCCCAGCTTTTCGAACGCGTCGGCCGCCGCGCTCTTGCCGCTGCCGATGCCCCCGGTGAGGCCGATGACGAAGGCCACGCGCTCAGGCGCCCGGCAGGTACCAGCGCAGGATCGGCGCGCCCCAGAACAGCGCCACCACGCCGGCGATGGCGATGTAGGGGCCGAAGTGGAAGCGGAAGTTGCCGTCCCAGCCGCCGCGCGCCGCGACCATCTGCGCCACGCCGAACAGGAGGCCCACGCCCGCCGAGACCAGGATCACCAGCGGCAGCATCTTCCAGCCGACGAAGGCGCCCACGGCCGCGTGCATCTTGAAGTCGCCGTAGCCCATGCCTTCCTTGCCGGTGGCCAGCTTGAACGCCCAGTAGATGCTCCACAGCGACAGGTAGCCGGCGGCGGCGCCGGTCACCGCCTCGCCGAGCGAGACGTAGGTGCCGCCGAGGTTCAGGAGCAGGCCGGCCCACATCAGGGGCAGGGTGATGTCGTCGGGCAGGTAGCCGGTGGCCTGGTCGATGAAGGCGAGCGCGATGGCGCACCAGAGGAACAGCGCCGCCCCGGCGAAGGCGAGGCCGAGGCCGAAGTGCCATGCGGCCCATCCGGTGCCCAGTCCCGCCAGCAACTCGACCGCCGGATAGCGCATGGAGATCCGCGTGCCGCAGCCGGCGCATTTGCCGCGCAGGGCAAGCCAGCTGAGGACCGGGACATTCTCGATGGCGCGGATGCCGCGGCCGCAGGAGGGGCAGGCCGAGCGCGGCACGAACAGGTTGTAGCGGCCCTGCTCCGGTAGCGGCGTGCCGGCGATCTCGGCGCACTCCTCGCGCCAGCCGCGTTCCATCATCCGCGGCAGGCGGTGGATCACCACGTTGAGGAAGGAACCGACGCACAGCCCGAAGGCGAGCGCCACCCAGGCAAAGACGGCGGGCTGGGTCAGCCAGCCCAGTTCGGACATCCGCTTAGACGGCGGCGCCGAGCTTGAAGATCGGCAGGTACATCGCCACCACCATGCCGCCGATCAGGGTGCCCAGCACCACCATGATGATCGGCTCCATCAGGGAGGACAGCGCTTCCACCGCCTCGTCCACCTCGGCCTCGAAGAAATCCGCCACCTTGCCCAGCATCGCGTCCAGGGCGCCGGTTTCCTCGCCGATCAGGCACATCTGGATCACCATCGGCGGGAATACGCCGGAGTTCTGCATCGCCACCGTGAGCGAGGTGCCGGTGGAGACCTCGGCCTTGATCTTGATGGTGGCTTCCAGGTAGACGTAGTTGCCCGAGGCGCCGCCCACGGAGTCCAGCGCCTCCACCAGCGGCACGCCGGCGGAGAACATGGTCGCCAGGGTGCGCGTCCAGCGCGCGATCGCGGCCTTCCTCAGCAGCGCGCCGAAGATCGGCGCCTTCAGGCTCAGCTTGTCCATGAAGATCTGCACCGCGAGCGAGCGCTTCCAGGCCTCGAGGAAGCCGTAGACGCCGCCCCCCATGGCCGGGAACACGATGTACCAGTTGGCCACCGTCCAGTCCGAGATGCCCATCACGATCAGGGTCGGCGTGGGCAGGTCGGCGCCGAAGCTCGAGAACACGCTCTTGAAGGCCGGGATGACGAAGATCATGATCACCGCGGTGATGACGATCGCGACCACGATGATCGACACCGGGTAGAACAGCGCCGACTTGATCTTGGACTTGATGGCGAGAGTCTTTTCCTTGTAAACGGCGAGGCGGTCCAGCAGCGTCTCGAGAATGCCGGCCTGCTCGCCGGCGTGGACCAGGTTGCAGTAGAGGGCGTCGAAGTACAGCGGGTACTTGCGGAACGCCTGCGCGAGGGACGACCCCGTCTCGACCTCGGTCTTGATGTCTCCCAGCAGCTTGGCCACCGCGGGGTTGGTGGCGCCCTTGCCGACGATGTCGAAGGCCTGCAGCAGCGGCACGCCCGCCTTCATCATGGTGGCCATCTGGCGCGTGAACAGCGCGACGTCCTTCTCGCCCACCTTGCCGCCGCTGCTGACCCGCTGCTTCTTGACCTTGGAGACGGTGATGCCCTGGCGGCGCAGCGTCGCCTGCACCACGTTCTCGCCGGCGGCGCGGACTTCGCCGCGCACCACCTTGCCGGCCTTGTCCTTGCCTTCCCAGCTGAAGGTGAACTCTTTGGGTTTTGCCGCCGCCGCCGCTGTCGCCATGGTCTAGGTCTCCCCTAGGTCTTGCCTGTCACGTGCCAAGCCGGTCCGATGTTATCCGGCAGCTTGCGATGATGCCTTCCGGCCAAGTTTTTGTAAAGCCTGAGGAATTTGCGCTAACGCCATGACGTGTCGCGGAAATAGTTGGCATTTCAGACAGTCTGGCCGGGCTCCGGCGGAGTCTCCTCGCTTGGCCGGAAAAGGCGCACCGTCTTCACCGACCGGCCCTGGGCGTGGACGATCTCCATCGGCACGCCGGCGATCTTCATCGACACATCGGCCTCCGGAATGTCCTGCAGGTGCTCCAGGATGAGGCCGTTGAGCGTCTTCGGCCCGTCGGTGGGCAGCTCCAGTCCGAGCACCCGGTTCACTTCGCGCACCGGCATGCTGCCGTCGGCCGCGGCGACGCCGTCGGCATCCCAGGCCAGCGTCTGCGCCGTGCCCGGCAGCGAGGTGGTGAACTTGCCGACGATCTCCTCGACGATGTCCTCGAGGGCGGCGAGGCCCATCAGCTCGCCGTATTCGTCCACCACCAGCGCGATGCGCTCCCGGTTCTCCTGGAAGTACTGCAGCTGCGTGATCACCGGCGTGCTCGCCGGGACGTAGTAGGGCTCGTCAAGCAGGCCTTCGAGCGCCGGTTTGTCGAGCGAACCGGAGGCGAGCAGTCCCAGCACCCGGCGCATCTGCAGCACGCCGGCGATCTCGTCGCCGCCGTCGTCGCCGCCGCTGCGACCGCGGTAGACGGGGATGTGGCGGTGATAGGCGGTCGTGAGCTGGCGGGCGATGGTCTCGATGTCATCGTCCAGGCGGATGGCCTCGATGCGGGCGCGCGGCACCATCACGTCCTGCACCGTCATTTCCTGGATGTCGAACAGGTTCAGCAGCATCGAGACGTGCTTCTTCGGCATGAAGCGCGAGGACTCCAGCACCAGGGTGCGGATTTCCTTCGCGCTGAGCGGCTCGCCGCCGCCCTCCACGTGCTTGACGCGAAGCAGGCGCAGCAGCGGGTTCAGGATGGCGTTGGTCGAGAACATGAGCAGGCGCACGAACGGCGCCGAGACCAGCGACATCCCCCGCATCGGCCAGGCGACCAGCTTCGCGATGCCCTCGGCGTTGATCTGCCCCAGGCGCTTGGGCACCAGCTCGCCGACGACGATGGAAACGTAGGTCACGGCGACCACCACCAGCACCGTGGCGACGATGGCGCTCAGCTTCTGTTCCAGGCCGAACGACTGCATCCAGCGCGCGAACGGCGGCGCCAGCAGCGCCTCGCCGAAGATGCCGTTCATGAGGCCG
>JALHLN010000048.1 GCA_022844545.1 Burkholderiales bacterium | reverse complement strand
TCCTCGCCCAGCGCCACGATCGCCTGCGGCGTGTTCGCCACCGGGTAGAGCTTCGCCGTGGCGAGGTTCACCGACTTGTCGGTGGCCTGCGCCGAGAGCACCACGGCCACCAGCAGCTCGAACGGGGTTCGGTAGGCGAGTTCCGTCGTCGGGTTCGGGTTTGCGGCGCGCAGCCGCTCGAAGATCGCCCTGCGCTTGTCCGGGTTCATCCGCGCTTGGCCTTCGCGCGCGCCAGGGCCGCGGCGATCACGGCACGACGGCGGACCTTGTCGGGTGCGTGGATCCGGGCGTGCGCCGCTGTTTCGCGCTTCCTGCGCGCGCCCAGGCGCAGCTTCGCGGCGCGCGCGTCGGCTTTGCCCCAGGAATGTCCCGCAGGGGCGGGGACCATGGCGATGCAATCCACCGGACAGGGCGCGACGCACAACTCGCAGCCGGTGCAGTACGCGGCGATCACCGTGTGCATCCAGCCCTCGGCGCCGGCGATGGCATCCACCGGGCAGGCGGCGATGCAGCGGGCGCAGCCGATGCAGCGCGCCTCGTCCACCAGCGCCACGCCCGCGCGCTTCATGGCGCGTGGAATGCCCGCCCGGTGTCCCGGGCGAGGTGCTCGTGCGTGACCATTCCCGCACGGACCTGGATGCCGGTGGCGAGCTCGGGCGAGACCTTGCCCGCGGCGAGTTCCAGCAGGAACGGCAGCGCGGCGCGGGCGAGCGCTTGGCTCGCAGTAAGGGCGCAGGCCGCGGGCATGTTCGGCACGCAGTAGTGCACCACGCCTTCCTCGACGTACGTCGGCGCGCTGTGGCTTGTGGGGCGCGAAGTCTCGGCGATGCCGCCCTGGTCGATGCCCACGTCCACCAGCGCCGAGCCCGGGCGCATGCTGCGCAGCATCGCGCGGGTGACGAGCTTGGGCGACATCCGGCCGGGCACGAGCACGCCGCCGATGAGGATGTCGGCATCCGCCGCCACTTGCGCAAGGGTATCGGTGCCGACGCGGATGTCGGCGCGTGGGTAGCGCGCGCGCAGGCCCGCGAGGCGCTTGTCCGAGCGCAGGAACACCGTGACCTGCGCGCCGATTCCGTGCGCGACGTGGAGCGCGTTCCCGCCCACGTTGCCGCCGCCGAGGATGACGACCCGTCCGGCGGCAATGCCCTCCAGACCCGGCAGCAGCACGCCCGAGCCGCCGTTCTGCTTCTGCAGGCACCACGCGCCCATCTGCACCGCGAGCCGGCCGGCGATCGCGGACATGGGCGCGAGGATGGGAAGGCTGCCGTCGGACTGGCCCACCGTTTCGAAGGCGACGAACGTGGCGCCCGAGGCGAGTGCCGCATCCAGCAAGTCCGGCTCGGGACCGAAATGCTGGAAGCCGAACAGCACCTGGCCCGGTCCAGGCTTGCGGTACTCCGGTTGCTGCAATTCCTTCACCTTGACCACGAGGTCGCAGTCCCAGGCGGCGCCCAGCGTGGCGCCCGCGCCGGCGTACGCCGCATCGGGGATGCCGATGCCCGCGCCGGCGCCTGGCTCCACCACGACGGAGTGACCCGCGCCGGCCAGCGCCCGCACCTCGGCGGGCGTCAGGGCGACGCGGAACTCGCCGTCCTTTACTTCCCGGGGTAGGCCGATACGCATTCTGAGACCAGGCGCGGGCCGCGGTAGATGAGCCCGGTGTAGACCTGCACCAGGCTTGCGCCGGCGCTGAATCTCTCGGCCGCGTCCGCGCCGCTCAGGATGCCGCCCACGCCGATGATCGGGATCTCGCCCTTGAGCGCGGCTGCGAGTTCCCGCACCACGCCGAGCGAGCGCTCGCGCAGCGGCGCGCCGGACAATCCGCCTTCCTCGGCGCCGTGCTGCAGGCCCTTCACCTCGTCGCGCGCCACCGTGGTGTTGGTGGCGATCACCCCGTCCATGCCGCTGCGGCGGACCACGTCGGCGATGGCGCGCACCGCGTCGCCGTCGAGGTCCGGCGCGATCTTCGGCGCCAGCGCCACGGCGCGGCCGTGCTTCTCGCGCAAGGCGTCGCGCTTTGCGCGCAGGCGCGCGAGCAGCGCGCCCAGGGCTGCGGCCGACTGCAGGTCGCGCAATCCGGCGGTGTTCGGGGAGGAGACATTGATCGAGACGTAGTGCACGTGCGGATACAGGACTTCGAGGCAGCGCTCGTAGTCCTCGGCCGCCTGCTCGTTGGGCGTGTCCTTGTTCTTGCCGATGTTGACGCCGATGATGGTGTTGCGGCGGGCGCGCTTCAGGTTCTCGACGAAGGCCTCGACGCCGACGCTGTTCAGGCCGAAGCGGTTGATGATGGCGCGCGCCTCGGGGATCCGGAACATGCGCGGACGCGGATTGCCCGGCTGGGGCCGCGGCGTGACCCCGCCCAGCTCGATGAAGCCGAAGCCGAGCGCCGCGAGCGCGTCGACGTGCTCGGCCTGCTTGTCCAGGCCTGCGGCGAGGCCGACCGGATTGCGGAACTCCAGTCCCATGGCGCGCACCGGGCGGTGCGCCGGCTTGCGGAAATTGAGCAGGCCCAGGCGCAGCGGCGCGTCGGCCAGGCCCAGCGTCAGGGAATGCGCGGTCTCCGGGTCCAGGGCAAACAGCAGCGGGCGCGCCAGCGCATACAGCACTATTCCAGGTCCCGCTCGCCGAGGCGGCGCCAGGCGCCGCCGACGAAGCCCTCGATCGGCGCGAAGCGCGACTTGTAGGCCATCTTCGGGCTCTCGCGGATCCAGTATCCGAGGTACAGGTAGGGCAGGCCGAGGGCGCGGCAGGCTTCGATCTGCCACATCACGTTGTAGGTGCCGAAACTGGCGGCGCGCCGGTCGGGCTCGAAGAAGGTGTAGACCGAGGACAGGCCGTCGGGCAGGAAGTCCACGATGGACACCATCACCAGCTGGCCATCGTCGCGGAATTCCACCAGGCGCGTGTCGACGCGGCTCTGCAGCAGGAAGTGCGAGTACTGGTCGCGGCTGTCGTTGTCCATGCCGCCGCCGGAATGGCGGCGCGACTGGTAGCGCAGGTAGAGGGCGTAGTGCTCCAGCCGGAACTTGAGCGGTTGCGCCTGCGACGAGAGGCCTTCGTGCAGGCTCCAGGCGCGACGCTGCGAGCGCCGCGGCTCGAACCCGGCCACCGGGATGCGCACCGGGACGCAGGCGCGGCAGCTGTCGCAATGCGGGCGGTAGGTGAAGATGCCGCTGCGCCGGAACCCGGACTTGACCAGCTCGCCGTACAGCTCGGTGTTGATGAGGTGGCTGGGGGTGGCCACCTGGGAGCGCGCCATGCGCTCGGGCAGGTAGCTGCACGGGTAGGGCGCAGTCACGTAGAACTGCAGGACCGCGTGCGGAAGGTCGTTAAGCCGAGACATGCGATTGGGCTGTCCACTTCCCCGGTTGTTCCGGGTAGTCTACCAATGCCGCGACGCGGCGCAAAAACGCCCGGCGCGGGATCTCGCGCCCGCCCATGGAGGCGAGCAGGGCGGTGCGCTGCTGGCAGTCGATGAGCGGGAAGCCGCGGCCGGCCAGGTACCCGACCAGCGCGGCCAGCGCCACTTTGGAGGCGTCGGTGGCGACGGAGAACATGGATTCGCCGTAGAACATGCGCCCGATGGCGATGCCGTAGAGGCCGCCGACCAGGCGCCCGTCCAGCCAGGTCTCGAAGGAATGGGCGTGGCCTTCGCGGTGCAGCCGCTTGTAGGCGCGGCGCATGTCCGCGCCGATCCAGGTCCCGTCCTCTTCCCGCAGCGCGGCGCAGGCGTCGATGACGCCGGCGAAGGCGGTGTCGATGCGCACTTCATAGCCCTTGTTGCGGATGCTCTTCGCCAGGGACCGCGACACCTTCAACTCGTCGCTGAACAGCACCATGCGCGGGTCGGGCGACCACCACAGGATCGGCTCGCCGCCGGCGTACCAGGGGAAGATGCCTCGTCGGTAGGCGGCGAGCAGGCGCTCGACGGACAGGTCGGCGCCAGCGCAGAGCAGGCCGTTGGGGTCCTTGAGGGCGCGATCGACGGGCGGGAAGGGATCGTCCGGGCGCAGAAGGAGCACGCGAGCGTGCTCCTTCACGCTAGCACTTCACCTGCTGGCGGCAATACTGTTCGAGTTCGATCACCACCGCGGCGCCGGAAACGCCTCGCTTCACCGTGCCGCCGTTCTCCAGCGCGAGCCTGAGCTCGTACTTGGCGAAGAACTGGTTGAACATCTCGCCGCCCAGCGTGCCCACGGCGAACAGTTCGTCGCTCGCCGCGTCGTGCTCCAGCAGGATCGCCGCCAGCGGCTGCGGCGCGGGGCCGGCCAGCACCCGGCCGCCGTCGGCCGGGTCGTACTGGCTGTGCTCGGCGCAGCAGTGGATCACGTTGGCGAGCCGGTTGCGCGCGCTCGCCTCGCTGCGGAAGCTGATGAAGCTGATGTCCCTGGTCGGGTAGGCGAGCTGGTGGGCGCAGATCGCGGAGTAGGCGACGACGGCGCGGTTGCGCCCGACGCCGCCCGTCCATTCGTAATCGCGCTGGTCTGCGGTCCGCAGCCGCGCCGATGTCTTTGCCGGCCGCCCCAGGTTGAGCAGGAAGCAGGGCGTGCTCGCGTACGGGTAGTGGAAGATGAGGTTGCGCCGCGCCGGGATGGCCGCGGCGCGCAGCGGCCTGCCGCCGCCGTCGACGAGGCGGACCCGGGAATAAAGCTGCGGGGTGGCGTCGGCGGCCGGGAGTGCCGGCGCGGCCGCCGCCGTGGCGGTGGCCGCGCAGATGCGGATGAATTCGCGGCGCTGCATGCGCCGCCATCCTACCTCAGAGGTTGTAGCCCTTCTCGTTGTGCTCGACGGTGTCCAGGCCCTCGGTTTCGTCATCCGGCCCGACGCGCAGCCCCGTCAGGGAGCCGGTCAGCTTGAGCAGAACCCAGGTGACCACGCCGGACCAGGCGCCGACCGCGACGATGCCGATGAGCTGGGTGGTCACCTGGCCGCCCATGGTCTGGCCCTCCGGGTAGCCGATGCCGCCGAACGTGGTGGAGACGAAAATTCCGGTGAGCAGGGTGCCGATGACGCCGCCCACGCCGTGCACCGGCGCGACATCCAGCGAGTCGTCGATCTTCAGGGAGCGTTTCATCCAGCTGGTGGCGAAGAAGCACACGACGCCGGCGATGCCGCCGATGGCGATCGCGCCCATCGGCCCGACGAAGCCCGAGGCCGGGGTGATGGTGCCCAGGCCCGCCACCATGCCGGTGACGATGCCCAGTGCCGAAGGCTTGCCATAGCGCAGCCATTCGCAGAGCAGCCAGGCGAGGGCGCCGGTGGCCGCTCCGATGTGGGTCACCAGCATGGCCATGCCCGCGGCGCCGTCCGCCGCGAGGGCGCTGCCGGCGTTGAAGCCGAACCAGCCCACCCACAGCATGCAGGCGCCGGTGATGGTCATGGTCATGTTGTGCGGGGGCATCGCCGTATCGGGGAAGCCCTTGCGGCGGCCGATCACCAGCGCGCAGACCAGCGCCGCCATGCCGGCGTTCAGGTGCACCACGGTGCCGCCGGCGAAGTCCATCAGGCCCATCTTCTGCAGCCAGCCGTCGCCCCAGACCCAGTGGGCGATGGGGCAGTACACCAGCAGCAGCCAGAGCAGGCTGAACAGCAGCATGCCGGAGAACTTCACGCGCTCCGCGTAGGCGCCGACGACGAGCGCCGGGGTGATGATGGCGAAGGTCATCTGGAACATGGCGAACACGGTTTCCGGGATGCTGCCCTTGAGCGTCGCCACGCCGATGCCGGCGAGGAAGCTCTTGTCCCAGCCGCCGTACCAGGCGTTGAGGGTGCCGCCGTCGCCGAACGCCAGACTGTAGCCGGCGACCACCCAGGCAAGCGTCGCCATGCAGGCGATGGCGAAGCACTGCATCAGCACCGAGAGCACGTTCTTCGAGCGCACCAGGCCGGCGTAGAAGAGGGCCAGCCCCGGCAGGGTCATGAACAGGACCAGCACCGAGGCGGTGATCATCCAGGCGGTATTGGCGTTGTCCAGCTTCGGCGGCTCGGCGCCAAGCGAGACCGGCGCATGGGCGAGCAGCAGCATCCCCAGCGCAGTGCAGGCACGCATCGACATGGGCAACTCCCTCCCCTAGAAGTGTTTTCCCCGGTGCATGGCTGCACCGCGAGGGAGCATACCCGATGCCGCCGCCGGGTACCTGCAGTCCTTAGCGGATGTCTTCGGCGTGGAACGGGAATTCGCCGCGCGCGCGGTCGGCGAACCAGTGCCGCAGGGTGAGGCCCACGGTGCGGAACGCGATTTCCTTCCAGGGCAGCTGCGCCTCGTCGAAAAGCGCCACTTCGAGGCTCTCCGAGCCAGGTTCGAAGCGCAGGTCGAGCAGGCGGGCGCGGAAGAACAGGTGCACCTGGTTCACGGCCGGCACCGAGATCATGGTGTAGGCCCCGCTGAGCTCGACGCGGGCGCCGGCTTCCTCCAGCGTTTCGCGCGTCGCGCCCTGGCCGGCGCTCTCGTCGTTTTCCATGAAGCCCGCGGGCAGGGTCCAGTAGCCGTAGCGGGGCTCGATGGCGCGCCGGCAAAGCAGGATCCGGCCTTCCCAGTCCGGGACGGTGCCCACCACCAGCTTGGGGTTCTGGTAGTGGATGTCGCCGCACTGGTCGCAGACATAGCGGGGCACGGAGTCCCCGGGCGGCACGCGCTTGGCGACCGGGGCGGCGCAGTTGGAGCAGAACTTCACAGCTCGAAGAGTCCCTTGAGGATCCGGTCGGGCTTGAATCCTAGCCGGTCCGCCGGCGCGCCGCCGAGGCGGTCCACCGCGAGCCCAAGCGCCTCGCAGGCGTACGCCAGCGCTTCCCGCGTGACCCGGGAAAAGGGCTCGTAGCAGCGCATCAGGCTGCGCTGCCAGGTGTACTCGAGCGGCTTGGCGCGCCGAGTTGCGACAGCTGCAGGCCCTTGCCGGGCCAGAATCCTTCGCAGCGCCGTTGCGTCGGGTGGACGTCGAAAAGGGTTCCGTAGGCACAGAAGACGAAAGCAGCTGACATGTCGCAAGCCACGGATTTGTTGAGGGATTTTTGATTCGATGGTAGACTGGTCGCAGGACATCCGGCAAAAGGTTGCCGCAAGCCCGATGAGCACCGCAAACCAGACCGTGACGCAAGAACCCGCACCGCGCAAGGCGGTGGGGGAGTGGATCTGGCGTTTCCTGGCCGGGGTTCTGCTGTTTTCGGTGGGCTGGGTGCTGTGGATCGCCTATCAGCTGAACCCGCCCATGCTGGTGACCAAGGCCGCGTTCGAGGCAGCCGCCCAGGCAAAGGCCAGCCGGAATGCCGCCGGCGTTATCGCGCCCAAGCCGGAAGCGGAGGTGCCCAAGCCCGAGCCCGAGCAGGTGGCCAAGGAACCGCCGGTCAACGTCGAGAAGCTGAAGCTGTCGGACTCGATCAGCGCGCCGCTGGCGCAGGACGCGAAGAAAAAATAAGCTTCGCGTGGCGTGAGCACCGATCGCTACGACGAGTTGTACCGCAGCTGGCGCTGGGACGTCCCGGCGCGCTTCAACCTCGCCACCGCCTGCTGCGGCCGCTGGGCCGCCGACCGCTCCCGTTTCGCGCTGTACTGGGAGGACGAATCCGGCGCGACGGCGAAGTACAGCTTCTGGGACATCCAGCAGGAAGCCAACCGCCTGTCCAACGCGCTCGCCGCCCTTGGCGTGAAGCGCGGCGACCGCGTCGCCCTGATCCTGCCGCAGCGCCCGGAAATGGCGATCGCCTACATGGCGATTTTCCAGATGGGCGCCATCGCGCTGCCGCTGTCGCACCTGTTCGGCCCGGATGCGCTCGAGTACCGCATGGACTTCGCCGGCGCCAGCGTGGCGTTCGTCGAGCCGACCACGATCGCGAACCTCTGGGCGATCCGGGACAGGCTGCCCAGCCTCAAGCACGTCATCGGCGTGGGCGGCGCGCGCGAGTCCGGCGTCCACGCCTATGAAGCGCTGATAGCCAAAGGCAGCGCGGCCTTCGCGCCGGTGGACACGCTGGCGAATGACCCGGCGCTGATCATCTACACCAGCGGCACCACCGGGCCGCCCAAGGGCGCGCTGCAGGCGCACCGGCTGATCATCGGCAACCTGCCCGGGTTCCTGTACTCGCACGACTTCTTCCCGCAACCTGGGGACCTGTTCTGGTCGCCGGCGGACTGGGCCTGGGCGGGCGGCCTGTTCGATGCGCTGCTGCCCAGCTGGTACTACGGTATCCCGCTGCTGGGCTATCGCGGCCGCTTCGACGCCGAGCGCGCCTACCACCTGCTGGAGAAGTACGGCGTGCGCAACAGCTTCCTGTTCCCCACCGCGCTGAAGCTGATGATGAAGGCGGTGCCCGAGCCGAAAGGGAAATACCGCCTCGACCTGCGCTCCATCATGAGCGCGGGCGAATCGGTCGGGGTCACCGTCATCGAATGGGCGCGCGAGCACCTCGGGGTCACCATCAACGAGATGTTCGGCCAGACCGAGATCAACTACGTGGTCGGCAACTGCCAGGCGGCGTGGCCGGTCAAGCCCGGCGCCATTGGCCGTCCCTATCCTGGCCACAGGGTCGAGATCATCGACGGCGAGGGCAACCCGGTACCGCGCGGCGAACTGGGCGAGATCGCGGTCCACCGGAGCTGCAATGGCATGGCCGACCCGGTGCATTTCCTGGAGTACTGGAAGAACCCGCAGGCGACGAAGGAAAAATACATCGGCGACTGGGGCTGCACCGGAGACCAGGGGCGCATGGACGAGGACGGCGTCATCTGGTACCAGGGGCGTTCGGACGACGTCATCAAGTCCGCCGGCTACCGCATCGGCCCGGCCGAGATCGAGTCCTGCCTGGTCAAGCACCCCGCGGTGGCGAACGCCGCGGTGATCGGCAAGGACGACGCGGCGCGCGGCCAGATCGTCAAGGCCTTCATCGTGCTGCAGCCGGGGCAGGTCGCGACGAAGGCGCTGGTGGACGAGATCCAGGCCCACGTGCGCGGGCGGCTCGCGCCCTACGAGTACCCGAAGGAAATCGAGTTCCTCGACGCCCTGCCGATGACCACCACCGGCAAGGTGCAGAGGAAGGAACTGCGCAGGCGCGAGCAGCAGAAGCAGGAGCAGTAGCAGTAGCGCGGCGCGCGCCGGATGTAACCGATCGGTTACATCGAGCCGCTCAGGCGGGCCGGCTCGCCACCAGGATCTTGCCCTCGGCCTCGACCGCGACCTCGCCGCGCTGGTTGCTGGCGCTGCAGCGCATCTCGACGATGCCGCCCTTGTGCTTGGGCTTGTCGGACTTTCCGGTCACCGTCCAGCGCGTCGTCAGCGTGTCCCCGGCGCGCACCGGGGCCTTGAAGCGGCACGCATGCTCCAGGTACGCGATCGCCGTGCCGGCGAAGAACATGCCCACCGGCGAGGCCACCAGGGCGCTGGTGAAGGGCCCGTGCAGAACGCGCCCGCCGAACGGCGTCTTTTGGGAGAATTCCTCGTTGACGTGCAGGGGATTGAAATCCCCGAACATGCCGCTGCCCAGCACGATGTGGGTCTCGGTCACCGTCAGCGCGGTGCCGAAGTCCTCGTCCACCGCGACCTCGTCGTACCACTTGCCGTGGAAAACCATGGTTTCCTCCCTGCGCCGGATTGTAGTTAGAATGGCCGCTTCCTTGGAGGAGGATCACGCATGAAACGCATCGCACTTGCCGCCGCCGTCGCCGCGCTCGCCGCGACCCCCGCACTCGCGCAGTTCCCCGACCGCCCGGTGAAGCTGGTGGTGCCCTGGGCCGCGGGCGGGGATACGGACAACATCTTCCGGCCGTTCGCGCCAGCGTACCAGAAGCACCTCGGCCAGCCGGTGGTGATCGCCAACGTGGGCGGCGCCTCGGGCACCAAGGGCGCGAAGGAGGCGAAGGACGCCCCGCCCGACGGCTACACGCTGTACGCGGTGCACGACTACATCCACAGCACCTACTATGCCGGCGTCGCCGACGTGCAGTACAGCGACTTCGAGCCGGTGTGCCTGATCGCCTCCACCGCCTCGGTGCTCACCGCGAGCCCGAAGACGCCGTGGAGCGACTGGAAGGGCATGGTGGCGGATGCGAAGGCGCGTCCCGGCCAGATCACCGTGGGGGCGACGCTGGCCTCGACCAGCCACTTCTTCCCGGCGCTGATCGAGAAGGCCACCGGCATGAAGTTCAAGTACGTGTCCTACGAGGGATTGGCGCCGCGCATGAACGCGATCCTGGGCGGCCACATCGACCTCACCGACTCCAACCTGACGCAGAAGGGCAAGGTGGAGGCCGGGCAGCTCAAGTTCATCGCCATCGCCACGGAGAAGCGCCACCCGCAGATGCCCTCCATCCCGACGCTGAAGGAACTGGGCGTGAACGTGGTCTATGACGTGAACCGCGGCCTGCTCGCGCCCAAGGGCACGCCGGCGCCGGTGCTCGCCAAGCTGGAGTCCTCGTGCGCGGCGGCGGCGAAGGAACCGGCCTTCGCCGAGGCGATGGCCAAGCAGGCAACCGACGTGCGCTACATGGGTCGCGCGGCCTACGCGACGTGGCTGAAGCAGAACGACGAGCTCAACCGCAACCTGGCGAAGGACCTCGGCCTGCTCAAGCGCTAAGCGCTTGATGCTTTCCCGTGATGGCTGGGGAGGGCTCGCCGTCGCCGCGGCGAGCCTTCTTCTTTTCGGGCTGACCCTCGGGCTGAAGGACAATCCCATGGTGCCGATCGGCCCGGGGTTCTACCCGCGGATCGTGCTCGGCCTGACCGCGGCGCTGGGAATCACGCTGCTGGTCCTCGACCTTCTCCGGTCGCGTCGCCGGCGCCTTTCCGGCGACGCGAAATCTTCTGCCTCCGTCCAGCCCGACCACCTCGCCGTCGCGATCCACTTCGGCGTCTTCGGCCTGTACGTCGTCGCCTTGCCCTACCTGGGCTTCCGCATCGCGACCGTGCTCTACGTCGCCGCCGCCAACGCCCTGCTGGAGCCGCCGCGCGGCCTCAAGGGCTGGGCGCGCGTCGCGGCGCTCGCCCTCCTGACCACCATCGCCGCCTACGTCGTGTTCGAGCGCTACCTGCTGGTGCTCCTGCCGCGGGGCCGCTGGACCGGGTTCTAGGCCATGTTCGAGCTGCTGGGCGCGGGGCTCGCCGACGTGGCGCAGGCGAAATACCTGGTGCCGCTCGTCCTCGGCACGCTGGCCGGCATCGTCGGCGGCGCGCTGCCCGGGGTCACCATCACCATGACCATCATCGTGGTGCTGCCGTTCACCTTCGGCCTGGATCCGCTGCAGGGCCTCTCGGCGATGACCGGCGTCTATGTCGGCGGTTCCGCCGGCGGGCTGGTGACCGCGGTGCTGCTCGGCATCCCGGGAACGCCCTCGGCCATCGCGACCACCTTCGACGGCCACCCGATGGCGCGCAACGGCGAGCCCGGGCGCGCGGTCTGGACCGGCGTCTGGGCCTCGGTGTTCGGCGGCCTGCTGGGCGGGGTGTTCCTCATCGGCACCACCGGGCCGCTGGCGAGGATCGCGCTCGAGTTCGGGCCGTGGGAGTTCTTCTCGCTGTTCGTGCTCGCGCTGTCCATGGTGGCGGGGCTGGTCGAAGCCTCGATCCTGAAGGGCCTGCTCGCCGGCGCGCTCGGCCTGGTGGTGACGGTGCTCGGCAATGATCCGGTCATGGGCCGGGAGCGGCTCACGCTCGGCATTTCCTGGCTCGAAGGCGGCATCCCTTTCCTGCCGGTCCTGATCGGCGTGTTCGCGTTCTCGCAGATCATGGGCGAGATCGAGCGCCCGCGCGGCGCGGCGGCGAGGGACGCCGCGCTGCGGGTCTCGAAGCTCGCGGTGAATCAACTGCGCGTCATCTGGGAGATCCTGAGCAGGCCGTTCCTGCTGCTCTGGTCCTCGCTCATCGGCGTGCTCATCGGCGTGCTGCCCGCGATCGGCGGCAGCGCGGCGAGCGTGATGGCCTACGACCAGGCGAAGAAGTTCTCGCGCCACCCGGAGCGCTTCGGCAAGGGAGCGCCCGAGGGCATCGTGGCCTCGGAGGCGTCCAACAACGCCAATGTCGGCGGCTCGCTGGTGACGATCATGGCGTTCGGCATTCCCGGGGACGCGGTGACCGCGGTGATGCTGGGCGCGCTCACCATCCACGGCATCCAGTCCGGCCCGCTGTTCATCTCGCAGAACCCGCAGCTCGCCTACGGCATGTTCGCCGCCTACCTCATCGCGCACCTGGTGATGGTCGTGATCCTCGCCTTCGGCGTGCGCTGGATGGTGCGCGCCACCACGGTGCCGCGCTCGGCGCTCTACCCGGTGGTGCTGGTGCTGTGCGTGGTCGGCGCCTACGCGCTCGGCAATTCGGTGGCCACGGTCTACGTGCTGCTGGTGTTCGGCGTGCTGGGCTACCTGATGGTGAAATTCGGCTTTCCGCTGGCGCCGTTCATCCTCGGTGTCATCTTGGGCGACCAGATCGAGATCAACCTGATCCGCGCGCTGATGACGGATTCGGACCTCTGGCTGTTCCTGACGCGGCCGATCTCCGGCGGCCTGCTCGCCGCCTCGGTGCTGTCCTTTGCCGCCGCCATCTGGCAGCACCGGCGCATGCAAAACAGGGCTCGGGCCGCGGAAGGCGACACGGATTTCTAGTTAAACTGGCCGGGAAAGTGGCGCCCCAGAGACGAATCGAACGTCCGACCTGCCCCTTAGGAGGGGGCTGCTCTATCCACTGAGCTACCGGGGCGTGAGTTTTGCTGCGGTCGCGATTTTACCCTCATGAGAACACTTGCCACCGTCATCCTCGCACTCGCCGCAGCCGGCGGCGCGCTGGCGCAGCAGGCCTGGGCCTGGGACGACGGCACGACGCCGTTCGTGGTCTCGCCGCCCGAGGTGGTGGACCGCATGCTGCACCTGGCGGCGCCGAAGAAGGGCGAGCGCCTGATCGACCTCGGCTCCGGCGACGGCCGCATCGTGATCGAGGCCGCGAAGCGCTTCGGCGCGCCCGGCCTGGGCGTGGACATCGACCCCAAGCTGGTGGAGCTGGCGCGCGAGAACGCGCGCCGGGCCGGCGTCGAGGCGCTGGCGAAGTTCGAGGTGCGCGACCTGTTCGAGACCGACCTGCGCGGGGCGCGGGTGGTGACGATGTACCTGCTGCCCGAGGTCAACCGCCAGTTGCTGCCGCGCCTGTTCGAGCAGCTGCAGCCGGGGGCGCGGGTGGTGTCGCACGACTACGACATGGGCCCCGACTGGGTGTTC
Source organism: Burkholderiales bacterium (assembly GCA_022844545.1). Lineage (GTDB taxonomy): Bacteria > Pseudomonadota > Gammaproteobacteria > Burkholderiales > SG8-39 > RBG-16-66-20. Next base: position 4,301 of record JALHLN010000048.1, on the reverse strand, counting down.
GACGAGATGATGGAGCTGAAGGTGGCCGAGAAGCTGGTCGGGCCCACCGGGCGGTCGCGCATCTTTCTCTGGGTCATGCCGGCGAACGCACGGGGCACCTGGGTGAGCGACATTCCGGGCCACGGCGGCAAATGGACCTTCACGATCGCCCAGCACTACCAGGTGATCGAGGCGGAGGCCACGGTGCCGGCGGGCGGCATGGCGGTGCGCGGGACGCGCCTGCGGGGCGAAGAGATCCGCCTCGCCGTGGTGGGGACCCTGAACGGCAAGCCATGGAACCACCTGTTCCGGGGTATCGTATCGGGCGCGCGGATCGACGGCGAGCTGCGCCTTTCAGACGGAGAGCATTCCCGCACACTGCCATGGACAGCGAACAGACAGTAGTTCAGCCGCTCCCCAAGCCGGAGCCGAAATCCGGGCCGCAGGACGCGGCTTCCCCCAAGGCGTTGCTCACGGTGCCCGACGGCGTGTTCCTCATGGTGGGCATGGTGCTGGGCGTTGGCATCTTCAAGGCGCCCTCCATCGTCGCCGGCAATGTCTCCAGCGCGACGGAATTCATCCTCGCCTGGGTCCTGGGCGGCGTGGTGTCGCTGTGCGGGGCGCTGGTCTACGCCGAGCTCTCGGCGCGGCATCCGGAAACCGGCGGCGAGTACAGCTTCCTCTCCCGCGGCCTGGGGCAGGGCGCGGCGTTCCTGTTCGCCTGGTCGCGCATGACCGTGATCCAGACCGGCGCCATCGCGGCGGTGGCCTTCGTGTTCGGCGACTACGCCAGCCAGCTGCTGCCGCTCGGGCCGGCCAGTTCCGCCATCTACGCCGCCCTGTGCGTGATCGCGCTGACCTTGCTCAACGTCGCGGGAACGATGCCGACCAAGTCGCTGCAGCGCGTGATGGAGACCATCCTCATCGCCGGCCTGCTCGTGATCGCGGTGGCGGGCCTGATCGCGGAGGGCGGCTACAAGCCCGCCCCGGCGCCGGCCGCGGGCAACGCGGGCGGCGCGTTCGGCCTCGCCATGATCTTCGTGCTGCTCACCTACGGCGGCTGGAATGAAGCGGCCTATCTCGGCGGCGAAGTGCGCGAGCCGCGGCGCAACATGCGCAAGATCCTGGTCACCGGGATCCTCGTCGTGACGCTGCTGTACCTCGTGGTCAACATCGGCTACCTGGTCGCCCTGGGGCTGGGCGGGATGCGCGAATCGAAGGCGGTCGCCGCCGATGTCATGCGCCTGGTGGCGGGCGACACCGGCGTGGTGGTGCTGGTGCTGCTGGTCTGCGTGTCGGCCGCCACGACGATCAACGCGGCGATCTTCACCGGCGCGCGCACCACCTGGGCCTTCGGCCGCGACTTCCCGCTGTTCGGCCCGGTGGGCAACTGGAAGGAGGCGGGCAGCACGCCGGCCAACGCGCTCATCCTGCAGGGCGTGATCACGCTCGCGCTGGTGGCGGCGAGCGCCTTCACCCCGGACGGCTTCAGCGCCATGGTGGCCTACACCTCGCCCGTGTTCTGGACCTTTTTCCTGCTGACGGGGCTCACGCTGTTTCGCTTTCGCATCCGCGAGAAGCTGGGCGAGGTGGAGCGGGCCGAGGTGCGCGTGCCGCTGTACCCGGTGGTGCCGCTGGTGTTCATCGCGACCTGCGCCTACATGCTCTGGTCGAGCATCGACTACGTTCGCAATCCCGACTACGGCCCGAAGTTCGGCAACATGGTGCTCGCCGGGCTGGTGATCATGCTGGCCGGACTGCCGCTGTACTGGTGGAAGGGTCGCAAGGCCACGGCGGCGCGCTGACCCCGTCGGACTGGGTCCGGCGCTGGGCGCCGCGCGTCGCCGCCGGAACGGTGCTGGACTTGGCCTGCGGCACCGGACGGCATTCCCGGCTGCTCCTGGCGCGCGGCCTGCAAGTCGTGGCGGTCGACCGCGATGCCCACGTCATTCCCGGCGCCCGCTTCATCCAGGCCGACCTCGAAGACGGCAGTCCCTGGCCGCTTCCCGGCGAGCGCTTCCAGGCCGTCGTCGTCACCAACTACCTGCACCGTCCCCTGTTTCCCCAATTGGTCGAGGCACTTGCGCCGGGCGGCCTGCTCATCTACGAAACCTTCCTGCTGGGGAACGAACGCCACGGCAAGCCGTCCAACCCGGAGTTCCTGCTGCGGCCGGGAGAGCTGCTCGAGGCGTTTCGCGGGCTGGCGATCCTGGGCTTCGAGGAGGGTGTCACGGCGGTGCCGAAACCGTCAATGATTCAACGACTTTGCGCCGCGAATGCGGCGAGGGGCTAGAATGCCGGGCTATTCGAACACCTTGAGACCGACCCCATGATCACAGGCAGCCTGGTCGCGATCGTCACCCCGATGCTGGAAGACGGGCGGCTCGACATCGCGCGCTTCAAGTCGCTGATCGACTGGCATATCGCCGAGGGCACCGACGGCATCGTCGTGGTGGGCACCACCGGCGAGTCGCCGACGGTGGATTTCGACGAACACAAGGAACTGATCCGGGTCGCGGTGGCGCACGCCAAGGGCCGCATACCCATCATCGCCGGCACCGGCGGCAATTCCACCGCCGAGGCGATCGAGCTCACCGAGTCGGCCAAGCAGAACGGCGCCACCGCCTGCCTGTCGGTCGTGCCCTACTACAACAAGCCGACGCAGGAAGGCCTGTACCAGCATTTCCGCAAGATCGCGGAAACGGTGGACCTGCCGATGATCCTCTACAACGTGCCGGTGCGTACCGTCACCGACCTGCACAACGACACCGTGCTGCGCCTGGCGCAGGTGCCCGGCATCATCGGCATCAAGGACGCCACCGCCAACATGGAGCGCGGCACCGACCTCATCAAGCGCGCACCGCGCAATTTCGCCATCTACTCCGGCGAGGATGCCGGCGCGCTGGCGCTGATCCTGCTGGGCGGCCACGGCGTCATCTCGGTGACCGCCAACGTGGCGCCGCGCATGATGCACGAGATGTGCGCCGCGGCGCTGGTGGGCGACGTCAAGAAGGCGCGCGAGCTCAACCTGCGCCTGATCGGGCTGCACCAGAAGCTGTTCGTCGAGACCAACCCCTCGCCGGTGAAGTGGGCCATGGCGCAGATGGGACTGATCGAGCCCGGCCTGCGCCTGCCGCTGGTGCCGCTCTCGGAGCGTTGCCACGAGGTGGTGCGCGAGGCGCTCGCCGAGGCGGGCATCGCGCTGCCGCTGCGCATGGTGGAAAAGCGCGCATGAGGCGCGAAGCCGCCCGCATGACGGCGCTCGCGGCCGCGCTGGCTGCCGTCGCGTTGCTGGGTGCGTGCCAGTCCACCGTCGACATGCTCGAGGGCAAGAAGGTGGACTACAAGTCGGCCGGCCAGTTGCCGCCGCTCGAGATCCCGCCCGACCTCACCACGCCGATGGCGGACAACCGCTACGTGGTGCCGGAGTCGGGCAAGGGATCGGCCACGCTGTCGGAGTTCCAGGCCGGCCGGGGGCAGGCGCCCAAGCCGGGCAGCACCGGGGTCCTGCCGTCGGTGGACAAGGTCCGCATCGAGCGCGCCGGCACGCAGCGCTGGCTGGTGATCGGCGAGCCGCCGGAGAAGGTCTGGGGCCTGGTCAAGGATTTCTGGCAGGAGAACGGGTTCCTCGTCACGCTGGAGCTGCCCGAGGCGGGCGTCATGGAGACCGACTGGGCGGAGAACCGCGCCAAGCTGCCGCAGGACCTGGTGCGCAGGACGCTGGGCAAGCTGTTCGAGCAGATCTATTCCACGCCCGAGCGCGACAAGTTCCGCACCCGCCTGGAGCGCGGCGAGGACGGCGCCACGGAGCTGTTCATCAGCCATCGCGGGATGATGGAGGTGTACAAGGACAGCAACCAGAACGCGACGGTCTGGCAGCCACGGCAACCCGACGCGGAACTGGAAGCCGAGTTCCTGCGCCGCCTGATGGTCCGCCTGGGCACGGCGGACGAGCAGGCCAAGCGCCAGATCGCGGTGGAGCCCAAGGCGAGCCGCGCCGCGCTGTCCAAGGGCATCGGCGGCTTCGAGACGCTGGAGGTGTTCGAGCCCTTCGACCGCACCTGGCGGCGCGTCGGCCTCGCGCTGGACCGCGTCGGCTTCACGGTCGAGGACCGCGACCGGCAGAAGGGCCAGTACTTCGTGCGCTACGCCGATCCGGAACTGGACATGGCCAAGGCGGACGCCAGCAAGCCGGGGCTGCTCTCCAAGCTCGCCTTCTGGAAGCCGAGCGACCCCAAGGTGAAGGCCGAGCAGTACCGCGTCCACGTGCGCCAGTTCGCCGGCAAGTGCGTGGTGCAGGTGCTCGGCAAGGACGGCTCCGC
>JALHLN010000047.1 GCA_022844545.1 Burkholderiales bacterium | reverse complement strand
GGTCCACGCGCGCCTGCGGGTAGGCGCTCTTGATCACCAGCTGGTCCAGGCGCGCGATCGCGTCCTCCAGCGCCGGCGCCTCGCCGCACCACCAGGTGCCCACCGAGGGCATCTTCAGGCTCTCGCCCAGCAGCTTCTCGCACAGCTTGGGCAGGAAACCCAGCAGCGCGCCGGATTCCAGCAGGTTGGATCCGAGCGCATTGGCCACCAGCACGTTGCCGCGGCGCACCGCGTCCACCAGGCCCGGGATGCCGAGCGCTGAATCGCTGCGCAGCTCCAGCGGGTCGCAGTAGTCGTCGTCCAGCCGCCGCAGGATGGCGTGCACGCGCTGCAGGCCGGAGAGCGTGCGCAGCCACACCTTGCCCTCGCGCACGGTGAGGTCGCTGCCTTCCACCAGCGGCAAGCCGAGGTAGCGCGCGAGGTAGGTGTGCTCGAAGTAGGTCTCGTTGAGCGGGCCGGGGGTGAGCAGCACCGTCACCGGCGCCTCGCGGCTGGCGGGCGCCCACAGCGCGATGCTGTCGCGCAGCGCGGCGAAGAAGTCCGCCAGGCGCTGCACCTTGAGGTCGCGGAAGAGTTCCGGGAACAGGCGCGAGATCACCAGCCGGTTCTCCAGCGCATAGCCCGCGCCCGAGGGCGCCTGGGTGCGGTCGTCCATCACCCACCAGCGGCCGTCGGGCGCGCGCGCGAGGTCGGCGGCGTAGACGTGGAGCAGCGTCCCGCCCGGGGCCGGCGCGCCGCGGCTGGGGCGCAGGAACCCGGCGTGGCCGTAGATCAGCGCCGGGGGCAGGAGGCCCTCGGCGAGCAGGCGCTGCTCGCCGTAGACGTCGATCAGGATCCGGTTGAGCAGCGTCGCGCGCTGCGCCACCGCGGCCTCGATCCCGGCCCACTCGTCGGCGGGCAGGATGAGCGGCACCATGTCCAGTTCCCAGGGGCGGCTGGCGCCCTCGGAATCGTCGTAGACGTTGTAGGTGACGCCGTTCTCGCGCACCCGGCGCCGCACCCATTGCGCGCGCTCGCGGATGGCCTCGTCGGGCGAGGCGGCGAGGGTATCGAGCAGGCGCTGCCAGTGCGCGCGCGGCGCTTCCGGGGCCGCGAGCAGCTCGTCGTAACGGTCGGCGGCGGGGGCGTACGCCGAAAGCAGGTCGCGCGGCATGGGCCGGGCGAGGTTAGCACGTCGACTTTTCGCCGCGGTCCGGTGCGCCCGCGTTCGGCGTGCTACCGCAGCGCAGCATGTGCATCATATATGTGATATCTAGATTCTCATCCATGATGTTGGATGGAACCGCGCTAGACTGGGCGCCTTCCTGGAGGGGGGGCATGAACGGCACGGTCAAGTCGGCGGCCCGGGTGATCGAGGTGTTCGAGTACTTCGACCGCATCCGGCGCGCGGCCTCGGTCACCGAAGTGGCGCGCGCCCTGGGCTATCCGCAATCGAGCACCTCGGTGCTGCTGCGCAGCCTGGTGGAGCTGGGCTACCTGGAGCAGGACGAGGCGCGGCGCAACTACCTGCCGACGCCTCGCGTCACGCTGCTGGGCTCCTGGATCGAGCCGCTGCTCGCTCCGGGAGGCGAGATCGTGCGCATGATGGATGAGCTGGGCGAGCAGACCGGGGAGACCATCATCCTCGGCGTGCCCTCCGGCGAGGTGGTGCGCTACATCCACGTCGTGCAGGCGACCCAGGCCATGCGCCTGCACGTGGGCAACGGCACCATCCGGCCGATGGCGATCTCCGGGATGGGACGCCTGTTCATGTCGGGTATGGACGAGAACCGCGTGCGCCAGATTGTGCAGCGCTACAACGCGGAACTCGCCGCCGGCCAGACTCCGCTCTACCTTGCCGCGGTGCGGCGCGACCTGGCCGCGATCCGCGTCGAGGGCTACGTGCCCTCGTTCGATCGCGTCACGCAGGGCGCCGGCGGCATCTCGGTGCTGCTGCCGGTGGTGCCCCACGGCATGCCGATGGCGGTTGCGATTGGCGGGCTGTCCCGCACCATCAACGACAACCGCGAGCGTTTCCTGCAGCTGATCCGCAAGAGCATCCGCCGCCACCTGCAGCCGGGCGCGGAGCTGAGGGCCGCGTAGCCGCCATGGGACCCGGCGCCTTCGAGTACCTCGGCCTGCCCACGCGCGTAGTCCACGCCGAAGGCGCGGTCCAGGACATCGTCGCGCACGTGGAGCGCTCCGGCGGCAGCCGCGCCATGCTGGTCTGCGGCGGCAAGACCGGGAAATCGCGGCTGGTGGCAAACTTGAAGCGGCTGCTGGGGCCGAAGCTCGTCGCCACCTTCGACGGCTTTCCGGAGCACTCGGGCACCAAAGCGGTGGCCGAGGGCGCGCGCCTGGCCGCCGAGTCCGGCGCCGACCTGCTGCTGGTCGCGGGCGGGGGCAGCGCCTCGGACACCGCCAAGGCGATCGCCATCCTGCTCGCCGAGGGCGGGCCGTTGGCGCGCCACCACACCGTGTTCGTGCCGCCGGACAGGTACGTGCAGCAACCGTTGCCCAATGCCAAGCTGCCGATCATCGCCATCCCGACCACGCTGTCGGCGGCCGAGGTGACCCCGGGCCTGGGCATCCGCAACGAGGCCGACGGCAAGAAGCTGCTGTTCTGGGACGCGAAGCTGGCGCCGCGCCTGATTATCCTCGACCCCGCGGCCAACCTGGAGGTGCCGGCGGCAGTGATGGCCACCACCGGCATGAACGCCTTCGCGCACTGCATAGAGGGCCTGTACTCGAAGGTGCGCAACCCGGTCTCGGAAGCGATGGCGCTGCAGGGCATCCGGCTGCTCTGCGAGGCGCTGCCGGCGATGGCGCGCGCGCCGGGGGACGTCGGCGCGCGCTCGCGCGCGCTGGTGGGCGCCCACCTGTCGGGCCTGGTGATCGCCAATGCGCGCGTCGGCATCCACCACGGCGTCTGTCACTGCCTGGGCGCGCTCGGCGGCCTGTCGCACGGCGTGGCGAATTCGGTATTCCTGCCCTTCGCCATGCGCTACAACCTGGAGGTGGCCGCGCCGCAGCTCAAGCTCGCTGCGCTCGCGATGGGCCTGGAGGTGCGCGCGCTCCCGGATCGCGAGGCGGCGCTGGCGGCGATCGAGGCCACCGAGGCGCTCAAGCGCGCCATCGGCGTGCCGCTGCGTCTGCGCGACACCACCCTGGACCGCGCGCTGTTCCCTGCCATCGCCGAGCACGCGCTGGTCGATCGCGCCCTGTTCTTCAACCCGCGGCCGACGGCCTCCGCCGCCGCGGTGATCGAGCTGCTGGAGCAGGCCTGGTGAGCGCAATGGACGCGGCGCAGCTGGACGAGGCCATGACCCGGCTTGCGGCGGGCGGCACGCGCGTGCTGTCGCGCGCGGTGAGCCTGGTCGAGAACGGCGAGCCGCGCGGCCTGGACCTGCTCGAGCGCGTCTACGCTACCGCGCCGCACCCGTGGGTAATCGGCTTCACCGGCGTCGGCGGCGCCGGCAAGAGCACCCTGCTGCCGCGCATGGCAGCGCATTTCGCGGCGCGCGGCGAGTACGTCGCCATCCTCGCCGTGGATCCCTCGAGCCCGATCACCGGCGGCGCGGTGCTGGGAGACCGCATCCGCAGCACGGAGGCGCCGGATGAGCGCATCTATTTCCGCAGCCTCGCCACCCGCGGTGGCACCGGCGGCCTGGCCACCTGCATCGCCGACGTGGTGCGCCTGATGTCGGCCGCCGGCCGGCGCATCGTGCTGGTCGAGACCGTGGGCGCGGGCCAGTCGGAGGTGGCCATCCGCGACGTCGCGCACGCGACCGTGGTGGTGACCGCGCCGGGCCTGGGCGACGAAGTGCAGGCCATGAAGGCCGGGATCCTCGAGATCGGGACCGTGCTGGCGGTGAACAAGGCAGACCTGCCCGGCGCCGACGAGGCCGCGAACACGCTGCAGCACGTGATGGCGCTGGCCCCGGGCGCCGGCCACATGACCGAGGGCCTGAACGAGGCGCGCGACGGGCATCCGGCGCGCTGGTTTCCCCCGGTGCTGAAGGTCTGCGCACGCTCCGGGGCAGGCATGGAGGCGCTGATCGCGCGCCTCGAGGAGCACCGCGCGTTCCAGGAGCGCAGCGGCGAGTACGCGCGGCGCAACCTCGCGCGCGACCGCGCGCGCATGGACGAGCGCCTGCGCTCGCTGCTGATGGAGCGCGCGCTGGCGCGCGCCCGGGCGACCGGCGTGTGGCAGACGGTGGAGCGGCGCCTGCAGGCCGGGGAAACCGACCCGATGCGGGCGGCGCGAGAGATAGCGGACGCCATCCCGATCCAGTAGGACACCATGACGAAGACCAACAGGAGGAGACAAGCCATGAAATGGATTCGAGTCGCAGCATTCGCCCTGCTGGCGGCGCCGCTCGCGGGCACCGCACAGGAACGGTATCCGTCCAAGCCGGTGCGCATCATCGTGCCCTTCAGCGCGGGCTCTGGCACCGACATCGTCGCGCGCCTGTACGCCGACCACATGACCAAGCTGACCGGCCATGGCTTCGTGGTGGACAACCGCCAGGGCGCCGACGGCATCGTCGGATCGGAGGCGATTGCCAAGGCGGCTCCCGATGGCTACACGCTGGGGGTGGTGCCCGCCAGCCCGTTGACCATGAACCCGGCGCTCTACTCGCTGCCCTACGACTCGCGCAAGGACTTCATCCCTGTGGCGAACTTCGCCAGCCTGGGCTTCGTGCTGGTGGTGAACCCCTCGGTGCCGGCGAAGACGGTGCAGGAACTGATTGCCCATGCCAAGGCGAATCCAGGCAAGCTCAACTATGCCGCCGGCTCTACAGTGGTGCACATTGCAGGCGAGTGGTTCAAGATCGCCACCGGCACCGACATCGTCGCCATCCCGTACAAGGGCACCGCGCCGCAGGTGACCGCGGTGCTCGCGAACGAGGTGTCCATGACCTTCGACCCCTACCTCGGCATCTCGCACGTGAGGGCCGGCAAGATGCGCCCGATCGCCGTGACCTCCTCGAAGCGCTCCTCCGGGCTGCCGGAGGTGCCGACGCTGGAGGAAGCGGGCATCAAGGGCCTGGTGGTGGAGACCTGGATCGGCCTGTTCGCGCCGGCGGGTACCTCCAAGGCCGTGGTGGATATGCTGCAGAGCGAGGCGGTGCGCATGATCGGCCTTCCGGCGACACGTGAGCGCCTGGCCGGGCTGTCCTACGAGCCCTCGGGCATGACCACAGAAGCCTTCGCCAGGCTGATCGACGCGGACATCCAGCGCTGGGCGAAGATGGTGAAAGAAACCGGATTCAAGGTGACCAAATGAAAACCACACTCAAATTTTGCGGGCTTGCCCTCTTCGCCGTCGCGCTGTCAGCGACCGCGCAATCCTTCCCCACCAAACCGGTCCGGGTAATCGTGCCGCTGGCCGCGGGTGGCGGCACCGACCTCGCCGCGCGCGTGGTCGGGGCCACGCTCTCGGAGCGCCTCGGCCAGTCGGTGATCATCGAGAACCGCACCGGAGCCGGCGGTGTGATCGGGGTCGAGGCCGCCTCCAAGGCGGCGGCCGACGGCTACACCATCGTGGTCGGCTCGAGCACCACGATGGCGGCCAACATCTTCCTCTACAAGAACCTGCCCTTCGACCCGTTGCGGGACTTCGTGCCGCTGGCGATGATCGGCACCATCGACTTCGGCATCACGGTGCCGGCCTCCATGCCGGTGTCGAACCTGAAGGAGTTCATCGCCCGGGCCAAGGCCCAGCCGGGCAAGATGAGCTACGGCTTCGGCTCGAGCGCGGCGCTGCTGTGCGGCGAGATGTTCAAGGCGACCGCCGGGGTGGATATCGTCAAGGTGCCCTACAAGGGCACGCCGCAGTCGCTGGCCGACCTGGCGGCGGACCGCATCCAGCTGGTCTGCGAGCCGTTCGGCACCAGCATGCCGTTCATCAAGGCGGGCAAGCTGAAGGCGCTGGCGGTGACCAACACCGTGCGCAACAGCCTCGCGCCGGAGGTGCCGACGATGGAGGAAGCGGGCATGCCGATGACGCATGTCACCTGGGCCGCCTTCTTCGCGCCGGCCAAGACGCCCGCCGATGCGCTGGCGAAGCTGCGCGCGGAACTGGTCGCCGCGATGAAGGCGCCTGGCGTGCCCGAGCGGATCCGCGACACCGGCTTCGTGCCGACGCCGCTGGACGCCGATGCGCTGGGCGCGCAGCATCGCGCCGAAGTGGCGCGCCTGGAGAAGCTGGTCAAGGAAGCCGGCATCCGGCCGGAATAGGGGGGACGGCCCATGAACAAGCCCGAACGCATCTTCCAGACCTACGACGGTTGGCTGGAACGACACCGCGACGAGTTGCAGCAAGGCTGGCGCAAGAGTTTCGAGACCTCCAGCGGCATCCCGGTAAAGCCGCTCTACACGCCGCGCGACCTCGAGGCGCAGGGCTGGAGCTACGAGCGTGACGCCGGCTATCCCGGCGACGTGCCCTGGACGCGCGGCTTCATTCCCGGGGGCTACCGCAAGCAACTGTGGGAAATCGAGATGTACGCCGGCTTCGGTTCGGCCGAGGACGCCAACAAGCGCTACCGGTATCTCCTTTCGCAGGGCAGCACCGGCGGCGTGTCGATCGCGCTCGACCTGCCGACGCAGATCGGATTCGACTCCGACCATCCGATGGCGCGCGATGAGATCGGCCAGATCGGCGTCGCGCTGACCTCGCTGGCGGACGTGGAGGTGATGTTCGACGGCATCCCGCTGGAGAAAATCGGCCACATTTTCACCACCGCCAACTGCATCGGCCCGGTGGCCTTCGCCTGGCTGCTGGCGCTGTACGAGAAGCGCGGCACGAAGACCGGCGAGTGCATCGTGCAGATCCAGAACGACCCGATCAAGGAGTACATCGCGCGCGGCACGCAGTTCCTGCCCATCGAGGCCTCGGTCAAGCTCGCCACCGACGCGGTGCAGTATTGCTCCACCGAGGCGCCGGAGTGGCTGCCCATCTCCATTTCCGGGTCCCACATGAAGCAGTCCGGCGGCACCTGCGTGCAGGAGGCGGCCTTCACTATCTGCAACGGCATCGCCTACATCGAGGCCTGCCTGAAGAAGGGCATGAAGATCGACGACTTCGGCCACACCGTGGAGCTGCATTTCTGCACCGAGATGGACTTCTTCGAGGAGGTGGCGAAGTACCGCTCGGTGAGGAAGGTATGGACGCGCCTGGTGCGCGAGCGCTTCGGCGGCATCACCGAGCGCGCGCAGCACTTCCGCCTGCACGCGGCGACCTCGGGCCGCCCGCTTACCGCGCAGCAGCCGCTCAACAACGTGGCGCGCATCACGCTGCAGGCGCTGGCGCAGATCCTGGGCGGCTGCGAGCAGACCCGCACCGCCTCGTTCGACGAGGCGCTCGGCATCCCGACGCAGGAGGCGGCGCGCACCTCCATCCGCACCAACCAGATCATCGCCTACGAAACCGGCATCCCGTACACCGTGGACCCGCTGGGGGGCTCCTACTACGTCGAGAGCCTGACCAAGGAGTTCGAGCGCCAGATCGAGGCCACGATCCGCCAGGTGGACGAGATGGGCGGGGCGCTGGCCGCGGTGCGCAAGGGCTTTTTCCAGAAGGCGCTGGCGCAGGGCGCCTACCGCGAGCAGTGCGCGGTGGAGCGCGGCGACCAGGTGATCGTCGGCGTCAACCGCTTCCAGGGCGACGAGCCGCGGCCGGTGCCGGTGTTCAAGATCGACCCGACGGTGGCCGAGCGCCAGTTCGCCAAGCTGAAAGCGGTGCGCGAGAAGCGCGACGCGGCGAAGGTGCAGGCCACGCTCGCGCGCCTGCGCCAGGACTGCGCCTCGGGCGCCAACGTCATGCCGGCGGTGCTGGAATGCGTCAAGGCCTACGTCACCATCGGCGAAATCGGCCAGGTGTGGCGCGAGGTCTTCGGCGAGTACGTTCCCGAAACCATCCGGCTTTGACCATGAGCGAAACCACGGCAGGCCGTCCGATCCGTGTCGTCGTCACCAAGGTGGGACTGGACGGACACGACCGCGGCGTGAAGGTGATCGCGCAGGCGCTCCGTGACGCCGGCATGGAGGTGGTGTACGCCGGTCTGCGGCGAACGCCGGAAGAAATCGCGCGCATCGTGCTGGAGGAGGACGCCGACGTGCTCGGTCTTTCCATCCTCTCCGGCGCGGTGGTGCCGCTGACGCGGCGCACGCGCGAGGCGCTCGACGCCCAGGGGCTCGAAGACGTGCTGCTGGTGGTCGGCGGCATCGTCCCGGTGGAGAGCCGCACCGAACTGGACAAGCTGGGCGTCAAGGGCATCTTCGGGCCGGGCAGCTCCCTCGCCGAAATCATCGGCTACATCCGCGACAACGTTCCCAAAGAGCGCGCGCTCTAGATCGGCAAAGGAGTCCTCATGCAAGGCAGAAGCGTCTATGTACGCGGGCTGGGTTTTCATCCCTTCGGCCGCCACCCGGGCAAGTCCATCAAGCAGCTGGCCGCCACCGCGGCGCTGGGCGCGCTGGATGACGCCGGCACCGACCTGCGCACCATCCAGGCGGCGTTCTGCGGCAACGCCTACGCCGGCCTGCTCACCGGGCAGGAATCCATCCGCGGCGAGACCTGGCTGCGCGCCATCGGCCTGAGCCGGGCCGCCGTGTTCAACGTCGAGAACGCCTGCGCCTCGGGGGGGAGCGCGGTGCACCTGGCGGCGCTGGGTGTCGCCAGCGGCGCCTACGACGAGGTACTGGTGGTGGGCGCGGAGAAGATGTTCGTGGGCGACACCGCGAAGACGCTGCAGGCGCTGGCGAGCTCGGCCGACATCGAGGTGATGAGCAACATCGGCATGCAATTCGCCGCGGTGGACGCGATCCGGGTCAAGGAAGTGATGGAAGCCGAGGAGGTGGACGAGAGCGCGCTGGAATGGATCACCGCCAAAAATCACGGCAACGGCGTGCACAATCCGATGGCGCAATACCGCAAGCCCATGACCGTGGAACAGGTGCGCGCCTCGCGCATGATCGCCGATCCGATTCGCCTCTTCATGTGCAGCGCGATCTCGGACGGCGCCGCGGCGGTGGTGCTGTCGGCGAAGCCCGGCCGCGGCGCGGTGAAGATCCGCGCCTCCGCGGTGCGCTCCTCGCCCATCCGCGACCGCGACGGCGAGCGGCCGACGCCGGCGCTGGCGGCCGACGCCGCCTACGCCGAGGCGGGGCTGGGGCCGAAGGACCTGGACTTCGCGGAGGTGCACGACGCGGTGTCCCCGGCCGAACTCATGTACTACCGCGAGCTCGGCTTCTGCGATGAGGGCGAGGTGGCGAAGTTCGTGCGCGAGAAGCGCTCGGCCATCGGTGGTTCGATGCCGGTGAACCCGAGCGGCGGGCTGAATTCGCGCGGCCACCCGGTGGGCGCCACCGGCGTGGCGCAGATCGTGGAACTCACCAAGCAGTTGCGCGGCGACGCCGGCGGCTGCCAGGTCGAGGGTGCGCGAATCGGCCTGGCGCACAACGCCGGCGGCTGGAGCGGCGACGACCCGGCGGTGTGCGTGGTGCACATCCTGGAAGCCGAAGGCCGGAAGTGATGGACAAGACCAACCCGAACCTGTTCTACGGCGCCGGCGAAGTTCCGGGCGCGCCCGGCCTGAAGGGCACGCGCTGCGGCGGTTGCGGCAGGGCGGCGCTGCTGGAGGTCCCGGTGTGTCCGGTGTGCCTGTCGCGCGACGTGAAGCCGGTCTGCATCGGAAAAAGGGCGACGCTGACGCGCTTCTCCAGCGTGTTCCATTCCGCCGACGGATTCGAGGCGCCCTACGTCATCGGCCAGATCCTTACCGAGGAGGGACCCTCGACCTTCGCACCCATCCTCGCCGACGCCGCGACGCTGAAGCAGGGCATGCCGCTGAAGTTCAGCCTCATCGAGCGCGGCGTCACGGGCAAGACCGGCTTCGCCTACGTGCCCCAGGTCCCGGACCCCGGCGGATGATCACCGCCGACCACTTGCACCGCGCCGCCAGGCTGCACGGGCCGCGCCCTCTCGCCATATGCGGCGACGAAGTGCGGACCTACGCCGAGATGGAGGCGCGCACGAACCGGCTGGCGAACGCGCTGCTCGCGAGCGGCCTGCAGGTCGGGGACCGCGTCGGGACCTGGCTGGAGAACTCCATCCGCTGCTTGGAGCTCGACTTCGCGCTTGCCAAGGCGGGGCTGGTGCGGGTGTCGCTCAATCCGAGACTCTCGGCGCGGGAGTCGGAGTTCATCCTCGCGGACGCGGAAGCCAAGGCCTTCTTCCACGACGCTTCGTTCGACGCCGGCGTCGCGGAGTTGCGGCCGAACGTGCCGAGCCTGAAGACGGTGGTCAGGATCGATGACGGCCGCAAGCAGTACGAGGGCTTCCTCGCCGGCGGCGGGGAGCAGGCGCCCGGCATGCGCTTCGAACCGGAACACCTCTATTGCCTTTTCTACACCTCCGGCACCACCGGGCGGCCCAAGGGGGTGATGCTGAGCCATCGCGCCATCCTGCAGGTTTCGTACAACCTGTGCATGGAGACCGGGCCCTGGGAAACAGGCGAGAAGATCCTGCTCATGCAGCCGATGAGCCACGGCGCCGGGTTCTTCGTGCTGCCCTACGTGTTCAAGGGCGGCTGCTGCGTGATCATGCCGCAGTTCGACCCGGCCGAGGTGCTGCGCCTGGCGGCGGCGCACGGCATCGAAACCATCAAGCTCATCCCGACCATGCTGCAGCGGATCCTGCGCGTGCCCGGCGTGGAGAAGACGAGGCTGCCGAAGCTGCGCGCCATGATCTACGGCGCCAGCCCGATGCCCAACGAGCCCCTGCGCAAGGCGATCGAGGTGTTCGGCCCGGAGAAGCTGGTCCAGATCTACGGCCAGAGCGAGTGCCCGGTGACGCTCACCATCCTGCCGGCGAACGAGCACCGCCTGGACAACCCGCACCCGGAGCGCCTGACCTCTGCTGGCCGCGCCTGGACCAACGTCGAGGTGCGCATTGAGGACGACGCCGGCAAGCCGGTCCCGGACGGGACCATCGGGGAAGTGGTGCTGCGCGGGCCGCACATGATGAGCGGCTACTGGAAGCGCCCGGAGCTTTCGGCGGAGACGGTTCGCGAGGGCTGGCTGCGCACCAAGGACATGGGCATGCGCGACGCCGCGGGCATGATCTACCTGCTAGGCCGTAAGGACGAAATGATCATCAGCGGCGGCTACAACATCGCCCCGCGCGAAGTGGAAGACGTGCTCTACCAGCACCCGGCGGTGCAGGAGGCGGCGGTGCTGGGCGAGACGGATGCGGAGTGGGGCCAGGCCGTGGTGGCCTATGTCGCGCTGAAGGAGGCGCAGGCGGACCTGGGCGAGATCCTGGACTTCACGAAGAAACCGCTCGGCTTCAAGCGCCCGAAGCGACTTTACGTGGTGAAGGAACTGCCGAAGAACGCCGCGGGAAAGATCCAGAAGTCGGTCCTGAAACCGGCGCTCGCTCTGCGCAGCAGCGCAAAGGAGGCGGTGCAATGATTGCAGAGGCGGGCAGGGCCCTCGCAGCGGTGTCCTGGGCGAAGCTATCGGCGCCAGCGAAGGAAAAACTGAAGCATTGCGTCATCGCGAACATGTCGGTGGCGGTGGCGGGCCTGCCGCACGGGCGCCTGCCCGAGCCGGTTGCGGCGCAGGCGGGTGCGAATGCGGGTCATTTCCTGTTCTCCGGCCGGCGCACGGCGTCGGCGCGGGATGCCGCGTTCTGGAACGCGGCGGTGATGCATGCGCGCACCCAGGACGATTTCCATCCCATCGGCAACCTGCATGCGGCGACCGTACTGTTCCCCGCCGCCATGGCCGCCGCCGAAGCGACTGACGCCCCGGGCGAGCGATTTCTCGACGCCCTGCTCGCCGGTTATACCGCCGCGGCGGGCCTTTCCTGCGCGTTCTCGCCGAAGACCACGCCCAAGGGATTGCGTTCCACCGGCCTGTATTCGCCGTTCGGATCCGCCGCTGCCGCCGCCCGCCTTGCCGGGTTGGACGCGGCCGGAATCGGCAACGCGCTGGCGCTGTCGGCATCGGTCGCCGCCGGACTGACGCAGTGCTGGGTGGACGGCAGCGACGAGTGGCAGCTGCATGTGGCGCAGGCCGCCGCCAACGGCATGCTGGCGGTGGATCTGACGCGTGCCGGGGTGCGTGGCGGCGAGCACGCTTTGGACGGGGCAGCGGGTTTCTACAACGCCCATGCCGGCGTGACGCCGGCGTTCGCGGACATCGCGAAGGACTTCGATCCGGATCGCGCAGTGCTGGATACTGTGATCAAGCGCTACCCGGTAAGTGGCATCTGCCAGCCCGTGGTGCGGCTGTCGGAGCGCGTCGCGGCCGTGCACCGCCCCAAGCCGGAGGACATCGAGGTGCTGGCGATCGTGATGAACGCGTTTGAGATGCGCTATCCCGGCACGCTCAACAAGGGACCGGCGTTCAAGTCGTTCTCCGACGTGTTGATGAGTGCGGCTTTCTGCTGCGCCTCGGTACTGACGCGAGGGAAGTTTGAGTTCGCCGATTTGTTCGAGAAGGGCCGGGCGCCGCGCGATCGCCTGATCGCCATGGCCGACGTGCATGACGACAAGGGACTGCCGACGCTGTCGTGCCGGATCGAGCTGAAGATGAAGGGCGGCGGGCGCATCGCCGAGTCGCTCATCGACGGCGGCAAGGAGCTCGCCATCGACTCCTCCACCATCGACGCCTGGGCGCTGGGGCTGTGGCAGGAGGCCGGTCGGACGCAGGCGCAGTACCGGAAATTTCGCGCCGCGGTGGACGTTCTGGAAAAGGGTTCGACGAAAGCGCTGCTGGAGACCCTGCAACCCTGATTCAGGCCTCGGGCGCGAAGCGCAGGATTTCGCCGCTCAGTGTTTCGCCGCCGGCGCTCACGTACAGGTGGCCGCCGCTGACGGAAACCTCAAGTTTCATCCGCCGCTCGAGCCGTTTCGCCAGCGCCGAGACCAGGTCCCGGTCGAGCGCGAAGAGCTCCAGGTCCTCGGCGCGGTGGATGCGCTCGCCGGCGTAGAGGCGTTGCAGCGCAGCCGGGGCCTTGTGCGTGTACAGCGCGACGCGCGGCGCGGCCTTGGCTGCCTTGTGCAGGCGCGCCGCGTCCGGGGCGCCGACCTCGATCCAGCTCCGCAGCGCGCCGGTGAGGTCGCGCACCGCGAGCGGCGGCTCGTCCGGGTCCGAGATGCCGCGCGAAAAGGCGATGCCCTCTGCGTACTCCAGGCAGTAGGCGAGGACGCGGGTGACCAGGTAGTCCTCGGACTCGGAGGGGTGGCGCGCGGCCTTCAGCTCGAAGCTCTCGTAGACGCCGCGGTCGGCGTCGGCGAGCGCTATGGCAAAGGTGTAGATGGTCGCGCCGAGCGCCATGCTGCGCGAACCGGTGCTAGCGCGGCCGCGAAGGGCGCAGGGTCGGGTTGAGCTTGTCGAGGTCGGCCTTCACCTGCGCCACGCTGCGCTCGTAGACGATCTCGCGGCCCATGATGCTGCCGGCGTAGGCCATTTCGTTGCGGGTCGGGCTGAGGGTGCACTTCATGCTGTGCTCGCCCGCGCCGATCACCACCTGGATCGAGCTGGCGTGGCGGGAATACACCACCACCTCGATCTGCTGGCCGGTCTCGGTGATGCGGACCTTGATCTTCTCGTTGACCATGGCGTCTATCGTAATCGATCCGATGGAACGATAGGGCCCTAGCGGCGCTTTCCCTCGCTTGTCTTCGATGACAGCAGCCGCAACGTTTCCTCGTAGATACGGTCCCTTGGGCCGACCGCGACGATGTCGATGACACGGCGCCCGGCCATGCGATAGATGATGCGGAACCGGCCCGCTCGCAGACTCCTGAGGCCTTCCAGTTCCGCTTGCAGCGCCTTCCCGGCGTCGGGTTCCGTTTCCAGCCGGGTCAGCGACGAGCGGACCTTTTGCTTCAGTTCAGGATGCAGCCCGCGCAGGAGTCGGGCGACGGTGTCGGGAACGCGGAGGCGAAATGGCGTCTTCATGGGCAACAAAGCCCTGCTGCCGCCTCAGCCGAGCAGATCCTCGAGCGTGTAGAGCTTCGCCTTGCGCGCCTTCAGCGCCGCCAGTCCGGCCTTGATCTCGCGCATCAGGGCCGCGTCGCCGCGAACTGCGACGGTTTCCTTCCAGCTTTCGAACTCCCCGGGGCTGACAAGCACCGCGGCCGCGCGGCCATTGCGCGTGATCACCACCTCTTCGTCGTTCGCGTTCACGCGCTCGACCAGGTTGCTCAGCTTGCTCTTGGCTTCGGACAGCGGCAGCGTTTTCATGTCGGACCCAGTTGGTCTGAATTCGGACTAGTCTATCACGCCCGGCCTTCGGCGGCGCCCGAACCCTGCGTCAGCGTCAGCAGGATGTCGGCATACCACGCGAAATTCAGGTCCAGGCTCTCGTCCTGGCTGCTGTCGCGATTGGTGATGTCCAGCCGCGCCGAGTGCACCCCGAGCAGCATCCACGGCAGATCCCTGCGGCCGTCGCCAGGGGCGTCCTTCCTGATCACCACCGGCGCGCCGCTGATGCCGCGGTGCAGGCGCGCATCGGTCAGGAAGCAGCCCTTGCCCTGGAAGCGGATGCCGAAGGAGGAGGCGATCGAGGCGCGCCGCGCCACCGGCAGGCGGTGCAGGGTGTCGTAGACGCCGAGCGGGAAGCCCACGATGAGCACCTGGGCGCCGATCTCGACCTCGCTCAGCTTGCGGAACAGCTGCTCCGGGGTGAAGGCATGGTGCAGCATGTTCTTCGGCAGCACCTCCTTCTCCAGGCGCAGGGCGATGACATCCACTGCGCCGGCGGAGTCCGTTCCTTCCAGCCAGACGGACTTGCCCTTCAGGTAGAGCGGGATCGAGAACTGGACCGTGTCGCCCAGATTGGCCGGATTGACGTGCAACTCGATCTCGATGCGATCCGGGTGGTGCGCGCTGGGCTCGTCCAGCACCACATGCCGGCTGGTGACCACGTAGAGCCGGCCGTCGCGCTCGAAGAAGAAGCCGGTGGCGTTGGTGAGGTGCCGGTCGCCCTGCAGCGTCGTGACGCGGGTGACGGCGAGGGGCAGCGACTCGATCATCCGCCATGATAGGGCGGCAGGACGGCGAAAAACGTGGACTGTCCCTGTTTTTCTAGCGGCGCAGGTCGAGGGTGAAGGGGAAGTTGGGGTTGGGCGCCTCGGCGCGCACGTCCACGCGGCCGGGCGTATGCCCCATCCTCAAGAACCTGGCCAGCCGTCTTCCTTCCGCCGCATACGCATTCACCGGGAAATCCTCGTGCGCGCGGCCGCCGGGATGGGCGACGTGGTACTGGCAGCCGCCCATGGAGCGGTTCATCCAGGTGTCCACGAGGTCGAGCACCAGCGGCGCGTGCACGCCGATCGTTGGATGCAGCGCCGAGGGCGGCGCCCAGGCCTTGTAGCGCACGCCGGCGACGAACTCGCCGACGTTGCCGGTGGGCGCAAGGGGCACGGCGCGGCCGTTGCAGGCGAGCACGTGCCGTTCGCCCACCAGGCCGGTGGCGCGCACCTGGATGCGCTCCACGGAAGAATCGACGTAGCGCACCGTGCCGCCGGGCGCGCCTTCCTCGCCCATGACGTTCCAGGGCTCGAGCGCGCTCCGCAGCTCGATGCGCGCGCCGCGCGAGGTGAATTCCCCGATGCGCGGGAAGCGGAATTCGAAGTGCGGCGCGAACCAGTCGGCCTGGATGTCGTACCCGGCCTCGCGCGTCTCGTCGATGACGTCCGCAAAGTCCTGCCAGACGAAGTGGGGCAGCATGAAGCGGTCGTGCAGGCCGGTGCCCCAGCGCGCGAGCTTTGCCGGGCGGTAGGGCCGCTGCCAGAAGCGGGCGATGAGCGCGCGCATGAGCAGTTGCTGCGTGAGCGACATGCGCGCGTGCGGCGGCATCTCGAAGGCGCGCAGCTCGAGCAGGCCGAGGCGCCCCGCCGGGCCGTCGGGCGAATACAGCTTGTCGATGCAGAACTCGGCGCGGTGGGTATTGCCAGTGGCGTCGATGAGCAGGTTGCGCAGCGCGCGGTCCACCAGCCAGGGCGTGACGCGGGATTGCTTTTGAAGTTCGCGGAAGGCGATCTCCAGCTCGTACACCGAGTCGTTGCGCGCTTCGTCCACGCGCGGGTGCTGGCTGGTGGGGCCGAGGAACAGGCCCGAGAACAGGTACGACAGCGACGGATGGTTGTGCCAATAGGCGATCAGGCTGGCGAGCAGGTCGGGCCGCCGAAGGAACGGGGAATCGGCCGCGGTGGCGGCGCCGAGCACGAAGTGGTTGCCGCCGCCGGTGCCGGTGTGGCGGCCGTCCACCATGAACTTTTCCGTGGACAGGCGGCACTCGCGCGCCTGGTCGTAGAGGAAGCTGGTGTTCTCCACCAGCTCGGCCCAGTTGTGCGCCGGCTGGATGTTCGCTTCCAGCACGCCGGGGTCCGGCGTGATGCGGACCACTTCCAGGCGCGGGTCGCGCGGCGGCTCGTAGCCCTCCAGCACCACCGGGAAGCCGAGCTCGGCCGCGGTGGCCTCGACCGCCGCGGCGAGCTCGAGGTAGTCCTCCAGTTCCACGGCGGGCGGCATGAAGATGTAGAGGATGCCCTTGCGGGGCTCGGCGCAGATGGCGGTGCGCGTGATCCAGCCCGCGGATTCCCCGGCAACAGGCTTCTTCTCCATGGTTGCAGTTGCGCGCGGTTGCGAGATGACGCGCTGCCGCTGCGGCAGCGGCGGGAAGTCCTGCATCGGATCGGGCGCATGCAGGAACGGGAAGTCGGCCTTCGCAGCCCAGGGCAGGGAATCCAGCGGCAGGCGCAAGCCGAGCGGCGAATCCCCCGGCACGAGGTAGCAACGCTCCTCGCGCAGGAACCAGGCGCCCGAGGCCCAGCGGCCGGCCTGCTTTGCCACCGGCAGCACGTGGCCGGCGACCTTGTCGAGGCCCTGCGAGAAGACGCGGCGCAGGCGCTCGCGTTCCAGCGCATCCTCGAGCCGCGCATCGAGGGGATCGACGTTCGAGGGCAGCTTGCGCTCGCGCCACAGGTAGTAGAAGACGTCTTCGTGCGCGGGGAAGACGTATTTCGGATCGAGCGCGAGCTTCTCCGCCAGCGTGTGCAGGAAGAGGGCCGCCTGTGCGTCGGTCGCGCCGTAGTCGACGTTCTCCTCGGCGAACAGCGCCGGGTTGTCCCAAAGCGGCACGCCGTCGCGGCGCCAGAAGCAGGACAGGGACCAGCGCGGCAGCTGCTCTCCCGGGTACCACTTGCCCTGGCCGAAGTGGAGCAGCCCGCCGGGCGCGTAGCGGCCCTTCAGGCGCTTGAGGAGTTCGGCGCCGAGCCGGCGCTTGGTCGCGCGTGAAGGTGGCGAATCGGCCTCGGTGTTCCACTCCGCGCCGTCGCGGTCGTCCACCGAGACGAAGGTGGGCTCCCCGCCCATGGTGAGGCGTACGTCGCGCTCCTGCAGGTCCGCGTCCACCTTCGCGCCGAGCGCGTTGACCGCGGCCCACTGCTCCTCGGTGTAGGGCTTGGTGACGCGCGGCGCCTCCCAGACGCGGTCCACGCGCAT
>JALHLN010000046.1 GCA_022844545.1 Burkholderiales bacterium | reverse complement strand
CATGCGGCCGGAGGCGCAGAAGAAGGAGCAGGAACAGGCGATCCAGCAGAACATCGTGACGCTGAACCGGCGCGTCAACCAGCTGGGCGTGGCCGAGCCGGTGATCCAGCAGCAGGGCGCCGACCGCATCGTGGTGCAGCTGCCGGGGGTGCAGGACACCTCCCGCGCCAAGGAAATCCTCGGCCGCACCGCGACCCTGGAGGTGCGCATGGTGGACGAGGAGGCGATGCGCAGCGGCAGCACCTTCAACGTCGACGTGTTCCCGGAGAGGAAGCGCGACGGCACCATCAGCAACGTGCCGACGAAGAAGCAGGTGGTGGTCACCGGCGACCAGTTCGTCGGCGCCCAGGCCACCTTCGACCAGGACCAGCGCCCGGCGGTGTCGGTGGAGCTGAACGAGGCCGGCGGCCGGATCATGCGCCAGATGACGCGCGAGAACCTGAAGAAGCTGATGGCCATCATCCTGTTCGAGAAGGGCAAGGGCGAGGCGGTGTCGGTGGCCACCATCCAGGGCGAGTTCGGCAGCCGCTTCCAGATCACCGGCATGTTCACCCCGACCGAGACCAACGACCTCGCGCTGCTCATCCGCGCCGGATCGCTGGCCGCGCCGATGGAGATCATCGAGGAGCGCACCGTCGGCCCGTCGCTGGGCAAGGAGAACATCGACAAGGGCTTCAGCGCCACGCAGTGGGGCTTCGTCGCCATCGTCGTCTTCATGAGCTTCTACTACACCCTGTTCGGCGTGGTGTCCTCGATCGCGCTGGGCGTGAACCTGCTGTTCCTGGTGGCGCTGCTGTCGATGCTGCAGGCCACCCTCACCCTGCCCGGCATCGCGGCCATCGCGCTCACGCTGGGCATGGCGATCGACGCCAACGTGCTGATCAACGAGCGCATCCGCGAGGAGGTGCGCGGCGGGCAGTCGCCGCAGGCGGCGATCGCCGCCGGCTACGAGCGCGCCTGGGGCACGATCCTGGACTCCAACGTCACCACGCTGATCGCGGGCCTCGCGCTGCTCATCTTCGGCTCGGGGCCGGTGCGGGGTTTCGCCGTGGTCCACTGCCTGGGCATCATGACCTCGATCCTCTCCTCGGTGATCGTGTCGCGGGCGATCGTCAACCTGATCTACGGCCACCGCCGCAAGGTCGCGAAGCTCGCCATCGGCGACACCGCCTGGAAGTGAGCTGAAGGCACGCCATGGAGTTCTTCAAGATCCGCAAGACCATACCGTTCATGCGGTATGCGCTCGTCTTCAACATCATTTCGATCCTCACCTTCCTCGCCGCGGTGTTCTTCCTCGCCACCAAGGGCCTGCATTTCTCCATCGAGTTCACCGGCGGCACCCTGGTCGAGGTGAACTTCAAGGAGCCGGCCAACGTCGAGCGGATCCGCGAAACGCTGGAGAAGGCCGGCCTCAAGGTCGAGGCGCAGAATTTCGGCTCCTCGCGCGACGTGCTGCTGCGCATGCCGGTCGAGAAAGGCCAGTCCAGCTCCGAGACCTCGGAGAAGGTGCGCGCGCTGCTGCAGGTGGAGAATCCCTCCGCGGAGGTGCGCCGGGTCGAGTTCGTCGGGCCGCAGGTCGGCAAGGAACTGGCCGAGTACGGCGCCCTCGCCCTGCTGGTGACCGCGATCGGCATCGTGGTCTACCTGTGGTTCCGCTTCGAGTGGCGCTTTGGCCTGGCGGCGATCGTCGCCAACCTGCACGACGTGGTGATCATCCTCGGCTTCTTCGCCTTCTTCCAGTGGGAGTTCTCGCTCCCCGTGCTGGCCGCGGTGCTGGCGGTGCTGGGCTACTCGGTGAACGAGTCCGTGGTGGTGTTCGACCGGGTGCGGGAAATGCTGCGCAAGATGCGGAAGGCCACGATCCCCGAGGTGATCGACGCCGCCATCACCGGCACCATCTCGCGCACCATCATCACCCACGGCTCGACGCAGATCATGGTCACCACCATGCTCATCTTCGGCGGCCCGGCGCTGCACTACTTCGCGCTCGCGCTCACCATCGGCATCCTCTTCGGCATCTACTCCTCGGTGCTGGTCGCCAGCCCGCTGGTGATGTGGCTGGGCGTGGACCGCAGCCAGTTCGTCAAGCCGGCGACGAAGAACCTGCGCGACCAGAACGACGGCGCCGTAGTGTAAATCGGGGACAGTCCCCTTTTCCGCTACTTCAGGATCTGCACCAGGTTGGAGTAGTCGTCGGTCCAGGTGCGCCACTCCGGGCGCTCGTCGGGCGCCGCCGGCTTGGCGGCCCTGATCTGCGGCGCTTCCAGCGCCTTCGGGTCGCGCGACACCAGCACCCAGTCGCTCTGCGTCTTGTCCTCGCCCTCGCCGCCCAGGTCGTACACCACCACGGCGTGCGCGCCGTTCTCCTTCGCGATCCGCCCCACCACCGGCACCAGGTCCAGGAACCGGTTGGAGACGTGGAAGGCGACGATGCCGTCGGGCTTCATGTGCCGCAGGTAGGCCGCCAGCGCCTCCTTCGTGATCAGGTGCGCCGGGATGGCGTCGCTGGAGAAGGCGTCCACCGCCAGCACGTCCAGGTTCTGCGGCGGCTCGCGCTCCAGGTTCAGGCGCGCGTCGCCCAGCGCGAGCTCGATCGTCGCCGCGCTGTCGGCGAGGTAGGTGAACTGGCGCTGCGCCACCGCGATGACCTCGGGGTTGATCTCGTAGAAGCGGTAGAGGTCGCCCTTGCGCCCCCAGGCCGCCAGCGTGCCGATGCCCAGGCCGATGAGGCCGACGCGGATCGCGGGCCGCTCCCGGCGCGCCTCCAGCGCGAGGCCGATGCCCGAGGTCGCCTGGTAGTAGGTCGTGAGCCGGGTGCGCATCGGCGCGTGCATGTGCTGCTCGCCGTGCATGATCACGCCGTGCAGCAGCCGCCTGAGGTGGCCGGGCGTGCCCGGCTCCCCGTACTCCTTCACCCGCAGCACGCCGTAGAAGTTGCGCGTCGAGACGCTGACGTCGCGCTGGAAGCGCATGGCGTCGTAAGCCGCGGCGCCGCTGACCGCCAGCAGGATCGCCAGGCTGCCGTAGCGCGCATGGGCGTGCAGCGGCGCGAAGCGCACCGCGGCGAGGAACGCCACCGCGATCAGCGCCAGGCCCAGCTCGTAGTAGGCGTTGAAGGCGAGCGGCGCCACCACCGCCACCAGCAGCCCGCCCAGCGCGCCGCCGGCCGAGATCACGAGGTAGAACGCGGTCAGGTGGCGCTCGTGCGGGCGCGAGCGGTACAGCTCGCCGTGGCAGAACAGGCAGGCCACGAACAGGCCCGAGAGCCACATCCCCAGCTGGATCCAGAGGTCGAACTGCAGGTCGGGGTCGGCGAGGACCCAGCCCATGCCGGCGAGCCAGACCAGCACGAAGCTCCACAGCACTTCGACCTTGTACAGCCGCCCGCCCTCGAAGGCGATGATGAAGGTGAGCAGGTACAGCGTGAGCGGGGCCAGCCACAGCAGCGGCATCGCGGCCACGTTCTGCGTGATGTGGTTGGTGACCGCGAGCAGCAGCACCGAACCGGCAGCGGAAAGCGACAGCCACAGCGCGTAGTCGGTGCGCGCGGGCTTCGGCGCCGGTTCCGAAGCGGCGACACCTGCCGGCGTGGGGCGAACGCTCACCCAGGCGAGCGCCGCGCACAGCGCCGCGAACACGGCGAACAGCCAGGACCAGTACTGCACCTGCTGGCTGTTGCTCAGCCAGGGCTCGACCACGAACGGGTAGCCGACCAGCGCCACCAGCGAGGCGAAGTTGGAGATCGCGAACAGGCGGTAGGGATTCTCGCCGGGCCGCGCGCGCGCGAACCAGGCCTGCACCAGCGGGCTGGTGGCCGAGAGCAGGAAGTACGGCAACCCGACCGCGACCAGCAGCAAGAGCAGAATTCGCGACACCGGCTCCTCGTCGCCGGTCGGCTTCCAGGCGTCCCCCGGCGCGATCGGCAGCAAGGCCACCGCCGCGGCGAGCAGAAGGGTGTGCAGGATCGCCTGCGCGCGCGGCGAGAGCCTGGCGTTGGTGCCGTGCGCGTAGGCGTATCCCGCGAGCAGCAGGGTCTGGAAGAACAGCATGCAGGTGGTCCACACCGCCGCGGTGCCGCCGAACCAGGGCAGGATGATGCGCGCGATCAGCGGCTGCACCAGGAACAGCAGGAAGGCCGAGAGCAGGATCGTGGCAGCGTGCAGCATCAAGCGCGCCGGCTTCGCGGCCGGCGCCTCCAATCAGGTCGTCATATCCGCTTCGCCAGGGACGCGGCGAGGCCGGTGTACGAGGCTGGCGTAAGGGCGAGCAGGCGCTTCTTCGCTTCCGCGGGCAGCGGCAGCGCACGGATGAACGCGGCGAGCTGCCTGCGCTCCAGGCGCTTGCCGCGCGACAGCGCCTTCAGCTTCTCGTAGGCCTCCGGCACGCCGTGGCGGCGCATCACCTGCTGCACCGCCTCGGTGAGCACCTCCCAGTTCGCGTCCAGGTCGGTGGCCATGCGCGCGGGGTCGGCCTCGAGCTTGGCCAGGCCGCGCTCGCAGGCGGCCCAGGCGAGCAGCGTGTGGCCGAAGGCGTTGCCGGCGTTGCGCAGCGCGGTGGAATCCGACAGGTCGCGCTGCCAGCGGGACACCGGCAGTTTCTCGGACAGGTGCCGAAGGAGCGCGTTCGCGACGCCGATGTTGCCCTCGGAATTCTCGAAGTCGATCGGGTTCACCTTGTGCGGCATGGTGGAGGAGCCGACCTCGCCCGCCTTCAGCTTCTGCCGGAAGTAGCCCAGCGAAATATAGCCCCAGAGGTCGCGGTCCAGATCCAGCAGGATGGCGTTGGTCCGCGCCAGGGCGTCGAACAGCTCGGCGTAGGAATCGTGCGGCTCGATCTGCGTGGTGTACGGGTTGAACTCCAGGCCCAGGCCCTCGACGAAGCGGCGGCAGAACCGCTCCCAGTCGAACTTTGGATAGGCCACGGTGTGGGCGTGGTAGTTGCCGGTCGCGCCGTTCATCTTGCCCAGGATCGGGACCGCGGCCATGCGCGCGCGCGCGCGCTGCAGGCGATGGACCACGTTCGCCAGTTCCTTGCCGAGCGTCGTGGGCGAGGCGGGCTGGCCGTGCGTGCGCGAAAGCATGGGCTGCTTCGCGTGCCGGTGCGCCATGTCCCGCAGCGTCGCGGTGATGCGCTCCAGGCGCGGCAGCATCACCTCGTCGCGCGCCTCCTTCAGCATCAGGGCGTAGGCGAGGTTGTTGATGTCCTCCGAGGTGGCGGCGAAATGGATGAACTCGAGTGCCTTCTGCACCTCGCGGTTCTTCGCCAGCTTCGCCTTCAGCCAGTACTCGATCGCCTTGACGTCGTGGTTGGTGCGGGCCTCGATCGCCTTGATGGCCTCGCCGTCCTTCTCGCCGAAGGACGCCACCAGCCTGCCCAGCGCCGCCAGCGTCGCCTTCGAGAACGGGCGGATTTCGGCAAGCGCCTTCTCCGCGGCGAGCGCGCGCAGCCACGCCAGTTCCACGCGCACGCGGTAGCGGATCAGCGCGAGTTCGCTGAAACAGGGCCTGAGGGGGTCGGCGGACCGGGCGTACCGGCCGTCGAGCGGCGACAGCGCGGTGAGCGGGGAAGGCATGGCGCCTATTATAGGGGCGTGATCAAGAAGCTGATTTCAGAGGCAAAAGCCTGCCGCCTGTGCGAGGCCCAGCTGCCGCTGGGTCCGCGCCCGGTGTTCCTGCTCGGCGCGCAGGCGCGCCTGCTCATCGTCGGGCAGGCGCCCGGGCGGCGGGTGCACCTGACCGGGATTCCCTGGAACGACCCCTCGGGCGACAATCTTCGCGACTGGCTCGGCATGACCCGGGCCGGGTTCTACGACACCCGCCGCGTCGCCATCCTGCCCACCGGCCTGTG
Source organism: Burkholderiales bacterium (assembly GCA_022844545.1). GTDB lineage: Bacteria > Pseudomonadota > Gammaproteobacteria > Burkholderiales > SG8-39 > RBG-16-66-20. The sequence continues at coordinate 11,703 of JALHLN010000046.1, read as the reverse complement.
CTTTCCGGGCACCGGGGAGCACGGCGACCTGCCGCCCCGGCCCGAATGCGCGCCGCTGTGGCATCCGCGCTTCCGGGCCGCCCTGCCGCGCATCCGGCTGACGCTGCTGGTCGGACAGTACGCGCAGGCTTACTACCTCGGCCGGCGCCGGAAGAAGACCCTCGCCGAGACCGTCCGCGCCTACGCGGAATACCTGCCGGAGTACTTCCCGCTGCCCCACCCCAGCCCGCGCAACCGCCTCTGGATGCGGAAGAATCCGTGGTTTGCAAAACTTGTCCTCCCGGGGCTGCGACGGCGCATCGACGGGCTGTACCACCCGCTATAATCCGCGCCCGCCATGAGACTCCTCGGTTCCGGACCCAGCCCCTACACCCGCAAGGTGCGCATCGTGCTTGCGGAGAAGAAGATCGACTGCGATTTCGAGACGGTGGACGTCAACCCGTCCGAGAACCCGGTCAACGCGCTCAATCCGCTGGGCAAGGTGCCCACGCTGGTGCTGGACGACGGCTCGACCCTGTTCGACTCCCGCGTCATCGTGGAATTCCTCGACGGCGTCTCGCCCATCTCGCGCCTGATCCCGGACGACAACCGCGACCGCGTCGCGGTGCGCCGCTGGGAAGCGCTGGCGGACGGCGCCCTGGACGCGGGCCTGCTCATCCGCTATGAGGGCCTGCGGGCGGCGAAGCTCCAGAGCAAGGATTGGGCCGCCAAGCAGACCGGCAAGCTGGAGCGCAGCCTCGCCCAGATGGCCGCCGACCTGGGGGACAGGCCCTGGTGCCACGGCGACCGGTACTCGCTCGCCGACATCGCGGTGGGGGCGTGCCTGGGCTGGGTGGAATTCCGCAAGCCCGGCGGCGTCGTATGGCGCAGCCGCTACGCCAACCTGGCCAGGCTCTACGACAAGCTGATGGAGCGCCCGGCCTTCGCCGACACCGCCCCGAAATAAATCAGGGACGGACCACGATTTCCCGGATTCAGCTGATCACCGCTCCGCCCAGGCACGCGTCGCCGTCGTAGAGCACCACCGACTGACCGGGCGTCACCGCCCAGTGCGGTTCATCGAAGTCCACGGACAATTCCCCGTTCCCCGAGCGCGTGACGGTGCACGCGGAATCGGCCTGCCGGTAGCGCGTCTTCGCCGTGTGCCTGGCCCCCTCGGCCGGTGCCTCGCCGGATATCCAGCTCGCATCCGTCGCCTGCAGCGACTTGCGCAGCAGCAGCGGATGGTCGTGCCCCTGCACCACGATGAGCGCGTTGGCGCGCATGTCCTTCTGCGCCACGTACCACGCCTCGCCGCCGGCGCCCGCGGTGCCGCCGATGCCGATGCCCTTCCTCTGCCCGATGGTGTAGAAGGCAAGGCCGATGTGGGTGCCCAGCTGCATGCCCTGCGGGGTCATGATCGGCCCGGGTTCCTTCGGCAGGTAGCGGTTGAGGAACGCCCGGAACGGCCGCTCGCCGATGAAGCAGATGCCGGTGGAATCCTTCCTGGCATGGTTGGGCAGGCCCGCCTCGGCCGCGATGCGCCGCACCTCTCGCTTCAAAATGTTACCGATCGGTAACATCGTGCGCGCCAGCTGGGCCTGGGTCAGGCGGTGCAGGAAGTAGCTCTGGTCCTTGGTGCCGTCCGCGCCGCGCAACAGCCGCAGCTTGCCGCCGCGCTCCTCCAGCTGCGCGTAGTGCCCGGTGGCGATGCGCGCCGCGCCCAGGCGCAGGGCGTGCTCGAGGAAGGCCTTGAACTTGATCTCGGCGTTGCACAGCACGTCCGGGTTGGGTGTGCGCCCGGCCTGGTACTCGCGCAGGAACTCGGCGAACACGCGGTCCTTGTACTCGGCGGCGAAGTTCACCGCCTCCAGCTCGATGCCGATGACGTCGGCGACCGCCGCGGCGTCGACCAGGTCCTGGCGCGTCGAGCAGTACTCGTCATCGTCGTCGTCCTCCCAGTTCTTCATGAACAGGCCGACAACCTCGTGCCCCGCGCGCCTGAGAAGCAGGGCCGCCACGGCGGAATCCACCCCGCCCGAGAGCCCGACCACGATTCTTTCAGGCATGGGTGCCGGACAGAGCCTCGAGCGAAAAACTCCGCCCGGCCAGGTAGTCCTCCACGCACTGCTGCACCAGCGGCGAGCGGTGCATGGCGTGCCGCGCGCGCAACTCGGCCGGCGCCAGCCAGTGCAGGGCGACGATTTCCTTGTCCAGCTTCCGGCCGGCATCGGCGCCGAGGACCTTGCCCGAGAAGCAGAAGCGCAGGAAAGTGACGTCCTCGGGCTCGTATTTCCAGCGGTAGATGCCCACCAGCGCCACGGGCTCGAAGCGGTGCGCGGTTTCCTCCAGCACCTCGCGCGCGACCGCCTGCAGCAGCGACTCGCCGGGATCGAGGTGGCCGGCGGGCTGGTTGAGGACGCGCCGGCCGTCCTGGATTTCCTCGACGAGGAGGAATCTGCCGTCGCGCTCGATTACCGCGGCGACAGTGACGCTGGGACGCCAGATGCTCAAAGTTCCTTCAGGCCGGCGAGGATCTGGCCCTCGTCGTAGCCGTGGATCAGCCGGTTGCCGACGACGATGGTGGGAACGCCGTGGGCGCGCAGCAGCTCGGCCTGGAACCGCGCGCCCTCCGGATCGGCCTCGATGTCGATTTCCGTGAAGCGCACGCCCTGCTCGCGGAACAGCGCCCTCGCCTTGGCGCAGTACCCGCACCAGCTGGTGGAGAACATGACCACGCGCGAAGGCGTCAGCCGCGCCAGTTCCTCGGCAACCTCGGCGGACACGCGCCTCCCCGGCCCGGCCCGCTCGGCCAGCGCAATCTTCTCCTCGACCGACGCCGGCATCGCCACCATGCGGATGTATCCCAGGTAGGCCCCCGCCAGCACGCAGGCCAGGATCCAGAACAGCGCCGCGCGCGAAATCGGCAGCTGCGCAGGTGCGTGCGCTTCCTGCATCGCGCGCACCGCGTGCGGCGCGGCCATGGACTGCGCCGGCTGCTCGTACTTGGCGTAGGCGATGCCGCAGGAGGGGCACTGCCAGTCGGGCTTGTCCTTGTCCGCGAGCTTGCGGGTGTACGCGCACTTCGGACAGGTCCTCACCTCAGGCCACCTTGCGGGTATTCGCGCGGATGAACTCGGCCATGCGCGCCACGCCCTTCTCGATCGCCTCGCGCGAAGCGGCGTACGAGAAGCGCACGTGCTGGCCGTCGCCCGCGACCCGGGCGCCGAAATGGATGTCGGCGAGCACCGCGACGCCGGACTCGTGCAGCAGGCGCTTCCTGAACACCTCCGAGTCCGCCGCCCCGATCAGGCGGCAGGCCTCGGTGACATTGGGCCAGGCGTAGAACGCGCCGCCGGGCACGCGGCAGGTCACGCCCGGCACCTTGTTCAGCAGCCCGACGATGAGGTCGCGCCGCTCGAGGAAGCTCTGCTTCATCATCTCGGCGGCGTCCTGCGGGCCGTTGATCGCCTCCACCGCCGCCCACTGCGAGATCTGCGAGGCGCAGGAGTCGGTGTTGGTGATCCAGCGCGTCAGAACCGGCGCCAGTTCCGGATTGGAGGCGAAGCCGATGCGCCAGCCGGTCATGGCCCAGGTTTTCGACGCCCCGTCGGAGATGATGGTGCGCTCGTACATGCCGGGCAGCTGCGCGATGGAAAAGAAAGGCTCGGCGTAGCAAAGCCGCGAGTAGATCTCGTCGGCGTAGATCCAGACCTGCGGATGCCTGCGCAGGATCGCGGCGATGGCCTCCAGCGCCTGGCGGCCCAGGATTCCGCCGGTCGGGTTGTGGGGCGTGTTGAGGATGAGCAGCTTCGTCTTCGGCGTGATCAGGCGCTCCAGCTCAGCCGGGTCGAAAGCGAAGTCGCGCTCCTCGCGCAGCTGCACCGGCACCGGCTTTGCGCCGCAGGCGATGATCTGCGACTCGTAGATCGGGAAGCCCGGGTTCGGATAGATCACCTCGTCGCCCGCGCCGTGGTCGGTGGTGGAGAGGATGGCGTAGGCGATGAAGGGCTTGGCGCCCGCGCCCACCACCACGTCCTGCGGCCGGATCGGCAGGCCGCCGCGCATCCCGGCCAGGTACTTCGCCGCCGCCTCGCGCAAGGGGTCGATTCCCGCAGAGGGCGTGTAGCCGTGCTTGCCTTCGCGAATCGCCTTGATGCCCGCCTCCTGCACGTGCAGCGGCGCCGGGAAATCGGGCTGGCCGATGCAGAAACTGATGATGTCCTTGCCCTGGCGGGCGAGGTCGTTGACCTCGGCCAGGACCACGAAGGCGTTCTCGGTGCCGAGGGACTGCGCGCGCCGGCTTAGGGCGGGAACTGCGGAGGGCATAGCGGCGTCGCTTCGCGAGTGAACGGTAGGGCAGGTATTGTAGCGCCGGCCCCTATCTCGCCCGCCAGCCGCCATCCACCACCAAGGCGTGCCCGTTGACGTAGGACGCGGTGTCGGACACCAGGTACGCAACCGCATTGGCCACGTCGTCCGCGGTCCCGCGCACCCCCGCGGGCACCAGCGCCCGGATCTGCCCGTCGTTGACCGCCACGCCGCGCCCGCTCATGTCGGGTACGCCAGGGCCCAGGATCTGCTGTGAATTGGCGCGCAGGTTGGTGGCGACCACGCCCGGGCAGACGCAGTTCACCCGGATGCCGCGCGACGCGTAGCGCACCGCCATCTGGCGCGTCAGCCCGACCACGCCGTGCTTGGCCGCAACATAGGCCGCGCCGCCGCCGGTGCCGTTCAGCCCCGCCACCGAGGCCATGTTGACGATGCAGCCGCGGCCGCGCGGCAGCATTTCCGCGAGCGCCCGCTTGCAGCCGAGGAACACGCTGGTGAGGTCGACCTCGATCACGCGGCGCCACAGCGCCTCGTCCATTTCGTCGACATCGAAATACCCGTCCAGCACGCCGGCGTTGTTCATCATCACGTCGAGTGGCCCGAACTCCGCCACGGCGTTCGTGAACGCAGCCTCAAGCTGGGCGGCGTTGCTGGCGTCGGCCCCATACGCCCCGGCGCGCCCGCCGGCGGCGCGCACTGCGTCGGCCGTCTTGCGCGCCTCGGCTTCGTGGATGTCGATGACGCCAATGGCGTAGCCCTCGGCAGCGAGCCGGCGCGCGATGGCCGCGCCCAGGCCGGAACCGGCGCCAGTGACGATGGCGAGGCCGCGACCGGCGGTCATCCGGCCATCACGGCGCGGTAGCGCCCGGCCTCGAGCTGGATGCGGCGGATGCTGCCGCCGAGCACGTCGGGCAGCGCATGGCGCGGGTCACCGGGAAGGGATATGAACGCGCGGCCGGCCTCGTTCCAGACCCTGGGCTCCACGACCGGCGGCGTCCGCGCGTGGGCGCTGGCCAGTGCCGCATCGACGTCGTCGTGGCCCGCCAGCATGTCGATGCTCTTGGCCGTAGCGGGCGCGAGCTGCATCGAGCCCCCGGCCCATTGCCGGAGCGCCGCGGCGGGCGTGATCCAGACGCCTTCCGTGGCCTCGTGCCCGTCCACCTTCGGTTCCTGCCCCTGGGGCGCGCGGGCGAGGAAGAAACGCGCGTCGAAGCGCTTGGGAGAGATGGGCGGGGTCACCCAGCGCACCCAGGGGACCAGCGCCGCCGCGTCCAGCCGCGCCACCAGCGTTGCGAACAGCGCGCCCCCGCCAGCGGCCCGGCGCGCATCGTCGGTGTTCCAGCCCGGCGCGAGTTCGCCCAGCAGCAACCCGGCCTCCTCGAAGGTTTCGCGGATGGCGGCGATGAACAGGCCGGCGGCATGCGTAGGAGCAAGGTCCTCCCCCAGCCGCCGTTGCAGGGCCGCGGTATCGGCCGAGAGCAGCGCGCAGGCCGAGGCCGAACTGTCGGCCTTGTCCAGGCGCCCGCCGGGAAAGACGTGGGCGCCGGCCATGAAGTCCACGCTGCGGCTGCGCTTGACGAGGTAGGTCTCGAGACCGCCGGGTGCGTCGCGCAGCAGCACGACGGTGGCCGCGTCCCGGGTCGTCGCGGGTACCGGGGCTTGAGGCGCGGCCGGCATGGGCTCGTCGCGGGGTGCGTCACTCATGGTGGCGCATTATGTCCCACCCCGCCGCGGGTATCATCGCGCATGCTCGTCAACTGCGTCGCCTACGAGGACGGCCGCAAGCTCGCGGACATCGCGCAAGGCGAGATCCACGACTACCTGGCCAGGCCCGGCTGTTTCGTCTGGGTGGCGCTGCGCGACCCCTCCGACGAGGACCTGCTGGAGATGCAGCGCCAGTTCGGCCTGCACGAGCTGGCGGTGGAGGACGCGCGCCACGGCCACCAGCGCCCCAAGCTGGAGGAATACGGCGACGAGCTGTTCACGGTGCTGCACGTGCTGGAGCTCGCCGGCGACGAGATCCACGCCGGCGAGGCCAACATCTTCACCGGCCCCAACTTCGTCCTTTCCGTGCGCAACCGCACCGAGCAGGGGTTCCTGGGCGTGCGCGCGCGCTGCGAGCGCGAGCCGGGACTCCTCAAGCACGGCTCGGGCTACGTGCTGTACGCGCTCATGGACGCGGTGGTGGACCGCTACTTCCCGGTGCTGGACGCGATCGAGGCGGAACTGGAGACCCTCGAGGAACGCATCTTCTCGGGCAAGTCCTCGCGCGACAACATCGAGGCGATGTACTACGTGCGCCAGAAGCTGATGACGCTCAAGCACGCCGCGGCGCCGCTGCTGGAGGCGGTGAGCAAGCTCTACGGCGGCCGGGTGCCACCGGTCTGCCAGGGGCTGGGGGAATACTTCCGCGACGTCTACGACCACCTGGTGCGCCTGAACCAGTCCATCGATTCCCTGCGCGAGACCGCGAATGCCGCCATGCAGACCAACCTGGCGATGCTGCAGGTCGGCGAAACCGAGGTCGCCAAGCGCTTCGCCGCCTACGCCGCGCTGGTGGCCGTGCCGACCATGATTGCGGGTGTGTACGGCATGAACTTCGCGCACATCCCCGAGCTGGAATGGGCCTACGGCTACCCGTTCGCCCTCGGCCTGATGGCGGCGCTGGACGCGCTGCTGTTCTGGCGCTTCCGCAGGGCGGGCTGGCTGTAGCCGCGCATCACGCGTGCTGCGCGCGCGCCAGCACCGCGTTTGCGAGCACGTTCACCCCGGGCAGCGTGCGCTCGATCGTCGCGTGCTCGCGGTTGTTGTGCGTGATGCCGTCCCTGCAGGGGGTGAAGATCATGGCCGTGGGCGCCACGCGCGCGATGAAGTAGGCGTCGTGCCCCGCCTGGGATGCGATGTCCAGCGACGGGTAGCCGAGCCGCTTCGCGGTATCGCGCACCAGCGCGATGCAGTCCCGGTCGAAAAGGTCCGCGTTCCAGGTCCAGCGCTCGAGGAACTTCATGTCCACGTTGGCGCGCTGCGCGCACCCGGGCACGGCGCGCTCGAATTCTTCGAGCATCGCCGCAGCCCTGGCCGGTTCCTCGTGGCGCACGTCGCCGGTGAACTGCGCCCAGTCCGACAGGATGCCGGGGCGGTTGGGCCAGGCCGCGATCCGCGCCGCGGTGCCCTTGCCGCCGGTGGGGTGGTACTTCCAGCCGATGTCGTTCACCGCCACCGCCAGCATCGCGGCGCCGACCAGCGCGTTCCTGCGCTTGTCCATGGGCCATGGACCGGTATGCGCGGTCTCGCCCGCCACCTCGACGATGAAGCCGTGCGCGGTGTAGCCGTGGGTCACCACGCCGACGTCCACGCCCTTGGCGTCCAGCAGCGGCCCCTGCTCGATGTGCAGCTCGAAATAGGAATCCAGCCGGCGGCCGCCGACGGGCGCCTCGCCCGCGTAGCCGATGCGCGCCAGCTCGTCGCCCAGGCGCTTGCCCTCGTCGTCGCGCCGGTCGAGCACCCAGTCCAGGGCATAGGCGCCGGCGAAGGCGCCCGAGGCGATCATGGGCGGGGAGAAGCGCGCGCCCTCCTCGTTGGTCCAGGACACCACCTCGATGGGGCGTCGCGTGGCGATGCCGCGGTCGTTCAGCGTGCGGATGATTTCCAGCCCGGCCAGCACGCCGACGATGCCGTCGTACTTGCCGCCGTTGACCTGGGTGTCGAGGTGACTGCCAAGCACCACTGGCGGCAGGGAATCGTCCGCGCCGGCGCGGCGCGCGAACAGGTTGCCGACGCGGTCCACGCTGATGGTGCAGCCCGCCTCCCGGCACCAGCGGGCAAACTCGTCGCGCATCTGGCGGTCCGCGTCGGACAGCGCCACCCGCGCGAGGCCACCTGGCCGGCCGACCCCGATTTCGCCGGAGCGCTCCACCGTCTTCCAGTAGCGCGCCTCGTCCACCCGGATCGCATCGTTCACAGCCGCATTTCCATTTTCACCGCCTCCCAGGGCACTTCCACCAGGCCGTCGTCGCGTTTGGCGACCAGCCCCATCTCGACGAACCGCGCGACGTCGGTGTGCACGTTCTTGTAGTCGCGCCCGAGGCGCCTCGCCAGCGCGAACACCGACAACGGGCCTTCTGCGCGCAGGCGCTGCAGCATCTCCCAGCGCGCCGGGCTCAGGGCTTTCAGCAGCCCGGGCAGGTCCGGAAAGGACAGCACGCGCAGCGCCGGCGGTGCCGCGCGCCCGGTGGAGAGGTGCCAGGCCGCTTCGAAGCGGTCCAGCGCGTCGGCCTGCGGGCTAATCCTCACGTTGAGCGTCTTCGACATCCTTCTCGAAATCGTAGCGCAACTGCTCCACCGAGCGGAACGCGTAGGGCTGGCGCCGCCCCTTCACCTCGCGCCGACCGTCCTCGTAGCTGACCAGCCAGGCGCCGGGCCGGCCGAAGCGCAGCCGGTAGCGCGACGGCGCATCGACGGCTGCCTCGATCAACCGGCCGTCGGCGCGCAGGTGGTGTTCCGTCCAGGACATATGGTTTAGGATACCATAGTCCACCTGCTGTAGAATGGCGAATCCATGGGCACCCAGGGCGAATTCCAGGACCTCTACCGCCACGGCTTCGCCCGCGTCGCGGTGGCGACGCCGGCGGTGCGCATCGGCGATCCGGCGCACAATGCCGAAGCCACCGCCGCGTTGATGCAGGAAGCGGCGACGAAGAAGGCGCTGGTGTGCGTGTTCCCGGAACTGGGCCTGTCCGCCTACAGCTGCGAGGACCTGTTCCACCAGCAGGCGCTGATCGAGGCTTCGGAGCAGGCACTGAAGGACCTGCTGGCGCAGACCCGCAAGCTGCCCGTGGCCGCCTTCGTCGGCCTGCCCGTGCAGGTGGACGGGCTGCTGTACAACTGCGCCGCGCTCGTCAACCGGGGCCGGCTGCTGGGCGTGGCGCCCAAGACCTACCTGCCCAACTACCGCGAGTTCTATGAGCTGCGCCAGTTCACCCGCGGCGACATCGCCGTGGCAGAGGAGATCCGGCTGGCCGGGCAGAAGGCGCCGTTCGGCACCGATCTGCTGTTCCGCCACGCCGAGTTGCCGAAGCTGGTTCTGTTCGCCGAAATCTGCGAGGACCTGTGGGTGCCCGCGCCCCCTTCCACCTTCGCCGCGCTGGCCGGGGCGACGGTGATCGCCAACCTGTCGGCCTCGAACGTGGTGGTCGGCAAGCACCAGTACCGGCGCGAGCTCGCCGCCAACCAGTCGGCGCGCTGCATCGCCGCCTACCTGTACAGCGCCGCGGGCACGGGGGAATCCACCACCGACCTCGCCTGGGACGGCCACGCCATGGTGCATGAGAACGGCAGCCTCCTCGCCGAGTCGAGGCGCTTCGCCACCGAGCCTCAAATCACCTTCGCCGACCTGGACCTGGACCGCCTTGCCGCCGACCGGATGCGCCAGGGCTCCTTCGGCCAGTCGATGCGCCGCCATGCGGGCGAGACCACCCGCTTCCGCAGCATCGAGTTCTCGCTGCCCGTGCCGCGCGGGCGGCTCCCGCTGCAACGCCACGTCGCCCGCCTGCCCTACGTCCCGGACGACCCGGCGACGCGCGACGCGCGCTGCGAGGACGTCTACCGCATCCAGGTGCAGGGCCTCGCCACCCGCATGCGCGCGAGCGGCACGAAGAAGCTGGTGATCGGCGTCTCCGGGGGCCTGGATTCGACGCAGGCGCTGCTCGTCTGCGCGCGCGCCGTGGACGAGCTCGGGCTGCCGCGGTCGAACATCCTCGCCTACACCATGCCTGGATTCGCCACCTCGACGCGCACGCGCTCCACCGCCTGGCAGCTGATGCGCGCCATCGGCGCCAGCGCCGAGGAGATCGACATCCGGCCCTCCTGCCTGCAGATGCTGAAGGACCTGGGCCACCCGTACGCGAAGGGGCGCAAGGTCTACGACATCACCTTCGAGAACGTGCAGGCGGGCGAGCGCACCAGCCACCTGTTTCGGCTGGCCAACCAGAACGGCGGCATCGTGGTGGGCACCGGCGACCTGTCGGAGCTGGCGCTGGGCTGGTGCACCTACGGCGTCGGCGACCAGATGTCGCACTACAACGTCAACGCCAGCGTGCCCAAGACGCTCATCCAGCACCTCATCGGCTGGGTGGCGCAGGCGGGCGGCTTCGACGCCGCGGTGAAGAAGGCGTTGCAGCGGGTGCTCGACACTGAGATCAGCCCGGAACTGGTCCCCGGCGGGCAGCGCACCGAGGACACCGTGGGCCCCTACGAGCTGCAGGACTTCCACCTCTACTACACGCTGCGCTTCGGTTACACGCCGGCGAAAGTGGCGTTCCTCGCGCAGCATGCGTGGAAGGGCAAGTACGACCTCAAGGCCATCCGCAAGTGGCTGGGCGTGTTCCTGAAGCGCTTCTTCGAGACCAGCCAGTTCAAGCGCAGTGCCATGCCCAACGGCCCCAAGGTCGGCTCGGGCGGCTCGCTCTCGCCGCGAGGTGATTGGCGGGCGCCTTCGGATGGAAATGCCACGGCGTGGCTGGCGGATCTCGCGCGGGTTCCAAAGGACTGAGCAACCGAAAGGCGGACATGAGCGGCATTGACATCCGGATCCAGTCCAGGGACGGCGGGGAATTCGACTGCTACCTCGCGGCGCCCTCCGGGGCAGGCAAGGTGCCGGCGGTGGTTCTCGCCTCGGCGATCCACGGCGTGGACGCCGATATCCGCGCCATTGCGGACCAGTTCGCGGCACAGGGTTTTCTCGCCGCGGCGCCGGACCTGTTCTGGCGCACCGAGGCGCCCGGCCCGCTCGGCCGCGACGACCCGCGCTTGAAGCCGCGCGGCCAGCCGCGCCTGGAGCGCATCCGCGCCGGCGAGGCGGACATGGCCGACACGCTGGCGGAAGTAAAGCGCCACCCGCGATCCAACGGCCGCGCCGTGGCCATGGGCTTTTGCTACGGCGGGCCGTTCGCGGTGCTCGGGCCCGCGCGCCTGGGCTACGACGCCGGCGTCGGCTGCCACTCGTCCCAGATGAGCGATTACCTGGACGCGTTCGAGGGACTGGCGAAGCCGGTGTGCCTGCTCTGGGGCGACCGCGACGACTGGGCGCCGCCCGAGTTGCTGGAGAAGTACCGTGCGCTCGCCGCGCGGCAGCGGAGCCTGGACCTTCACGTATTCCCCGGCATCCTGCACGGCTTCATGATGCCCGGCTCCCCTGCTGCCTACGACGCAAAGACGCGCGCTTTCAGCATGGAACGCGCGTTGGCGCTCCTGCAGGGACTGCGCTAGGAAGGTTCTAGGGCTGGACCGGCGAAGGCGCCGGCAGCGGCATGCCGCGCTCGGCCAGCGCCTGGCGCGCAATGTCCGGGCGGTCGGTGATCAGGCCGTCCACGCCCAAGTCCAGCACCGCGCGCA
>JALHLN010000045.1 GCA_022844545.1 Burkholderiales bacterium | reverse complement strand
CGAGCGCTTGCAGGCCGATGCGCTGTTCCGGCGACAGCGCGCGGGGCCGCCTGTCGATGACGCACAGGGTGCCCAGGTTGTGTCCATCCGGCGTGGCCAGCAGGGCGCCGGCATAGAAGCGGATTCCCGGCGGCCCGGTGACCAGCGGATTGTCGGCAAAACGCTCGTCCTGCAGCGCATCGCCGACTTCGAAAAGCGAGTCGCCACGAATGGCATGCGCGCAGAAGGAAACTTCGCGCGGCGTTTCGCCGGGCTCCAGGCCGATCCTGCTCTTGAACCACTGCCTGGTGGCATCGACCAGCGAGACCAGCGCAATCGGGGCGCCGGTCAGCTGCGCCGCCAGGCGCGTGAAATCGTCGAAAACGGGGTCAGCGGGCGTATCGAGGATGTCATAGCGCCGCAACGCGTCGAGGCGTTCTCTTTCGGACTCGCCGGCCTGATCCTGCTCCCGCGCCACGATCCTCCCCAAGGGGGCGATTGCGATCAATCGCCTTGCAGTGCCCGAAGTCTATCGTGCAATCGGGGTGCGACCGTCACAACCGAACTGCGAGTATGCGTCCCGGGCTCGGCGTGGCGTGCAGCAGAAGCGGGCGATCAATCCCTCCCCTTCGACCGCGTTGCTTCGCACGCAGCGCTGATCCTGTCGCGCACCAACCCCGGTTTGGCGGCGCACAATGGACTTTGTGTAGACTCGCGAGCCATCACTTGACCGGCCACGCGCTCGCGCTGTGGCAATCGCAATCCACCTGATCCACTCCTGAGGTCCACCCATGCCATTCGCACAAGCTGACGGCGCCCGCCTTTTCTGGCGCTGCGACGGTCGCGACGACCGCCCCGCGCTCCTGCTTGCCAACTCCATCGGCTGCGACCACGCCCTCTGGGACCCGGTGGTCCCGGCGCTGGCGCGGCGCTTCCGCGTCATCCGCTACGACATGCGCGGCCACGGCGCCTCCGACGCGCCGCAGGCCGAGTACACCATGGAGCGCCTCGGCAGGGACGCACTGGCCATCGCCGACGCAGCCGGCGCAAAGCGCTTCCACTTCGCCGGGATTTCGCTCGGCGGCATGGTGGGCATGTGGCTGGGCGCGAACGCGGCCGACCGCGTCGATCGCCTGATCCTGTCCAACACCTCGCCGTTTTTCGGTCCCGAGGCCTGGGCCGCCCGGATCAAGCTGGTGAAGGAAGGCGGCATGGCGGCGGTGGTGGACATGGTGATGGAGCGTTTCTTCTCGCCCGCGTTCATGGAACGCGAGGATGAGCGCTACCTCACCGTCCGGCGCGGGTTCCTGTCCACGGATCCCGGCGGCTACATCGGCTGCGGCGCGGCGATCCGCGACATGGACCAGCGCGGCTCGCTTGCGAAGATCAAGGCGCCCACGCTGGTGGTGGTCGGCAAGCGCGACCTCGCGACCACGCCGGAGGCCGGACAAGCCATCGCCAAGGCGGTGCCGGGCGCGCAGTACGTAGAACTACCCTGCGCCCACCTGCCTCCGCCCGAGTGCCCGGACGCGTACGTGGACGCCATCTGCGGCTTCCTGCTCCCCGCCGGGTTCGACTCGGAGAAGGCTCGCTACGACGCCGGCCTCGCGCGCCGCAAGGAACTGCTGGGCGCCAAGTACGTCGAATCGCGCCTCGCCAACCGGCATCCTTTTACTGACGAATTCCAGGCGCTCATCACGCGCTACGCCTGGGGCGAGATGTGGACGCGGCCGGTGTTCGACGACCGCCAGCGCCGGCTGCTGGTGCTGGCGATGCTGGCCTCGCTGAAGAGCTGGGAAGAATTCGAGCTGCACGCGCGCGCCGGCCTCGCGCGCGAACTCTCGGACACGGATCTCAAGGAAATGCTGATGCTGGTGGCGATCTACGCCGGGGTGCCGGTGGCGAACACCGCTTTCGCGCAGGCGCGCAGGCTGATCGAGGAAGCGGGCCGCTGAAGTGCCCCTGATGTAACCGATCGGTTACATCAGGGCGGCATCCGCCTGCCCCAATGGCGCAGCACCTCGCGCGCGCAGTTGTGCCCCGGCGCCTCGGTGACCCCCCGCTGCACAGCGGGTCGGCACGATCGGCCAGGGTCTTTGGCGACGAACCGGCACCCTCGGCGGTGGGGAAGAGATACCTTGTCTGAGGTCCGGTCCCCGGGGGTGAAGGGTATTTTCCCTAAACCGCGGATCCGAGCGTAGACTCACGGCCAGCCGCCAGTCAAGCGGGCTTCAAGCCCGTTACTTGCGCTGATTCACGATGCCTTTGGGGGGGATCGGATGATCAGGCGTGGCAGGGGTGCGGTATTGCTGGCCGCTCTCCGTTACCGGTAGATTCTGCGCCGATGGCGTTGGATGTCCGCAAGTGGCTGGAGTCCTGCGGGTTCGGACGCTATGCGGACCTGTTCGAGGCCAACGAAATCGATGGCGCCGCGCTGCTCGAGCTGAACGACGAGCACCTGAAGGAACTGGGCGTCGCGCTCGGCCCCCGCGTCAAACTCCTCAAGGCGATCGCGCAGCTAGCCTCTAACCGGGCCCCGGCAGACGCGCCGGACGCCCCGGCCGGCAAGGCGGCTCCGGCGGTCGCGGACGGCAGCGCCGCGCCTGCCGCCGGCGCGGAACGCCGGCAGCTGACGGTCATGTTCGTCGACCTGGTCGGCTCGACGGCGCTGTCGGGCCGTCTCGATCCCGAAGACCTGCGCGGCGTGATCCGCGCCTACCAGAAGGCGGTGGCGGCGGAGGTCGCGCGCTACGGCGGCCATGTCGCGCAGTACCTGGGCGACGGCGTGCTGACCTACTTCGGCTATCCGGTGGCCTATGAAGACGCGGCCGAGCGCGCGGTACGCGCGGCGCTGGCGGTGCTGGGCGCCGTCGCCGGACTGCCTGCCGCGGCCGGTGAGGCGCTGTCGGCGCGCATCGGCATCGCGACGGGACTGGTCGTCGTGGGCGACCTGCTGGGCGAGGGCGCGGCCAGGGAACACGCGGTGGTCGGCGAGACACCGAACGTCGCCGCGCGGCTGCAGGGCCTGGCGGCGCCCGACCAGGTCGTGGTGAGCGCGCGCACGCGCGCGCTGGTCGGGCACCTGTTCGAATTCCGGAATCTCGGCCCGCAGAACCTGAAGGGCATTGCGGTGCCGATCGTGGCTTACGCAGTGGCCGGAGAGCTTCCGGTGGAGAGCCGCTTCGAGGCGCACTCCGCCGGGCGCCTGGGCGCCATGGTCGGCCGCGACGGCGAGCTCGCGCTGCTGCTGGAGCGCTGGCGCAACGCCGTGGCCGGCGAGGGGCAGGTCGTGGTCCTCACCGGCGATGCCGGCATCGGCAAGTCGCGGATCGTCAGGGCGCTGCTGGACGCGCTGGCCGCTGAGCCCCACGTGCGCATCAGTTACCAGTGTTCGCCGCACCACGGCGACAGCGCGATGTTTCCCGTGATCCAGCAGCTGACGCGGGCGGCCGGCTTCGGGCCCGCAGAGGGCGTCGAGGCGAGGCTCGATCGCCTCGAGGCCCTGGTCGGCGGCGCCGCCGCGGTGGGGGCCGAGGAACTCGCGCTGTTCGCCGCATTGCTCGGCCTGGACGGCGCGCGGCGCTACGGTCCGCTCAGGCTGTCGCCGCAGCAGCAGCGCCAGCGCACGTTCGCGGCGTTGAACGACCAGTCCATCCTCCTCGCGCAGAGCCGGCCGGTGCTGATCGTGCTCGAGGACGCGCACTGGGTCGATCCCTCGACGCTGGAGCTGGTCGATCTCGCCGCGGAGCGCCTCGCGGCCAGCCCGGTGATGCTGCTGATCACGGCGCGGCCCGGTTTCCAGCACAATTTCGGCGAGCACCGCGACGTCAACCGGATCGCGCTGAATCGCCTCGGGCGCTCGCAGATCGAAGCGGTGGTAAACCGCGTCGCCGGCGGCAAGGCCCTGCCCGAGGCACTGATGCGGGAGATCGCGGCCAAGACCGACGGCGTGCCGCTGTTCGCCGAGGAGATCACCAAGACGATGCTCGAATCCGGCCTGCTGCTGGAGACGGACGACGCCTTCGTCGTCGATCGGTCGCGGGAACGGGTCGCGGTGCCGGCGTCGCTTCACGACAGCCTGATGGCGCGCCTTGACCGGCTGCAGCCGGTCAAGGAGGTGGCGCAGACCGCGGCCTGCATCGGCCGCGATTTCGACTACGCGCTGCTCGCCGCGGTCCTGCCCATGGGCGAGGCGGCGTTGCGCGACGCGCTGACGCAGCTCGCGCAGGCGGAGCTGGTGTTTCGCCACGGCACGCCGCCGCAGTCGCGCTACACCTTCAAGCACGCGCTGGTGCGCGATGCCGCCTACGAAAGCCTGCTCAGGACCCGGCGCCAGGAGATCCACGGCCGGCTGACCGCGGCGCTGGAGGCGGTGCCGGGCGCGGCGCCGGAACTGCTCGCGCACCATGCCACGCAGGCGGGCCTCACCGAGAAGGCGATCGGCTACTGGCAGAAAGCGGCGGCGCAGGCGGTTGCCCGGCCGGCCTACAAGGAAGCGATTGCCCACCTGAACCAGGCGATCCGGCTCGCCGAGCACATGGGCGACGGCCGTCCCTGGCTGGAACGCCGCCTGCTGCTCGCGCTGATGCTCGGCCAGGCCTCGATCCCATTGCACGGCTATGGCCACGAGCGGACTGTCTCCGCGTTCACGCGGGCGCGCGAGCTGGCCGACGCGATGAGCGACGCGCCGCACCGCCTGGCGATCTTCTATGCGATCTGGGTCGCGCACTACACCCGGGGCGAGCAGGACAAGGCCCTCGACATCGCGCGGGAAATGGTGGCGTGGGCGGAGCGCGACGGCAACAAGGGGCACATGATCACCGCGATCCGCTCCATCGGGGTCTCGCAGATGATCAGCGGCAGCCCGGGCCTGGCGCAGGAATCCTTCGACCGCGCGCTGCAGCTGGCGGGCCCGGCGCGCGAGCGCAGCCGCGAGCAGAGGCTCGCGGTCGCGGAGCGCTTCGCGGCCGACCCCGAGATCGCCACGCAATGCTATGTCGCGCTGACGACCTGGTCGCTCGGGCACGTGGCGCAGTCGCATCGCGCGGCGGCCGAAGCCCTCGCCGCCGCCCGCGCGATGGGGCACGTGCACACCCTGGGCCACTCGCTCGCGCACGCGTCGATCCACGCGGTCATCTGCCGCGATGCCGCCCGGGCGCAGGCGCTGAGCACCGAGGCGATGGAGTTCGCTGGGAAACACGACCTCGCGATGTTCAAGGGCTACGGCGCGATGCTGTACGCCTTCGCCCTGACGCTGAAGGGCGAAGCCACCGACGCCGTGCCGGTCATGGAAAGCGGCCTCGCGTACACGACGCAGACCCAGACCGGCGCCATGGTGCCCATGCACCACGCGCTGCATGCCCGCAACCTGGCCGCGCTCGGCCGCTTCGCGGAGGCCGGGCGCTACGCCGAACTGGTGCGCAGGGAACTGCGCTCCGGATCCGAGCGTTTCTTCTGGCCGGAGAGCCAGCGGCTGCTCGGCGACTACCTGAGCCTGTGCCCACGCTCCAGCGCCTCCGAGGTGCAGGCTGCCTACGAACGCGCGCTCGAGCTGGCGCGCGATCAGCGCGCAAGGTCGTGGGAGCTCTACGCCGCTCTCAGCCTGGCGCGCTTCTGGGATGAGAGGGGAGAGCGACAGAGGGCGGTCGCGCTGCTCGGGCCGGTGCATGCCGGGTTCGCCGAAGGACGCGACCTGCAGGCCTACAAGGACGCCACTGCGCTGCTCGAAGCGCTCGGATAGAGGGGAGTTGAGCATGCGCATCGACGCGAGCATTGCAAGGGGTTTGAGCCTGGCGGTCGGGTTCGCCATGCTGGCGGTACCCTGCGCGTCGCGCGGCGAAGCGCGCGACGTCTCACCGCCGAAAGCGTTCGCCTCCGACGACTGGGTGGAGGCCGGCAGTACGCCCTGGGCGCAGGAACGGGACCGCCGCCAGGCGGACCTCGAGGCCTACCTGCGCGACACCGATCCGGCGCGAGCGCGCAAGTATCAGTTCCGCGAGGGCCACACGCCGGCGCTCGCCTGGAACTGGTTCAGCGGGCATCCGATCGGCTACGGCGGCGTGCCCTACGTGCTGCTGCAGACGCTGCTGTCGCTCGATCCGGCCACCGAGACCGACCCGCAGCTGCGCAGGCTGGCGCACATCTGGCGCAAGAAATCCCCGATCGCGGCCGAGGCGTCGCAGAACCTGTACACGCTGGACCACCTCGGCGTCGGGCCCCATCCCGAGGACTACGCCGACGGCATTGCCAAAGACGCGGGACAGCGCCGCCACCGGCTGCCGAACGGTTTCGTCTACGACCCGGAGGTGAAGGTGGACCATGGCGGACCCCTGCTCAAGCAGCGGCTCGAGGTCCAGCGGCGCGTGCCCCTGGTCCCGCTGCTGCGCGCCAAGCTGCGCGACAAGATCCACGACAAGCTCCACGGCGACTACGTCGACTATGACCGGGATCGCGCCACGTTCCAGAAACCGAGCAGGGTGGACGCGGTGTTCTTTTCCTGCTCCGCCTGCCACCAGGGCAGGGTGATCGTGGGCGGACGCATGGACGATGCGGGCCGGATCGTCGAGCGTGGCCGGATGCGCTTCCTGCCCGGCATGCCCAACACCGAGGTTGAGAACCAGTATTTCTCGCAGCTGCTGATGGAGACCGGCGTCGCGCTGGTCGAGTCCGGGTTCGGCGCCGGCTCCGTCGTGTTGCCCAAGCCTGACGACATTAAGTCCGACACGAAGATGGTCACCGCGCTGTTCCGGCGCATGATCGACCGGGCGCTCGACGCCGAAACCGTGAAAACCATCTACGGCCCCGACCCTGCGAACGTCGATCGCGCCCGGGTCCAGACCCATCGGGTCGCGAGCGATTTCCCGCACTATGTCGGCGACCTGATTTCGACCGCGATCAAGACGCAGTACGTCTACCTCCAGGTCAGCGGCCGCTATGCCTACCATCCGCGCAACCCGCACCGCAAATCCCCGGACCAGAGGGCGCCCGATCCGATCAACAACCGGATCGGACAAATGGACGCATTCGGCGTCGCTTCCGGCCTGGTGTCGATCCACACGCTGCGCAAGGACAATTCCTACCTGCGGTTCATCTGCCGCGACAACTGGCAGAACCCGCTGTTCGGGTTGCTCGGCGTGAATCCGGGGCCGTCCTGCAATGCGAAGGAGCTGCTTGCCGCGGGGCAGGTCATCCGCGACAGCATCGGACAGTGGGCGCCGCCCGTCCCCGGGCCTGCGGATATCCCGAGCCTGAGCTGGACCGGGCACCGCGAACTGGCGAACTGGGACGGCAACCAGGGCGCCTCGGCGCGCACGCTCGCTTCCGGCACCTCGGCCACCGGCGATCCGGCGAAAGTCAACGTGCGGATCCACGAACCGCTGAATCCGTTCATCAGCAACCTGCCGCCGCCGCCTTACCCGTTCGCCGTCGATCGCGAGCGGGCTCGGCGAGGCATGGCGATCTTCAACGGCGAACACCTCAATCGCAAGACCGAGGTCTGCAGCGATTGCCACCGGCCGCACAGCGCCGAGGTGGTGCCGGCCAGGCACCTCGGCGTGGACGAGAACCGCGCGCGCGTCAACACGGACATCTCGCGCTTTGGCCTCGCCAGTCTCGTGATGGAGGCTTGCCGCATCTTCGTCGCCAACAATCCGGGCAACGAGTGGTGCCTGCCGCACGACAAGGAGGGCAAGGTGGTCCGCGACTGGGCGACCTCCAACGACGACTATTTCAAGGACACCCCGGGGCGCGTGCGCGAGGGCAAGCACGGCTACAAGGTGGACATGCAGCACGGCATCTGGGCGCGCGCGCCTTACCTGCACAACGGTTCGGTGCCGACGCTGGGCCAGCTGTTCTGCCCGCAGGCGCGGCCGAAGAAGTTCCTGCGCGGCGTGCTGTTCTACGACGAGGCGCTGGTCGGCTTCGAATGGGCCGTGCGGCCGCGCGAGCGCTACAGCCCGCATGAAACTCAACTGGTCAAGGAGTACGACACCGGCGTCTTCGGCTTCAGCAACAGCGGCCATTCCTACGGCAGCACGCTGTGCCCGGATCTCTCCGGCCTCGATCCGGTCGCCGACCGCAGGGAGATCACTCGCCGCATCCTGGAATCGAAGGTGGGCGATCTGATCGAGTACCTGAAGACGTTCTGACCATGGACTGGGCGACCGACGGGGCAGACGAGGCGCCGCTGGACCTGGCGCAGGTGCTGCGCGCCGAGTTCGAAGCGCTGCGCCCCGGCCACGGCTACGCCGACGAAACGGACGTGGCGGCGCTGTACCGCAAGGCGCACGCCGATTCCCACCCGTTCAGCGCGCTGTGCATTTCCGGCGGCGGCATCCGCAGCGCCACCTTCGCGCTCGGCGCGCTCCAGGGACTGGCCGGGCGCCGCGTGCTGGAGCAGTTCGACTACCTGTCGACGGTGTCCGGCGGCGGCTACATCGGCAGCTGGCTGACCGCATGGTCGAACCGCGTCGGCGGCCTGGCGAACGTGATCCCGCAGCTGCGGCCCGGCGGCGAACCGGCGGCGCCCGGCGCACCCGATCCGATCGAGCACCTGCGCGACTACAACAACTACCTGTCTCCGAAGATCGGCCTGCTGTCGGCCGATACCTGGACGCTGGCCGCCACCGTGCTGCGCAACCTCCTGCTCAACTGGATGGTGCTGATCCCGCTGCTGATGGCCGGGCTGCTGCTGCCGCGGCTCTATCTGTCGGTGCTGGCGCTGCCGGAGCTGCTGTTCGGCGACATCGTGTTCGCCGGCGCCGAGCCCGACTACGGCGCGGCCGAGCTCGATGCGATCGGTGGATCGGGCTTCGTGCACTACGGCTTGCCCCTGCTCGCCGGCGTGCTTTTCGCCACCGCGCTGTTCAATACGCTGCGCTACCTGCCCGGCGTCGGCAACGAGGACCACACGCACGCCGATTACCTGGTGAAGGTCCTGCTGCCCCTTGTCGGCTCGTCGCTAGCCTACATCGCCTTCGATTCGCTCTACTATCTCGGCAGCGCGTTCACGCAGCAGGGCAGTCTGCCGCGGCAGATCCTAGCGACGCTGGTGCCGAGCCTGCTGGCCTGGATCGCCGCGCTGCTCGCCATGCGGGACGCGGCGCGGCGGCGCCGGCTGTTCGGGCCGTTGCCGCTCGCGATCGTCCTGATGGCGGCCGGCACGGGCACCGCGAGCTGGACGACGACCAATTTCCTGCTCTGGAGCCCGAATCCCGGTAGCGTGACGTCGTGGCCGGAATACGTGACGCTGGCGCCTCCCGCCATCCTGCTCGGCCATGCCCTGGGCACGGTCCTGTTCGTCGGGCTGTCCAGCCGCTTCCTGAAGGACGAGGACCGGGAATGGATGTCGCGCAGCGTGGCCGGCGTGCTGATGGTCTGCGCTGGCTGGACCCTGGTGTGCGCCACGGTGCTGATCGCGCCGAAGTGGGCGATCGAGTGGGAAACCTGGGCGGCCCAGGCGGCGGCGGTGGTGGGCGCGGCCAGCGCTTGGGCGAGCGCGTTCGGCGGCAATCTGCTGGCGAGGCATGCACCCCGCGGCGGGGCGAAGCCCGGCAAGGCCTGGATCGTCGCCTCGGTCGCGATCGGCGCCGCGCCTGCGGCGTTCATCTTCGCGCTCGCCGTCGCCTTGTCCGTGGCTACCAACATCCTGCTTGCCAGCGCACAACTGCTGCCGGGCGCGGGCGGCATCGCGGCGTTCCAGGTCGCCGGGGTCGGCGGCGCGCCGCTGCCCTGGACCGATCACTTCGCGGTGCTCTCGCGCTCCAGCCTCGCGCTGCAGGCGGCGCTGCTGCTCGCGCTGTTGGCGACCGGCTGGGTCATGGCCCGCTACATCAACATCAACATGTTCTCGCTGCACGGCATGTACCGGGAGCGGCTGGTGCGCGCCTACCTCGGCGCGTCGAATTCCAAGCGCAATGCGAACAAGTTCACCGGCTTCGCGCGCGAGGACAACCTGCCGATGCACGCGCTGGACCCGCGCTTCAGGCCGCTGCACGTCGTGAACCTGACGCTGAACCTGGTGGCGGCGAACCGCCTCGCCTGGCAGCAGCGCAAGGCGCAGACCTTCACTGTCTCGCCGCTGCACTGCGGCAACTACGAGCTCGGCTATCGGCGTTCGGCGCACTACGGCGGAACCGGGGGCATTTCGCTCGGCACAGCGATGGCCATCTCCGGCGCCGCGGCGAGCCCCAGCATGGGATTCCGCTCCTCGCCCGCGACCGGCTTCATCATGACGCTGCTGAACGCGCGGCTCGGTGCCTGGCTGGGAAATCCCGGCGCGGCCGGCGCGCGGACCTGGCGGCATGCGGGTCCGCGTTCCGCGATCCGCTCGCTGGTCAAGGAGGCGTTCGGGCTGACCTCGAACCGCAACCCCTACGTCTACCTCTCGGATGGCGGCCACTTCGAGAACCTCGGTCTCTACGAAATGGTGCTGCGCCGCTGCCGCTGCATCGTCGTGCTCGACGGCGGCTGCGACCCGGGCTTTGCCTTCGACGACCTCGGCAACGCGCTGCGCAAGATCCGCATCGATCTGAGAATCCCGATCACGTTCGGCGAAGCTTCGCTGCGGTCCCTGCGCGAGCACAGCCGGCGCTGCGCCGTGGCGAGCATCGGCTATTCGGCAGTGGAACCGGGCGCGGCGGACGGCTGGCTGATCTACGTCAAGCCGATGCTGCGGGGCAACGAGCCGCCGGACGTCGACAATTACGGCCGGACGCACCCGGACTTCCCGCACCAGAGCACCAGCGACCAGTGGTTCGACGAATCCCAGACCGAGAGCTACCGCATGCTCGGACTGACGACCATCGAGGAAATCTGCGGCGACTGGCGCGACGGCTCGCCGGAAGAACTCGCCCGCCACCTGGCGGGCGTCTCGCTCAGGAATCCCACTCCCGGGTGAGCCAGCCCTCGTCGGGCTCGACGTTCGCCGTCTGGTTCAGCTCACGCCGCCTGCTCGCCAGCTCCGTGTAGATCCTGCGACGTGCCCGGTTGATGCCGCCCAGCGGCCGGTGTTCCGCGATGGCGTGCCAGGGCGAGAACGACAGCGCCTCCCCCAGCGCGCGGCGACGCGGCGTGTCGAACGCCTGCCGCGGGATGTGCAGCGTGGCGAGCATGACCGAGGGCGAGCGTTCCTCGCTCCAGGCGACGGTGGGATCCTCGATCGGCATCGCCACAGGGTCGGTCTGGCGCTGCGCGAAGAAATCGAACGCCACATCGCGTCCGGAGAGCTGTGCGACCAGCGCGGCTCGCAGCCGGTTCCCCGGCTCGCGCAGCGCGGGATCGGCGGGTGCAGGCGGCGCCTGGTCCGGCAGCAGCGCGGCGTCGCGCCGCGGGCGCACCGACCAGCGCACCGCGTGAGAGCCAAGCCGGTAGGGCGTCGTGCTCCAGTACGGAATGTCGAGCCCGCTCGGGGGCGGGGCCTTGCGCACAGGCAGCAGCAGCTTCCTTTCCTCGGGGTGGGATCGCAGGTAGTTCCAGTAGAGGTGTCCGAACAGCGCCAGTTTTTGCAACTTGACCGGCGCGCTTGCGCGCCAGCCGAGGCGACTCCATGCGGAAGCTGCGCCTAGCGCGCGGGAGAACTGGGCGTAGCACGCTGCGTCACGCATGAAGAACACCGGGTGGTCGAGGAGGACGAAGTCCTGCGTGGAGGCTTCGCGCTCCTCCTCGAGCAGCTTGGGCCCCGTGACGCCGAACAGCTTGATCGCCATCCCGTGCGCGTCCCGGGCCGACTCGTCGCGCTGGCCGCCGTTGGAGAATCGCACCAGCGCCTGATAGCTGCGCGGCTCGCGGAAAACGCCCTGCCGCAGCGCCTCGGGCAAGCCCGCCGCGACCCGGAACTCGGCCCGCACCACGCCGTGGCCCTTGCCGTGCTCCTGCCGCGGCACGGGCCGTGCCGACGTGTCCAGCAGGTCGTGTACGACAGCGACGATCTGCGCGATGGCGGACGCCTCTTCTTCCGGGATCGCCTCCTCGCCCAGAACGAGTGGCGCAGCGCGGACCGACATCGCGGACCGATTCATCAGGCGCTCAGGCAGCGCCCGGAGATTGGTGCTTGAACGTGTGACCGAGCGCCTCGTGGTCCATTTCGGCCTTGAACTTGTGCTTGTCCTTCAGCGCGACCGCGCGCGCACCGGCGGGGTGCCGGCGGGCAGGAACTTGCCGGTCTTCTCGGCCAGATACGGCAGGACCGGGTTGCTGTCGAACACAGCAACCTCGCCGTCGACGGTCGCCGGCACCTTGCCGTTGGGGTTGACCGCCTGGTAGGTGAGGCTGAACTGCTCGCCCTTGCGCGTGTCGACCGGATGGCCTCGTAGGGCAGGCCGGCCTCCTCGAGGAACAGGGTCACCTTGGCGAGGTTGGGCGAGCCGTCGAAGTAGGATACGAGCATCGATGCACCCGCCGGTCCGGAGTGTCTAGGCGGGAGAGTAGCATCCGCGAGCGTGGACACGGATGCTTTCATCGTCGGCGCCAAGCCAACCGGCCTGATGCTCGCCAACCAGCTCGCGCAGCGCTACGTCCACACGGTGATCAGCGATCGCCACATCGGCTGCGGCGCGGCGATCCGCGACATGGACCAGCGCGGCTCGCTTGCGAAGATCAAGGCGCCCACGCTGGTGGTGGTCGGCAAGCGCGACCTCGCGACCACGCCGGAGGCCGGACAAGCCATCGCCAAGGCGGTGCCGGGCGCGCAGTACGTAGAACTACCCTGCGCCCACCTGCCTCCGCCCGAGTGCCCGGACGCGTACGTGGACGCCATCTGCGGCTTCCTGCTCCCCGCCGGGTTCGACTCGGAGAAGGCTCGCTACGACGCCGGCCTCGCGCGCCGCAAGGAACTGCTGGGCGCCAAGTACGTCGAATCGCGCCTCGCCAACCGGCATCCTTTTACTGACGAATTCCAGGCGCTCATCACGCGCTACGCCTGGGGCGAGATGTGGACGCGGCCGGTGTTCGACGACCGCCAGCGCCGGCTGCTGGTGCTGGCGATGCTGGCCTCGCTGAAGAGCTGGGAAGAATTCGAGCTGCACGCGCGCGCCGGCCTCGCGCGCGAACTCTCGGACACGGATCTCAAGGAAATGCTGATGCTGGTGGCGATCTACGCCGGGGTGCCGGTGGCGAACACCGCTTTCGCGCAGGCGCGCAGGCTGATCGAGGAAGCGGGCCGCTGAAGTGCCCCTGATGTAACCGCTCGGCGGTTTTAACTTCGAAGTGCGACGTCGGGTTGTGAAGCGGACGATACCTCGAACGGGGTTCTGAAGCCCAGGCATTTGCGCGGGCGCTCGTTCAGGCGCCGTTCAACGAAGGCTAGTGCGCGGGCCGAGACCTTGGTGAGGTCGCATCCCTTGGGAAGGTACTGGCGCACCAGGCCGATGGTGTTCTCGCAGGTGGCACGCTGGTTGGGCGAACGCGGATCGCAGAAGTACACCGGGCAGATATCGCGTTGCAGCTCTTCGTAGCGCATGAACTCCGCGCCGTTGTCGAAGGTCAGGCTGCGCACCGGACGACCTTTGAGCGTTTGCTTGATGTGCTGATTGACGGTGTCCGACAGCGGCGCACCGGGCCGGCACAGGCGCAGCCGCACCAGGCGGCTGGTGCGTTCGACCAGGGCGAGCACAACGTCGTTCTGGCTCGATGAGCCGCGCATGGTGTCGCCTTCCCAGTGCCCGGGCACGCGCCGATCCCGGGCCTCCTGGGGACGATCATGGATGCTCGGGCGGGGCTTGTGCCCTCTGCGGGCAAGGCGCTCCAGACGCTGCTCGCGCCGATGGAAGTAACGCAGCTGCTTGTGGAAGGCTTTGCCGCGCGCCCGTTGGCGTCGAATCCAGGCGTAGATCGCCGGCACCGAGGCGTGGGGCTGCCCAAACCGTATCGCCTCGCCCCGAATCTCCTCGGGTGCCCATTCTCGCCGCAGCCGGCGCGCAACAACGCGCCACCAGGAGGCGGGCTTGCGCGGATGGTTGGCTGCCGAGCGGCGAATTCGCCGCTCGGCAGCCAACTGCGCAGGTTTGGCTTCGTAGCGACCTCCAACTCCAGCGCCACGCCGAAGCTCACGGTAAACCGTTGAACGGTGCACGCCGAGCTTCCTGGCGATCAGCGTCGCTCGGACATTGCTTTGCCTTAGTACTTCAATCTGATAGCGTTCCCTTTGGGTGAGGTGCGCGTAGCACATCGGGTCTTCCTTTCCTGACTAGGCATCGAGAAAGGTATACCCGTGCGCATCCTCACCTTTCACTCATTCGGATGTCGCACTTCGTTGTTAAATTCGCGGCTCGGTTACATCAGGGCGGCATCCACCTGCCCCAATGGCGCAGCACCTCGCGCGCGCAGTTGTGCCCCGGCGCCTCGGCTCGATCTGTTCGAAGCCGCCTGATCCTCAAGCCGACAGGTTCTGCAGCGGGGCTGACGATCCCGGGTGGCCCACGCTCGCACGGAGTGGTCAAACGGCGTCGAAATGAGGCGATTCGGGTCGAATCAGGGGTCCAATGGTCACCGAGAGCAGGAAATCTGCACCAAGCATCGCGCCATTCCCTGCTCCTTGGCCCGGCGATACCGTCGTTCATCGGGACAAGGGGTGGTTTGAAATTCCTGTGCAACCGCAGGATCCTTCTCCGACCGGGATTCTGGACATCTCAGCAATCGCAAGGAACGCAGACCGGGCCGCCCGCCCGCGATCCGCCATCATCATCCGCGCCCGTACTTACCTACCATGCCGCTCCCGACATCGCCTGAGTTCGCCGCGCGAGGGGCGGGTTCGCCTCGACGCGAGTCTCTATTGCCCAACCGGCGCCAAGCGGATAGATTGGCGTGGAGTTTTCCGCAGTCATGGCCCGCGACGAGACACAAGCACCGTTGCGCGATTGTGCGCCGGGACCGCGTAACAGGGAGAATAGGGTTTTCATGCAACGTCACGCGGACAGCGCCGGATTGATTCTCCTATCCGTTCGTGCAATGACTATGGCACCGAGCTGCTCGGGGCATTGCCGCTGGACGGCTCGATCCGCGAGCGGGCCGATTCTGGCAAGCCGTCGCTGGTATCGGAGCCGGACGGCAGGGTCTCGGCGATCTACAAGCACATCGCGCGCCGCCGCGCGGTGCGCATCGCCGAGGCGCAGAAGGATATGACCTCCAAGTTCCCGAACATTGTCTTACGGAACACCTAGAGTTGGTTCTCGCCCAGTGAGTTTTGCCGATCGGAACTTGCCGGAGAAGCGATGACCTTGTCTAGGATTCTGCGTGGATCAGTCCGGCGCGCGATTCGAAGAGCTGGCTACGACATCATTCGCCTCTCCCCGGAGGAGCAGGCGGTCTATGCCGAGCGCGAGCGCCTGGACTCGACTACGACGCTCGCCAGCGTGTTCGGCCCGGAGCTGGCGAAGCTTGACGAGCTTCGCGCCCGGTACTCGCGCGTGAAGCTGCCTATCGCGCTTCATTCTGTGTGGGGGGCGAGAGCCGGCGCCTCGGGAGGGAGCCCCGACATCGGCCATGGCGGTTTGGATCTTCGTTACTTTCGGTCTGACAACGCGTACGTATGGTCCTACGCGACCTCGAGTCAACGCTTGGCCAAGCTGACTTACTTTATTTTCATGCAGGAGACTTTGCGCAAAGACTCCATGCGGCTGCTGCAGCGGCTCCGGGAGGATGGCGCGTTCGGCTGCCTGTCGGTGGAGTTCGACGGCGGCGGCCGAATCAGTCGCGACTTGCTCGAGTCCGTCATCGAGCTGAATTTCCTGCATAGGCATTGGGGTATTCTGACCGCCGGGAATCTCCGGGTGCTCGACATTGGTGCCGGATACGGCCGGTTGGCGCACCGGATGCTGGAGGCGACCGACGGTGTCGTTTCCTACACCTGCGTCGACGCCGTGCCGGAATCGACCTTTCTCAGCGACTTTTACCTCCGCCATCGGGGCCTGGGCGGGTGTGCTCGAGTGCTGCCGATGGACGAACTGGAGCAACAGCTCCGGCCCGGCGAATACGATCTGGCACTCAACGTCCACAGCTTCTCGGAGTGCACGTACACCGCCGTCGACTGGTGGCTGAGAAAAGTGAGGGAAATCGGGGTGCGCCGGCTGATGATCGTGCCGAACGACGAGCGCCGCTTTTTAACCGCCGAAGCCGACGGGACCCGGCGCGACTTCGCGCCCCTACTGAAGGAACTCGGCTATCGAATAGTCGCCACGGAGCCGGTATACGACGATCCACTGGTCCGCCGACTCACTGAGCAGAACCACGTCATGTTCCTGTTCGAAAGCGAGGCCTGACGCCGTTCCGGCTGACTTGTCACCCGGGGCGAGGCGCCGGATGCCCTGCGGTTCCGGCAGGCGAGCTGCTCGCCCCCGCGCATCAGCCGGGCCAAAGGCGGGCGCTCGAGCCCAGTTCGCGCGCACTGCTTTTTTCTTCCATTGGTGGCCCGCGACGAGACATAAGCACCGTCGACGTAGGGCAGGGCGGTGATGACAAAGAGCTTGCGGAGTTGCATCGGCGCGCCAGAGGGAAAGCGGCGCTTCTTGCTCGCACTGACGCGCCGCTTCCGACCGCACTCCCGACGGAAATCTCCATGCCCATCACCGAAGCCACCGCCCAAGCCGCACTGGTCGACCCGAACACCGGCAAGGACTTCGTCGTCACCCGTCCGGAGAGGTCGGTCAAGGTCTCGGGTGACGCGGTCACCCTTGAGAACGAGCCGGACTATCCCGGCAAGAGCCAGTTCGAGACCTTCCGCCGCGAGGCCATTGACGCGCTAAAGGCCACGGGCGCCTCTGGGGCGACGGTGGGCGGTATGGCGCCGGCGAACGCCGTGCGCGGATTCGCGGGCCAGCACCATGCGGTGCTGCTCGCCAACCACGGGCCGGTGGTCGCGGGATCCACGCATGCGGCGGCGGCAGACGCGGTGGAGGAACTCGAAGCCACGGCGAAGCTCTACCTGCCCCCGCGCCATGAGAAGCCGCGTTGCCTGAGCCCGGACCAGGTCGCCAGGCTGCGCCGCAAGCGCGCCACCTGAGTCCGCAGTAACCATCGGCCTGGCGACGATGGTGTAGCGGCGAGACTCGCCAGCAAGTCGTGCCGCCGGGGCGCTGGCGGCACCCCGTCACCGACGAGTTCCAGGCGCTCATCACTCGCTACGCTTGGGGCGAGATGTGGACCGGGCCGGTGTTCGACGACCGCCAGCGCCGCCTGCTGGTGCTGGCGATGCTGGTTTCCCTGAAGAGCTGGGAAGAATTCGAGCTGCACGCGCGCGCCGGACTCGCGCGCGAGCTCTCGGACACGGATTTCAAGGAAATGCTGATGCTGGTGGCGATCTACGCCGGGGTGCCGGTGGCGAACACCGCCTTCGCCCAGGCGCGCAAGTTGATCGAGGAGGCGGGCCGCTAGGAGGTCCAAAAGTAACCGATCGGTTACATCTGCGAGGAATCCGCTGGCCCGAACCGCGCCGCACTTCGTATCGGCACGATCTTCCTCAACGCGCGCGCTGTGCCGCTCGTTGACTGCGGCGGGCTTTTCTTGGCACTTGCCAAGTCGCGGTGCCGCGCAACCGTGGTTCGCGCGTTTGCATCCGGATGGAAGCGGAGCGCAAACCAGCGTTGCGCGCCACGCCGGCGCACACGGTCCAGTACGAGCGGCGGCGGCCCGAGCAGACGCTCCTGCATCGGCTGGTGCGGGAGCATCTCGAGACGTTCCTCGCTCAGGTCGAAGCGAGGACCGGCACGGGCCTGCCCGCGTTCGTCAGGGACGAGTTCGAGGCCTTTCTCGAATGCGGAATCCTCGCGCACGGATTTCTGCGCG
>JALHLN010000044.1 GCA_022844545.1 Burkholderiales bacterium | reverse complement strand
TTGGCCATGCGGTTCTCGGGGATGCCGGCAAAGGCGGCGGAAACAGCCTTGTGGTCCGCGAGGTCCAGCTTCTTCAGCCTGGGGATGAGGATGTCCTCCAGCACCGCGGCGAGCGACTTCGGCGACGCGCCGCTCCAGGTGTCCTTGAGGGTGCCCTCGGCGATGCCGGTGGCGCCCTCCGCGGAGCGCAGCGTCAGCAGCGCGTAGAGCCCCGAGTTCTCCACCGCATTCGCCCACACCACTTCGCGGGCGTAGGGCAGCCGGTAGAACTGCAGCGACCAGTCCGCGAGCCGCACGGCCTACTTGCCGGTGAAGCGGGGCTTGCGCTTTTCGACGAAGGCGTTCACGCCCTCGCGCCGGTCGTCGGTGTCCACCAGCCGGTTGTAGGCCTCGATCTCGAAGCGATAACCCGTCAGCAGATCCATGCCCAGGCCGTAGTGGATGGACTTCTTCGCCTGGCGCACCGCGAGCGGCCCGTTGCCTGAGATGGCCTCGGCCACCGCGAGCGCCTCCTCTAGCAGTTTCCCGGGCGCGCAGACGCGGTTGGCGAGGCCCCAGGCGAGCGCCTCCTCCGCGGTCAGCGCGCGCGCCGAGAGCACCAGTTCCTTGGCGCGGCGCTCGCCGATGGCGCGGGCGAGGTTCTGCGTGCCCATGCCGCCGGGCATCAGGCCGCGGCTCACCTCCGGCAGCGAGAGGCGCGCGCCCTGCGCGGCGAAAATGAAGTCGCAGCACAGCGCCATCTCCAGCCCGCCGCCGTGGGCATGGCCGTTCACCGCGGCGATCACCGGCACCGGGCACTCGACCAGCCCGGCAAAGGCGCGCTCGAAGAGTTCATGCTGCACGCGCCAGACTTCCACGCTCATGCCGTCGCGCTCCTTGAGGTCGGCGCCGGCGCAGAAGGCACGCTCGCCGGCTCCGGTGAGCACCACGCAGCGCACCTGGCCCGGGTCCTCGGTGAGGCGGCGCCAGAGGTCGACCTGGTCATGTCCCATCTGCGTATTGAGCGAATTCATCGCCTCGGGGCGGTTCAGGGTCACCAGCAGCACGTGCTCGCCGCGCGGTTCGACATTCAGGGTCTGGTATTTGGGTAGCGTCATGGGGTCCGTCGCGAAAACGTGGTCTGTCCCTGTTTTCAGCCGAGGGTCGGCATGTTGAGGCCGGGAGCGGGCGTGTCCTGGTGGGGCCACCGGGTGGTGACGACCTTGGTGCGGGTGTAGAACTTCACCCCCTCCATGCCGTGCACGTGCAGGTCGCCGAAGAGCGAATTCTTCCAGCCGCCGAAGGAATAGAACGCCACCGGCACCGGGATGGGCACATTGATGCCGACCATGCCGACCTGGACCTCGTTCTCGAAGCGCCGCGCCGCGCCGCCTGATTCGGTGAAAATGGCGGTGCCGTTGGCGTAGGGGTTGGCGTTCACCAGCGCGATGGCCTCGTCGAGGGTATTCACGCGCAACACCCCCAGCACCGGGCCGAAGATCTCGTTCTTGTACACCTCCATGCCGGGCTTCACGTGATCGAACAGCGTGGCGCCGAGGAAGTAGCCTTCCTTCACCGGCGGCGTGCTGCCGTCCAGCACCGGCGTGGCGCCCTCCTTCTTGCCTTGGGCTATGAAGGACGCAACCTTGTCGCGATGCTCCGCGGTCACCAGCGGGCCCATGTCCATGCCGTCCTGGTCGCCCGGGCCGACCTTGATCGCCTGCGCCTTTTTCTTCAGCAGCGCCACCAGCGGGTCGGCGGCCGCGCCCACCGCGACCACCGCGGAGATGGCCATGCAGCGCTCGCCCGCCGAGCCGTAGCCGGCGCCGATCAACGCGTCGGCGGCGAACTCCAGGTCCGCGTCCGGCAGCACCACGGCGTGGTTCTTCGCCCCTCCCAGCGCCTGCACCCGCTTGCCATTCTTCGCGCAGGTCTCGTAGATGAACTTCGCGATCGGCGTGGAACCCACGAAGCTCACCGCGGCGATGCCGGGGTGGGCGAGGATCGCGTCCACCGCGGCCTTGTCGCCGTGCACCACGTTGAACACGCCGTCGGGCAGGCCCGCCTCCTTGAAGAGCTCCGCCATGCGAATCGAGGCCGAGGGCACCTTCTCGGAGGGCTTGAGGATGAAGGTGTTGCCGCAGGCGATCGCCATCGGGAACATCCACATCGGCACCATGGCCGGGAAATTGAACGGCGTGATGCCGGCGCACACGCCCACCGGCTGGCGCACGGTGTGGGTATCCACCGCGGTGCCGACGTTCTCCGAATACTCGCCCTTCAGCAGCTGCGGGATGCCGCAGGCGAACTCCACCACCTCGATGCCGCGCTGCACCGAGCCCATGGCGTCGGGCAGGGTCTTGCCGTGCTCCGCGGTGATCAGGCGCGCGATGTCCTTCTGGTTGGCCTGCAGCAGGGCGAGGTATTTCTGCATCACGCGCGCGCGGCGCAGGATGGAGGCGTCGCGCCATTCCGGCAGCGCGGCGGCGGCGGCCTTCACTGCGGCGTCGATGGCCGCGGCGTCGCAGTAGGGCACCTGCTTCGTCACCCGGCCGGTGGCGGGGTTGTAGACGTTGCCCATCCGGCCGGCGGGCACGACGGCCCTGCCGTTGATCCAGGCGGGGACGGTGGCGAGCTGTGACTGGGCAATGCGGTCGGCGGGCTTGTTCATGCGGACATTCTCCATGCGATGACTGCGATAATGTAAGGCAAATCCAAAGGACATCCCATGGGAGAACCGCTGCAAGCGCTGGACCAGGTCCGCATGACGGCCATCGACCTGGCGCTGAAGTTCGGGCCCAAGGTGCTGGTGGCGATCGTCATCCTGGTGATGGGCTACTTCGCCGGCCAGTGGGCCGGCCGCGCCACCATCCGCATGCTGGCGCGCTTCCAGCTCGAGCCGCCGGTGCGCCAGCTGGTGGAGCGCATCGTGCGCATCTTCGTGCTGGCGCTGTTCGGCATCGTGGCGCTGCAGAACCTGGGCGTGGAACTGCTGCCGCTGATCGCCGGGCTGGGCGTGGCGGGGGCCGGCATCGCGCTGGCGATGCAGGGCGTGCTCTCGAACGTCGCCGCCGGCCTCACCATCATCTTCACCCGCCCGTTCCGCGTCGGCGACTACATCTCCATCGCGAAGGAGGAAGGCGAGGTGCTGGACATCAGCCTGTTCAACACCATCCTCGGGCATCCGGACCTGTCGCGGGTGGTGATCCCGAACCGGCGCATCGTGGGCGAGATCCTGCACAACTTCGGCAAGATCCGGCAGCTGGCGCTCGAGGTCGCGGTGGCGCAGGAGGCCGACCTGGCCGGCGCGCTCGGCGCCATCGACGAGGCGCTGCGCGCCAACGCACGCGTGCTGCGCGACCCGGCGCACCTGGTGCGCGTGACGCAGCTCGCCGACGCCCGGGTGTCGATCCTGGTCGGCCCCTGGGTCAACGTCCCCGACTACGGTCCGGCGATCGGCGAGGTGAACCAGGCGGTGCTCGCGGGGTTCCGGCGCCGCGGCATTGCCATCGCGCCGCCGCAGCGCGAGGTGCACACGCTGCCGCTCGGTGCCTGAGGCACTGGTCCCGGCGCGCCTCGCCTTCGGCGCCGACGGCACGCCGCGCTCGGCCGTCTACGACGACCCGTACCACAGCGCCGAGGGCGGGGCGGCGCAGGCGGAGCACGTTTTCATCCACGGCACCGGGCTCCCCGGGCGCTGGCAGGGACGGGAGCAATTCACGGTCCTGGAACTGGGCTTCGGCTTCGGCCTGGCGTTCCTCGCCACCTGGCAGGCCTGGCGCGACGACCCGCAGCGCTGCGGCCGGCTGCAGTTCGCCTCGATCGAGAAGCATCCCTTCACCGAGCAGGACCTCGCGGTCCTGCACGCGGCCTACCCGGCGCTGGCGCCGCTCGCCGAGGAACTGCGCTCGAACTGGCCGACGCTGGTGCCCGGGTTCCATCGCGTTTCGTTCGACGGCGGCCGCGTCGTCCTCACGCTCGCGCTGGGCGACGTGGCGGACACCCTGCCGCAGTTCACGCTCGCCGCCGACGCGATCTACCTGGACGGCTTCGCCCCGGCGAAGAACCCGGCCATGTGGTCGCAGCCGGTGATGCGGCAGCTCGCCCGCCTCGCCGCGCCCGGCGCGATCGCCGCGACCTGGAGCGTGGCCGCGGCGGTGCGCGAGGGCCTGCGCGACGCCGGCTTCGTCGCCGAAAAGCGCCGCGGTTTCGCGCGCAAGAGCGAGATGCTGGTGGCGCAGCTGGCGCCGCGGAGCGTCGAACGCGAGGCTGCCGCGCCCGTCGAGCGCCGCGCCCTCGTCATCGGCGCGGGCGTCGCGGGTGCAGCGGCCTGCGAGCGCCTCGCGGCGCGCGATTGGGAGGTCGCGCTGCTGGAGCGCCATCCAGTCACCGCCGCCGAAGCCTCCGGCAACCACGCCGGCGCCTTCCACCCCGTCCTCACCCCCGACGACAGCCTGTTCGCGCGCCTGACGCGGGCCGCGTACCTGCACGCGCTGCGGCAGTGGAACACGCTCGAGGGCTTGTCATGGAACCAGTGCGGCCTGCTGCAGCTTGCGCGCGACGGCGACGAGGCCTCGGCGCAACGCCGCGCGCTCGAGGCGCTCGCGCCGCC
The DNA here is from genome assembly GCA_022844545.1 of Burkholderiales bacterium. Classification (GTDB taxonomy): domain Bacteria; phylum Pseudomonadota; class Gammaproteobacteria; order Burkholderiales; family SG8-39; genus RBG-16-66-20. The sequence goes on along the minus strand of JALHLN010000044.1, from coordinate 13,174 downwards.
GCCCGGCTTCGCCCAGCTGCTCGATGCCGTGCAGGCCGGGAAGGTCGCGGGCGTCGCGCTCTCCGCCGGGGGGCTGTGGTTTCCGGAATCCGGCTGGATCCAGCCGCGCTCGCTGGTGAACGCCCTGCTCGCGGCCTGCGGCGCTCGCCTGCGCCCGCGCCTGCAGCGCGAGGTGGCGTCGCTTTCACGCGAAGGCGATGCCTGGATCGCGAAGGATGCGCGCGGCACGGTGCTGGGCGAAGCGCCGGTGGTGATCCTCGCCAACGCCGCCGACGCGCTGCGCCTGTCGCCGCAGCCCTCGATTCCGCTGCGCCGCGTGCGCGGGCAGTTGAGCCTCGTGCCCGGCATCGCGGGCCTCAGGGCCGTGGTGCTGCGCGGCGGCATGGCGCTGCCCGCGGTGGACGGGCTCTCGGCGGTGGGCGCGAGCTACGACATTGGCGACGAGGACCCCTTGCCGCGCGCCGACAGCCATGCGGGCAACCTGGAGCGGCTGGAGCGCATCCTGCCGGGCGCCGGCGCGGGCCTGGATCCGGAACGGCTCGAAGGCCGCGTCGCGTTCCGCGCCACGGTGCGCGACCGCCTGCCGCTGGTGGGCGCGCTCGGGGATCCGCGCGGTCCCGGCCTGTATGGCGCGTTCGCCTACGGTTCGCGCGGCCTGATCTGGGCCGGCCTCGCGGGAGAACTGATGGCCTCGATGCTCGAGGGCGAGCCCTTGCCGCTGGAGCGCAAACTCGTCGCGGCGCTCGATCCGGCGCGCTTCGCGCTGCGCGCGGCGAGGCGCGGCGCGAGCGCCGCCCTTCCCGGTGCTACCAACGCTCCAGCTTGATGTCGTCGTACGACGAGGGGTGCGAGATGGGCTCGATGTGGCTCAGCGTGATGGCGTTGGGCACCAGCGAGCGGATGCGCTCCTCGACTTCCTCGGACAGCTGGTGCGCGCGATCCACCGGCCAGGCATCGGGCACCAGCAGGTGGAAGGAGATGAAGCGCCGCGCGCCCGCCTGGCGCGTGAGCAGGGCGTGGAACTCGATGCCGTAGCGCGGCCGGTATTCGGCGAAGATCTTCTCGATCTCGCGCAGCTCGGCCGCGGGGATGGCCGCATCGAGCAGGCCGCTGGCCGAGCGGCGCATCAGGCGGACGCCGATCCAGACGATGTGCGCCGCCACCGCGATCGCGATCAGCGGGTCGAGCACCAGCCAGCCGGTGAGCGCGACCAGCGCCACGCCCGCCACGACGCCGGCCGAGGTCCAGACGTCGCTCATCAGGTGATGGCCGTCGGCCTCCAGCGCGATGCTGTGCATGCGCTTGCCGGTGGAGATGAGCAGCAGCCCGCAGCCCAGGTTCACCGCCGAGGCCGCGACCGAGATCGCGATCCCCAGCCACGGCGCCTCGATCGGCTGCGGCGCGGCGAGCCGCGGCACCGCCGCCCAGGCGATGCTCGCCGCGGCGAGCACGATCAGCGCGCCCTCGATGCCGCTGGCGAAGTACTCGGCCTTGTGCCGGCCGTAGGGATGCGCCGCGTCCGGCGGCGCGGCCGCGAGGCGCAGCATGGAGAGCGCGAGCAACGCCGCGGCGAGGTTGACCAGCGACTCCAGCGCGTCCGAGAGCAGGCCCACCGAGCCGGTGACCTGCCAGGCCCAGGTCTTCAGGCCGATGGTGGCGAGCGCCGCGGCGACCGACAGCCAGGCGTAGCGCTCCAGGTTGTTGCCCACGTGATTGGCGGATTCAGGCCGGCCGCAGGATCGCGGGACTCGCTTCCTTCACGTCCTTGATCCCGCACAAGGCCATGGTGACGTCCAGTTCCTTGCGGATGATCTCCAGCGCCTGCGTCACGCCGGCCTCGCCCAGCGCGCCCAAGCCGTAGGCGTAGGCGCGGCCGATCATCACGCCGCGTGCGCCCAGCGCCAGCGCGCGCAGCACGTCCTGCCCGGAGCGCACGCCGCCGTCGAACAGCACCTCGGTCTTCGCACCCACCGCCTGCGCGATCTCGGGCAGGCCGCGGATGGAGGATACGGTGCCATCGAGCTGCCTCCCGCCGTGGTTCGAGACCACGATGGCGTCGGCGCCGCTGTCGGCGGCGATCTTCGCGTCCTCGACGTCGAGGATGCCCTTCAGGATCAGCTTGCCCGGCCACAGGCTCTTCACCCAGGCGACGTCCTTCCAGGACAGCGTCGGGTCGAACTGGCCCGCGATCCACTGCGACAGCGTGCTGAGGCTCTTCGCGTCCGGGATGCGCCCTTCCAGGTTGCCGAAGGACTTGCGCCGCCCGGTGAGGACGTTGAGCGCCCAGCCGGGCTTGGTCATCACGTCGAGCAGCGTCCCGAGCGTGAGTTTCGGCGGCACGGCAAGGCCGTTCTTCAGGTCCATGTGGCGCTGGCCCTGGATCTGCAGGTCCAGGGTCAGCACCAGCGCCGAGCATTTCGCCGCCTTCGCGCGCTCGATGAGCGAGGCCGCGAAGCCGCGGTCGCGCATGACGTAGAGCTGGAACCAGAACGGCTCGGCGACGGCGCCGGCCACGTCCTCGATGGAGCAGATGGACATGGTCGACAGCGTGTAGGGAATGCCGAAGCGCGCGGCGGCGCGCGCGGCCAGGATCTCGCCGTCGGCCCAGTTCAGGCCCGTCAGCCCCACCGGCGCCAGCGCCACCGGCATCGCCACCGCCTGCCCCAGCATGGTGGAGGCCAGGGACCGGTTGTCGACGTCGATGGCGACCCGCTGGCGGAACTTGAGCGCCTCGAGATCCTCGCGGTTGGCGCGCAGCGTGGCCTCGTCGTAGGCGCCGCGGTCGACGTAGTCGAATATTGCCTTTGCGATCCTTCTACGCGACAGCTCGCGCAGGTCCGCGATGTTGGTGACGACGGGCATGGGCTGGAATTTTACATCGTGGGATAGAATCAGCGCCCCATGGCCGCCAAAGACGCGCAAAAAAGCCCGATCCAGGTCATCGACCGGATGATGAAGCTGCTGGACGTACTCGCCCAGCACCCCGAGCCCATCGGCCTGAAGCAGATTTCCCAGCTCACCGGGCTGCACCCCTCGACCGCGCACCGCATCCTGTCGGCGATGACCGCGGACCGCATCGTCGACCGCGTCGAGCCCGGCGCCTACCGCCTCGGCATGCGCCTGCTGGAACTGGGGAACATGGTGAAGTCGAGGATCAACGTGCGCGAGATGGCGCTGCCGGTGATGCGCGAGCTGCACGCGCAGACGGGCGAGACCGTGAACCTCTCGGTGCGCCACGACGACGAGATCGTCTACGTCGAGCGCACCTCGTCGGGCCGCTCGGCGATGCGCGTGGTGCACGTGGTCGGCGCGCGCGCGCCGCTGCACATCACCGCCGCCGGCAAGCTCTTCCTGCTGGAAGAGGGCTTCCCCCGCCTGCGCGAGTACGCGCGCCGCACCGGCCTCAAGCCCCACACCAAGGCGACGCTCTCGACGCTGCCGCAGCTGGAACGGGAACTGGAGCGCATCCAGCGCCAGGGCTGGGCGACCGACGCCGAAGAGGCCGAAGTGGGCGTGCGCTGCGTCGCCGCCGCGGTGCGCGACGACGCCGGCCAGCTGGTGGCGGCGCTGTCCATCTCGTCGCCGGCCGACCGCATGAAGCCGCAGTGGGGGCCGCTGGTGAAGGAAGCCGCGGAGCGCGTCGCCCTCGCCATCGGCCACCGGCGCGACCTGGCGCGCATCAGCGCCGCCTGATGTAACCGACCGGTTACATCCTAGCCGGACACCAGGCCGTGCAGGGCGAAGCGCCCGCGCCGGTCGGTCCAGGCCCTGGCGCCGCGGAATCCCGCCCTCGCGGCGAGCGCCTGGAACTCCGCGACCGAGTACTTGCAGGAGTTCTCGGTATGGATGGACTCGCCCGGCTCGAACGCGAAGCGGTGCCGGCCCACGGCCACGGTCTGGCGCGCGAGCGACACCAGGTGCATCTCGATGCGCCCCAGGGTCGCGTTGTAGAAGGCGTAGTGGCGGAAGCGCTTCAAGTCGAAATTCCCGCCCAGCTCGCGGTTGATCCGGGCGAGCAGGTTCAGGTTGAAGGCCGCGGTGACGCCCCTGGCGTCGTTGTAGGCGGCGTGCAGGACGTTGGCGTCCTTCTTCAGGTCCACGCCCACGAGCATGGCGCCGTTCACGCCCACCTGGCCGCGCGTCATGCGCAGGAACGCGAGCGCCTCGTCCGGGGTCAGGTTGCCGATGGTGGAACCGGGGAAATAGACCACGCGACGCCCCGGACCCTCGATGCCGGGAATCTCCAGCGGGCGCGAGAAATCCCCCGCCACGGGCGCGAGGCGCAGCCAGGGAAACTCGCGCGCGAGGCGCGCGCAGGCGCCGCGCAGCGCATCCCCGGAGATGTCCACCGGGACATAGGCCGCCGGGCGCAGCGCCCGGATGAGCAGGCGCGACTTCAGGCTCTCGCCGCTGCCGTACTCGATCAGGGTGCAGCCGCGGCGCGCGAAGCGCGCGATGCCGGCGAGGTGCGCGCGCGTCAGCGCGAGTTCGGCGCGGGTCGGGTAATACTCGGGCAGGCGGCAGATGGCCTCGAACAGCGCGCTGCCGCGCGCGTCGTAGAAGTACTTCGGGGGCAGCGCCTTCCGCGGCAGGGACAGGCCCGCGATGACATCCTCGCGGAAGCCTTCCGCCGGCGCTAGCCCGGCCGGCCGGCCGGGAGCTTGGCGTGGTGTTCGAGCCACTTGCGGATGCGGTTGGCGTCGCCGATCCGGGACTGCTTGCCCCAGGAATCGAGCAGCACCACGATCAATTCGCGCGAGGCGACGCGCACGCGCATCACGAGACACCTTCCGGCCTCGCTGATGTAGCCGGTCTTGGACAGGCCGATGTCCCAGTTCACGCTGCGCACCAGGCCGTTGGTGTTGCGAAAGCCCATCTCGCGGCCGAACACGTTCACCCTGGTGCTCTCGCGCGTGGAATACTCGCGGATCACCGGATGGCGGTGCGCGGCCTCGATCAGGCGCACGAGGTCCGTGGCGCTGGAGACGTTGCCCGGCGACAGGCCGCTGGAATCGACGAAGCGCGAGTCGGACATGCCCAGGGCGCGCGCCGTCGCGTTCATGGCGGCGACGAAGGCCGGGGTGCCGCCGGGGAAGGTGCGCGCGAGCGCCGCTGCGGCGCGGTTCTCCGAGGACATGAGCGCGAGCAGCATCAGGTCGTCGCGCGTGAACACCGACCCGGGCCGCAGGCGCGAGCGCGTGCCCTTCACCGTGTCGTAATCCTCGTCGCTGATCACCACGCGCTGCCTCAGGTCCAGCTTGTGCTCCAGGATCACCAGCGCGGTCATCAGCTTGGTGATCGAGGCGATCGGCACCGGCGCATCCTGATTCTTGGCGTACAGCGTCTCGCCGCTGGCCGCGTCCTGCACCAGCGCGACCGAGGAGCGCAGGAACAGCGCCTCGGATTCCTTGTCCTTGGACGGCCCCTTCGCCTGCGCGAAACCGATGCCCAGCGCGAGCATGGCCGCCAGCGCGGCGAAAGCCACGATTTTCTCCAGATGGTGCAGGTGCCTGTCCTCCCTGGATTGCATGTTCGTGTTTTTATTGACTTTTTGCCAGTCGAATCCACAGTCTACCTGCGAAATAGGAAAAAAGGCAAGCAAAATTAAGCCTCTAGGACCGGATCTTAACGTCAGTTCAAGCTGCCTTGGCCCGGGCCAGGGCCGCTTCGGCCGCCGCCGCCTGCTGCTGCAGGGCCCACATGCGCGCGTATTCGCCGCCGGCGTCGATGAGCTCGCGGTGGCTGCCGCGCTCGATAATCGCGCCCTGGCTGAGCACCAGGATCAGGTCGGCGTCCATCACCGTGGACAGGCGGTGCGCGATCACCAGGGTCGTGCGGCCAACGGAAACGCGCTCCAGCTCGGCCTGGATCGCCTTCTCGGAAGTCGAATCCAGCGCCGAAGTGGCCTCGTCGAAAATCAGGATGCGCGGATCCTTGAGCACCGCGCGCGCGATCGCCACGCGCTGCTTCTCGCCGCCCGAGAGCTTCAGGCCCCGCTCGCCCACCGTGGTCTCGTACTTCGCCGGCAGCGAATCGATGAAGTCGTGGATGTGGGCGGCGCGCGCCGCCTCGATCACCTCGGCCTGCGTCGCCCCGGTGCGGCCGTAGTGGATGTTGTAGCGCACGCTGTCGTTGAACAGCACCGTGTCCTGCGGCACGATGCCGATCGCCGCGCGCAGGCTCCCCTGGCGCACTTCGCGGACGTCGCGGCCGTTGACCAGGATGGCGCCGCCGCCGACGTCGTAGAAACGGTACAGCAGTCGGGCGAGGGTCGACTTGCCCGAGCCCGAGGGGCCGACCACCGCGACCCGCTGGCCGGCGGGAATGGTGAAGCTCACCTTGCGCAGGATCTGCCGCGCCGGCTCGTAGCTGAAATCGACGTCGCGGAACTCCACCGTCGCCGGCCCGGGATCAAGGTCCGGGGCGCCCGCGCGATCCTCGACCTCGCGGTTCTCGCCCATCAGGCTGAACATGCGGTTGATATCGAGCAGCGACTGCTTGATCTCGCGGTACACCATGCCGAGGAAGTTCAGCGGGATGTAGAGCTGGATCAGCAGCGCGTTCACCAGCACCAGATCGCCCAGGGTGAGCGTCCCCGCCACCACGCCGTCGGCGGCGAGGAACATGAGCGCGGTCACCGCCGCCGCGATCACCAGGCTCTGGCCGATGTTGAGCAGCCCGAGCGAGGACTCGAAGCGCACCGCCGCGTCCTCGTACTTGCGCAGGTTCTCGTCGTAGCGCCCGGCCTCGAATTCCTCGTTGCCGAAGTACTTCACCGTCTCGTAGTTGAGCAGGCTGTCGATGGCGCGCGTGTTGGCGCGGGAATCCAGCTCGTTGGCGCGGCGCCGGATGTCGATGCGCCATTCCGTGACGAGGATGGTGAAGGTGATGTACACCGCGACCGCGCCGAAGGTCACCGCGGCGAAGCGCCAGTCGAAGCGCCCCAGCAGCACCGCCGCCACCAGCGCGAACTCCAGGATCACCGGAATGATGGAGAACAGGAGGTAGGACAGCAGCGTCGAGATGCCGCGCGTGCCGCGCTCGATGTCGCGCGTCATGCCGCCGGTCTGGCGCTCGAGGTGGAAGCGCAGCGAGAGGCTGTGCAGGTGGCGGAACACCCCCAGCGCCACGCGCCGGATGGCGCGCTGCGTCACGCGCACGAACACCACGTCGCGCAGCTCGGCGAAGAGCGTGGTGGAGAAGCGCAGCAGGCCGTAGGCGGCCAGCAGCGCGGCGGGCACCGCGACAATCGCGAGCTTCGGATCGAGGCCGTCCACGACCTCCTTCATCACCAGCGGCACGCCGACGTTGGTGAGCTTGGCGATCACCAGGAACGCGAGCGCGAGCGCCACCCGGCCGCGGTATTCCCACAGGTAGGGCAGCAGCTGGCCGAGCACGCGCCATTCATCGCCCTTCAGGGACTCCTTTGGGGCGGCGGCGTGTTGGGCGTGGGCGGACATGGAAAGGCGCGCATTCTATTTCATGGCCAGCGCTGGAACCCCTTGACGTCAAAGGGCCGGATCGCTAACATTCAAACGTTCGTTTGAATTGAACCGAGCCCTGCCATGACCCTGCGCGCCGTCAAGCCCCACCACGAGACCCAGCTCCGCATCCTCGATGCCGCGGAGGAACTGTTCATGCAGCACGGCTTCGAGGGCACCTCGATGCGCCTGCTCACCGCCAGGGCGGGGGTGAACCTCGCCGCGGTGAACTACCACTTCGGCTCCAAGGACGCGCTGATCGAGGCGGTGTTCCGGCGCAGGCTCGATCCCATGAATACCGCGCGCATCGCGGAGATCGACCGCATGGAGAAGGAAGCCGGCGGCCAGCCGCTCGAGCCCGAGGCCATCATCCGCGCCTTCGTCGGCGCCAGCCTGAGGATGATCGAGGATTCCAAGTGCGGCGGCCGCAATTTCATCCGCCTGCTCGGGCGCACCTACACCGACCCCTCCAAGAGTATCCGCGCCCTGATCGGAGGCCTGTACGCGCCGGCGATGGAGCGCTTCAAGGCGGCCTTCGAGCGCGCGCTGCCGCAGATGCCGCGGGATGAACTGGTGTGGCGCATGCATTTCATGTTCGGCACGCTGGCCTACACGCTCGCGGCCACTGACACCGTGCAATTGATCGCCGGCTGCAAGCCCGAGGACCGCTACGACGCCCGCCTGCTCGAGGAGCGCCTTACGTCCTTCCTTGTCGCCGGCCTGCTCGCGCCGCAGCTGGGCGCCAAGGACGTGAAGAAGGCCGCGTAACGACTTCGCAGTTCCAAGGGGGAGGTCCCGATGTTCGACATCGCCGTGTTCGCCGTTGTGTCCGTGGCAGTCCTGCTTGCGCTCGCCTACTTCCAGGCCCCGATCCTGGTGTGGACCCTGGGCGCGGGCATCCTGCTCGCCACCAAGTCCGTGGTGCTCGGCTTCGGCCCCACCGCCAACATCATCCTCGGCGTGGTGTTCGTCGCCGTGGCCGCGGTGCTGAACATCCCCGCCCTGCGCCGCCTGGTCATCAGCGACCCGGTGCTCGCCATCTACCGGCGCATCCTCCCGGACATGTCCCAGACCGAGAAGGAAGCCATCGACGCGGGCACGGTGTGGTGGGACGCGGACCTGTTCTCGGGCAAGCCCGACTGGGACAAGATGCTCGCCATTCCCGCGCCGCGGCTCTCGGCCGAGGAGCAGGCCTTCCTCGACGGCCCCTGCGAGGAGGTCTGCGCCATGACCGACGACTGGGAGGTGACGCACGAGCGCCTCGACCTCCCGCCGCAGGTCTGGCAGTACCTGAAGGACAAGGGCTTCTTCGGCATGATCATCCCGAAAAAGTACGGCGGCCTCGGCTTCTCCGCGATCGCGCACTCGGCGGTGGTGATGAAACTCTCGACGCGCTCCAACGCCCTCGGCGTCTCGGTCATGGTCCCCAACTCGCTCGGGCCGGCCGAACTGCTGCTGCATTACGGGACGGATGCGCAGAAGGACCACTACCTGCCGCGCCTCGCCAGGGGCCTCGAAATTCCCTGCTTCGCGCTCACCAGCCCGGAAGCGGGTTCGGACGCCGCCTCCATTCCGGACTACGGCGTGGTGTGCAAGGGCACGTACCAGGGCAAGGAAGTCCTGGGCATGCGCGTCACCTGGGACAAGCGCTACATCACGCTGGGACCGGTCGCCACCCTGCTGGGCCTCGCGTTCCGGCTCTATGACCCGGAAAAACTGCTCGGCAACAAGGAGGACCTGGGCATCACCTGCGCCCTGGTTCCCACGAACCATCCCGGCGTGAACATCGGCCGCCGCCACCTGCCGCTCAACGCCGCGTTCCAGAACGGCCCGAACTCCGGCAAGGACGTGTTCATGCCGATCGACTGGATCATTGGCGGCAAGGACTACGCGGGCAAGGGCTGGATGATGCTCATGGGCTGCCTCGCCGCGGGCCGCTCCATTTCCCTGCCGACCTCGTCGGTGGGCGGGGCCAAGGGCCTGGCGCGCGTCACCGGCGCCTACTCGCGCGTGCGCAGCCAGTTCAAGACGCCCATCGGCAAGCTGGAAGGCGTCGAGGAAGCGCTCGGCCGCATCGCCGCCAACTGCTACATGATGGACGCGGTGCGCATCATGACCGCGGGCGCGGTGGACCTGGGCGAGAAGCCCGCGGTCATCTCGGCGATCGCCAAGTACCACATGACCGAGCGCGCGCGCCTGTGCGTCAACGACGGCATGGACATCCACGGCGGCAAGGGGATCTGCCTGGGGCCCAACAACTGGATCGGGCGCGGCTACCAGGTCATGCCGGTCGGCATCACGGTCGAGGGCGCCAACATCCTGACCCGCACGCTGATCATCTTCGGCCAGGGGGCGATCCGCTGCCATCCCTACGTGCTGCGCGAGATGCGCGCCGCCAACGACATGACGGGCGCCGCGGCCTCGATCGAATTCGACGACGCCTTTACCTCGCACATCGGCCACACGCTGTCCAACGGCGTGCGCACCTTCATCCACGGCATCACCAGCTCGCGCCTGGGGCAGGTGCCGCGCACCGGCGCGCCGGAAACCGCGCATTACTACCGCGTCACCTCGCGCCTCGCCTCGGCGTTCGCGTTCCTGGCGGACGTCTCGATGCTGGCGATGGGCGGCGCGCTGAAGCGCAAGGAGAAGATCTCCGGGCGCCTGGGCGACGTGCTGTCCATGCTCTACCTGGTGTCGGCGACGCTGAAGCACTATGAAGACCAGGGCCGCCGCAAAGAAGACATCCCGCTCATCCGCTGGGCGGTGCGCGACGCGCTGTACCGCGCGCAGGAGGCGATCGACGCCATCCTGTCGAACTTCCCGGTGAAGAGCCTGGCCACGCTGCTGCGCTGGACCATCTTCCCGCTGGGCATGTCGTTCCGCCCGCCGCTGGATTCGCGCAACCGCGAATGCGCGCAGATCGTGCTCAAGCCCGGCGCGACGCGCGACCGGCTCACCGCCGGCATTTTCGTGCCAAGGAGCGAATCCGACCCGACCGGCGTGCTCGAGGCGGCGTTCCTCGCGGCAATCGCCTGCGAGCCCATCGACGAGAAGCTGAGGAAGGCGGTGAAGAAGGGCAAGGTCATCGCCCGCCCCGGCGCCGACCTCGGCGTGCTGGCGCGGGACGCCGGCCTCATCAGCGCCGACGAGTGCGCGCAGTGGCAGCGCAAGGAGTCGCTGCGCAGGCAGGTCATCAAGGTGGACGATTTCCCGCAGGACTTCGGCCGCGCCGAGATCCTGGCGAAGCTCGCGCAAGCCCAATCCAAGGCCACACCGGCCGCAAAGGCAGCCTGACATGATGAACAAGCCGGTCTACGTCGTCGATGGCGCGCGCACGCCGTTCCTGAAGGCGAAGAACCGCCCGGGCGTGTTCTCCGCGGGCGACCTCGCCACGCAGGCGGGCAAGACGCTGCTGGTGCGCCAGAAGTTCGAGCCCGCGCAGCTGGACGAGGTGATCCTGGGCTGCGCGGCGCCCTCGGTGGACGAGGTCAACATCGGCCGCGTGGTCGCGCTGCGCATGGGTTGCGGGCAGAAGGTGCCGGGCTGGACCGTGATGCGCAACTGCGCCTCGGGCATGCAGGCGCTCGATTCCGGCATCAGCAACATCCTCTCGGGACGCGCCAGCCTGGTGATGGCCGGCGGCGTGGATGCGCTGTCGCGCGCGCCGCTGCTGTATCCGGAGCGCGCGGTGCTGTGGTTCGCCGACATGGCGGGCGCCCGCAGCGCCGGCCAGCGCGCCGCCCTCTTCGCGCGCCTGCCGTTCAAGGCGATGCTGGCGCCGGTGATCGGCATCATGAAGGGCCTCACCGACCCGATGGTGGGCCTGCTCATGGGCCAGACCGCGGAGAACCTCGCCCACCGCTTCGGCATTTCGCGGGCGCAGATGGACGCCTACTCGGTGCGCAGCCACCAGCGCGTGGTGCGGGCGCAGGACGAAGGCGCGCTCGCGGCCGGCGGCGGCGAGGTCGAGGCGGTGTATGACGCGAAGGGCAATGCCTACGCGCTGGACGACGGCGTGCGGCGCGACTCCTCCATGGAGAACCTCGCCAAGCTGAAGCCCTTCTTCGACCGCAAGTACGGCAATGTGACGCCGGGCAACAGTTCGCAGATCACCGATGGCGCGGCGTGGCTGATCCTCGCCTCCGAGGAGGCGGTGAAGCAGCACGGCCTTTCGCCCATCGGCCGCATCGTCGATGCGGAGTGGGCGGGACTCGATCCGGCGCAGATGGGCCTGGGTCCGGTGCACGCGGCGACCCCGATCCTGAAGCGCCACAACCTGAAGCTGGACAGCCTGGACTACTGGGAAATCAACGAGGCCTTCGCGGCGCAGGTGCTGGGTTGCCTCGCGGCGTGGAAGGACGAGGCCTACTGCAAGGAACAGCTGGGCCTGGACGGCGCCATGGGTGCGATGGACGAGGAAAGGCTGAACGTGGACGGCGGCGCGATCGCGCTCGGCCATCCGGTCGGAGCCTCCGGCGCGCGCATCGTGCTGCACATGCTGAGGCTCCTCAAGCGCAAGAACGCCAGGCGCGGCATGGCCTCGATCTGCATCGGCGGCGGCCTGGGCGGCGCGATGCTGGTGGAGGCGCTCTGAGATGAAGCACTGGCGCCATGAGACGGACGCGCAGGGCCTCGCCTGGCTCACCTTCGACAAGCAGGGCGAGTCGACCAACACGTTCTCGAAGGACGCGCTGCACGAACTGGACGCGGCGCTGGAGGAACTCCGTGCGGCCGGCCCCAAGGGCCTCGTCATCCGCTCGGCCAAGGACAGCTTCATCGCCGGGGCCGACGTCGAGGAATTCACCCGCTTCCAGTCCCCCGATGAGGCGCTCGCCTTCGTGCGCCTGGGCTGGGACGTGTTCGCCAAGCTGCGCGAGCTGCCCTTCCCCACCACCGCGCTGGTGAACGGCTACTGCATGGGCGGGGGCTTCGAGCTGGCCCTCGCCTGCCGCTACCGCGTCGCGCTGGATGACCCCAAGACCCGCTTCGCCTTCCCCGAGGTGATGCTGGGCATCATGCCGGCCTGGCACGGCGTGCAGTGGCTGCCCAAGCTCATCGGCCCGGCCGCGGCGATGGACCTGCTGCTCTCGGGCAAGGCGGTGGATGCCAAGCGCGCAAGGCGCATGGGCCTGGTGGACCAGGCGGTGCCGCTGCGGATACTCGAGAACACCGCGCGCATGGTGACGCTGGAGGCGCCGACGCCGCGGCCGCTCCGCTTCGTGGACAAGCTGATGCTGGGCCCGCTCAAGGGCGTCGTGGCCTCGCAGGCGCGCAAGCAGGTGGCGAAGCGCGCCCGGCGCGAGCATTACCCGGCGCCCTACGCGATCCTCGACCTGTGGCAGAAGTACGATGGCGACCCGTTCATCAATCCATCCGACCCGTCCTGCTCCATCAACATGCTGTTCGAGCATCCGACGACCAAGAACCTGATCCGCATCTTCTTCCTGCAGGAGCGCCTCAAGTCGCTCGGCAAGGGCTCGGACTTCCAGGCGAAGCACGTGCACGTGGTCGGCGCCGGCGTCATGGGCGGGGACATCGCCGCGATCTGCGCCATGCGCGGCATCACGGTGACGCTGCAGGACACCGCGCCCGAGCGCCTCGCGCCCGCGGTGCAGCGCGCGGCGAAGCTGTTCTCGCGCCGCCTGCGCGATCCGCGGCGCGAGCGCGACGCGCTCGACCGCCTGATCCCG
>JALHLN010000043.1 GCA_022844545.1 Burkholderiales bacterium | reverse complement strand
GTTGCAAAGGGAAGCAAAAACACGCACTCTTAACCCCGCCAGAGATGCCCGTTTCCCTCACCCGAAACTGGTCCCATTACGCCGGAAATCCCTGGCTCCATTACGGCGAAAGATGACACCGGTCAAGCGCGTTCGCGCGAACTTCCTTGTCGAGACGAGCCAGCGGTGTATCCACGACCAACGGGGGCACGAGCTTGGCGAGCCTGCGAAGGGCCTCATAGAACGCTAACATGCGCACCTGTCGCTGGCCGGCGGAAGTGTTCGTTTCCTCCCACGTAATACGCCTTCCGTCACGGCGAATCAGCAAGCACTGCCAGTGGCTGTCGAAATCCATTCCTAGAAACTCTCTCTTTCGTTCGGTGATGTCCACCCACAACTCGCCGACATGCTCCGAAATCTTCTTCCGCATACGGATGGCTGCGCGACTGCGTATTTCGCCTGCCGCTTCACGATAACGGGCTGCCAGAGATGCCAGGCTTTCACCCTTTTCTGCCTTCTCAACAATTTCTCTTTGATTGGTCTCCTGGCGTTTGAGTTCGCCGAGTTCGACATCGAGGCGCATGACCTCAGCAGCAATTTCCGATACTCGCTTGGTGATCTGCTCTCGCTTTGCGATGAGTTCGCCGCGTTTCTGATGCAATTCAGTGCCGCGTTTGAAGGCCGCAGTGTTCTGCTGCATCTGCTTCAGCTTTTGATCCAGTTCGCGCAATTCGGCGTCCATACGTTCGATGCTGACGCACATCTCGGCCAGGTCGCGCAGCGAACTGGAAGCAATCGAGAGACGGGCGCGAACCTGAGCGCTAGTGTCACTCCGGTCGGCGACGAAGACCCGGTCTGGCATTCCATCGGGAGGAGGATTAAACAGACGATTCAATGCATCTTCCAACCGTTTGATGTAAAACGACTCGACCTCCGGTTGCAGCGCGAATTCCGCGGGCGCACCACCAAAGACGTCCTGTTTGACCTGAGGAATCTTCGGCTCGACCGTGGATTTCGCACTTTCCCATTCACGTCGCCGTTCTTCCGAGAACAAGTAGTCGTGTAACTCTTTGCGGTACTTGCCCAGCAATGAAACGGGAATCGCCAACTCCCAAACCCCAGTGAGCTTTGCCTCGAGCTCGGCTTTGAGCTTGGTGAGTTCATTCCGCCGATCTTGCGCGCGTTGAAGTTCGTCAGGGTCGACCGCGCCGAGAGTTTTCAAATCGTCTTCAACTTCTAACAATTCGGCTTCAGTCTCGTGCAAGTCCCGTTCAAGACTGTCCTGTTCCTTACGACGTGCTTTCAGATGCCCTTCGACTCTGAGCACGTCAGCACACAGGTCGGCAAGTCTTGTGGCTGGGTCAGAGCCCGACGTTGAATTGAAGACGCGAGGAATCTTTTGCTGAATCAATTGGCGAAGATCATCCTCCAGTTCGCCGTACGTCCACAGGCCCAAAATTCGACTCACGCCCTCAACGATGTCTTGCTGCCCCAAGTTAATGCTTTGACTTCGCTCAGCATCGAAAAAGAAAAAGCGCGCCAGATGCCGAGGCAGGAATACGTCACGCAATCTTTGAATGACCTGTTCATCCTCAATCAAACCAGGTGTTTCCGAACGCTGAGCAATCGAATGCCAAACGGGCGGAGAATTTGAGCGATGCCTGATTTCGCGTACTAACTCGACCTTACGACTCCCACCGCCTTTGTCTTCGCGCAGTGAAACTGAAACTTTGAGTCGGACGGTATCTTGGCCTTCAGCCTGCGCACGTCGATTCAGCGACCTGTCGAAAAGAAAACGCGTTGCGTCTGAGCCGGTCTCGACGCGCTTCAAGTCTCCAACGCCGCTTTCGCCGACAACGGCCAAATAGAGTGCGCGCAGAAGATGGGTTTTCCCTGCTCCGTTTTTTCCGCCAATCAAAACGCCGCAGCGGCCATCCAGACTGCCGAAATTCAATGTGTGTTCGCCGTAGAACGGGCCAAAGTTTTCGAGCTGAAGCGAGTCGATGTAGACCTCTGGCATGTCAGCTACTCGCTCCCGTCGATTGGTTTTCCAAGGCATCCTTGAGGATGTTTAGCAAATCGTCGGGGAGTCCGTGGGCGCGGTGGCTTTCGCTGTATTCCTCCACCTTCGCGAGCATGCGGCGCAACGTCTCAGGGTCGATGCCTTTCTCGCGGGCCACTTCCTCCTCCATCTCACGGAGTCGATTCAATTCATTCAGGTCGGTGCTCATAATGACACCTCGTTGTTTGTTGACGATTCGGGCGACGCCGTGGCCGTCGTCGGGGTCGCGTGCAGCCTTCCACATCTGCTGAATGAGCAGAAGTTCTTCGGGGCTGATGAGTTGCAGTCCGACCTCCTCCTGCAGCGCCAACAGTTGCTTCAGAAGCTCGCGTCGGGCCGAAATCAAGAGCGGGCCTGGGCCGTCGTTGCCGTTCATGCGGCGGTGGTCGCGTTTGCCGTTGACGGGGTCGCGGTAGAAAAGAAGCGTTTCGCGGAAATCAATCAGCTTCTCCATGCGTTCGTCGCCACTGGCGAGCAAACCCTCACTGGCCTTGTCGCGGTCCACGACCGTGCACGTCCAGCATCCGAAGCGGCTGTTACCGCAGCTCGGCGTGCTGGTGTCGATTTGAATGGGACATTCGCCGTTGCTGGCGCTGGCGTAGAGTTTGTAGAGAGCACGGTTGTCTCCGCCCCAAGGGTTGGGTTTCTGGAGCAGGTAGGCCCAGACTTCTTCGGTCGTCAGAAATTCGATCGGATTGGACACCCAAACGCGGGGCAAATCGGGATGACGACCCAAAGCATTACGCGTTTCACGGCCGCCCATCGTCTGTGCGCGGGAAGCGCTTTCCTGGCGGCGCGCGCCAAGGTGAAGAATCGCCTCTCCCCAATGACCAATGCGCTGCTGAACAAAGACAGTCACGGGATCAATTTTCATCCGCTGCGTGCACCAGCGAAACGTACGGTTTGGCGGCGGATAGCCGCGGCCGACAATGTTGACCCAAAATGATTGTTCGGCCGTCGGCTTCAAGAGGTTGACGTCGATATTGAGGTTATTCTGCTGCGAGCATCGCTGCATTTGCCGCAGCGAGCCCTCCACCATCTCCACGATCGCCGGAATCTCCACGCGCGTGTCGGTGCACACGACGGAGATTGGTTTTATGCGTTCAGTGGGAGAGACTGATAGGGCGGTATCGAACACCAGCGAAGCCAGCATCGCACTATCCTTGCCGCCGCTAAACCCAACCAGCCATGGCCGGTGGTCCTCCAAATAGAGCTGGCGCAGGGAGTTCTTGATGTCTTGATATGCGGTGGGTGCCATTCGAATCAGTATAAACGATAGAAGGAAATTCATCCGCTCGCCGCGCTGATCGGCGCGCCGGTGGTGCTGGTGATCGACGCGCCCAGCATGGCGACGGCATGGTTCCGGTGGTAAACTTGAAATCAGATAATCTGATGGAGGTGGCTCCGATGCGCGACAAGACCATTTCGGCGACCGAGGCGGCACGCAGCTTCTCCGAAGTGCTCAACCAGGTGCAGTACCGCGACAGGTCGTTTTCGATCGAACGCGGCAGCAAGGTCGTTGCGCGGCTGGTGCCGCCGGCTTTGCCCGCGGGGCTTGCGCTCGCCGACCTGAACCGCCTGTTCGCGGGTCTGCCGCATCTCGGTCCGGCGGAAGCGAGCAGGTGGAGGGCAGAGGTCAGGTCGATGAAACGAGCCCGGCGGCCGCAGGTCCGCAAGTGGGCCTGATCCTCGACACCGACGTCCTGATTCGAGGCGAGAAGCGGGGCGCCGAAATAGACTTCACGCGCTGGGCGGAGCACGGCGATGCCTGCATCAGCGCGATCACCTGCTCCGAACTGCTGATCGGCGTCCACCGGGCCAATACGGCCGCGCGGCGTGCGCGGCGCTCGGCGTACGTGGAAACCCTGCTCGCGCACCTGCCGGTGCTTGCATTCGACGCGACCGTCGCGCGCACGCATGCGCAACTGCTCGGCGCCCTGTCGCGCAATGTCACGCTGGGCGCGCACGACCTGATCATCGGGGCGACCGCGCTCGCGCACGGATTTGCGCTGCTGACCGCCAATGTCGCCGACTTCGACCGCATGCCGGGGGTCGTGGTCGTCCCGTTCGAATAGCGGCCGTTGCGGTATGTCAGAGCCCACTCCCCCGAAGCCGCCGCAGACCCAGGCGGCGCGCCTGGCGCGCAAGACCCAGTCGCTCGACATCCTGTACGAGGTCGCGGCCAGCCTGAACCAGGCGGGCAGCCTGGAGCAGCTGGTCGATCGCTTTCTGGGGGTGCTGATCGACCTGCTCGACGCGCGCGGCGGCGCCGTACGGCTTGCGGCGGGGGACGGCCAGACGCGCCTTGCCGCGAGCCGCGGCCTCGCGCCGGAGGCGGCGGGGCGCGGCAACCCGGAACTGGTGGAGATCCCGGTGCAGTACCAGGGCCGCGTCCTCGGCCTCTACAGCCTGCTCCTGGACCGCCCGCCCGCGGCGCTGGGGGAAGACCTGCCCGACCTGCTGGTGAGCGTCGGGCGCCATCTCGGCCTCGCCATCGAGAAGTCGCGCCTGGAAGGGGAGGCGCGCCGCCTGGCGGTCATGGAGGAACGCAACATCATCGGCAACGAGCTGCATGATTCGCTGGCGCAGTCGCTGGTCGGCATGCGGTTGCAGCTGAAGGTGCTGGGCGAATCGCTCGCGCGTGAAGACCTGGGCGCCGCCCGCTACGAAGTCAAGGCGCTGCAGCGCGCCATGAAGCAGGCGAGCGCGGACCTGCGCGGCCTGCTCACCGACTACCGGCTGAAGATCGACGAGGCGGGCCTGGCCCAGACCGTCGCCCGGCTGGTCGAGCGCTTCCGGCGGGAAACCGGCATTGCGGTGTTCTTCCAGAACGAATGCCAGGTGCTCGCGCTGAGCGCGGCGCAGGAAGTGCAGGTCTACTACATCATCCAGGAGGCGCTCGCGAACATCCGCAAGCACGCGAGCGCGCGCAACGTTCGCATCCTGCTCAACAACGAGGACGATCTCTACACCGTGCTGATCGAGGACGACGGCCTGGGCATGAGCGGGCCGGAGGAGCCGATGCCGCTCGAGCACGCCGGGCTCGCCATCATGCGCGAGCGCACCGCGCGCCTGCCGGGCCAGATCGTGATCGAAAGCGAGCCGGGCGAAGGCACGCGCATCGTCCTGATCTTCAATGCGCCGCCCCAGGGCGGGGCCGCCGCCCCGGGCTGACATGCGCGTGCTGCTCATCGACGACCATGCCCTGGTGCGCAAAGGCATCGGCGAGCTGCTGCAGAGCCGCGGCGTCCAGGTGGTGGCCGCGGTCGGCTCCGGCGCGGAAGGCGTGCGCCGGGCGGTCGAGCTGCGGCCCGACATCATCATGGTGGACGTGAAGATGCCGGAGGTGAACGGCATCGAGACCGTCAAGCGGCTGCGCGCGGCGGGTGTCGCCGCCCCGGTGGTGATGCTGACCATGAGCCGCGAGGACACGGACCTTGGCGCCGCGCTGCGCGCCGGCGCGCAGGGCTATCTGCTGAAGGACATGGAGCCGGAGGAACTGCTGCCGGCCCTGGAAGCGGTGCTGCGCGGGGAGAGCGTAGTGGCGAGGGAGATGGTCGGGACGCTCGCCGGGCTGGTGCGCGACGAGCGCGGCGCGCCGCCTGCGTCCCTGCCCCCGGCCGATCCGTTCGCCGCGCTCACGCCCCGCGAGCTGGAGATTCTCGGGTACCTCGCCGACGGCTTCAGCAACAAGGCGATCGCGCGCGCCCTGGAAATCACCGAGGGCACGGTCAAGCTGCACGTCAAGGCGGTGCTGCGCAAGCTGGGCATGCGTTCGCGCGTGGAGGCTGCGGTGAGCGCGGTCGAGCGCGGCCTGGGCAGGAACAGGAGCAAGCCCGGCCCGCCGCCGGGCGCGTGATCCGCCACGTGCGCAGTGGCCCGCGGCTGCCTCAGGTCTCCAGCGCGCTCACGAGCAACTGCTCGCGCGGCAGCCCGTGCTCGAGCAGCTCGAACTCCGCCGCGTTCGCCCACGGCGCGGGCGCCGCGACGTAGACGTCGCAGTCCCCCAGTCGTGGATGATCCCGCATCACCTCCTGCAGCGCCCCCGTCACGGCAGCGTCCGCCGGCGCCGCGGGCGCCGTAACCGGAACGTAGCGGAAATTGTCCAGGGCGTCGGCCCAGGAGCGGCACAGGTTGTCGAGGTAGTGTCCGCCGGGACTGGAGGCGACCCAGTACAGGTGCAGCGACTCGGCGGCATCGAGCGCCATGGCGTGCTCGATCAGGCTCTTGACGGGTGCGAACCCGGACTCGCCGGCGATGAACACCAGCGGGCGATGCGAGTCTTCGTTCAGCACGAAGCTGCCGCGCGGCCCCTCGACGCGCACCGCATCCACGCCCTGCAGCCCGTCGAACACGCGCTCGGCGAAGGCCTCGCCCCTGCGCCGGCGGACGTGGAAATGCAGGTTGCGCTCGTCGCAGGGACAGCTTGCGACCGGAAAGGAGCAGCCGGTACCGTCGGGGAGCGCGAGCGACACCGACTGTCCGGCCAGGAAACGCAGCCGCGTGCTGCGCGGCGTCTGCAGGTGCAGCAGCCGCACGTCCTCGCCGAGCGGACTCACGGACCGGATCCGGGCCTCGAGGGTCTGCAGCGGCATGTCCGCCGCGCCATGGGCTTCGCGCGCCTCGATCACCAGGTCGGTGAGGGCAGTGTGGCAGCACATCAGCACGACCCCGGCGTTCTTCTCCGCCGCGGTCAGGACGTAGTCGGAATGGCGCGTGCGGTGCACCTGGCCCGAAGCGACCTTCGCCTTGCACTTGCCGCAGTTGCCGATGCTGCAGCCGTAGTCGAAGGACAGGCCCGCGCGCAGCGCCGCCTCCAGCAGGCTGTCGTTGCCGTCGACGAAGAACTCGTGTCCGCTCGGCCGGACCTGTACGTGGGCGGTCATGATCCTGAGGAAGCTCTCCTGTGCCAGCAGCGGCTGCGCCTGCCCGGCCGGTGTGGCCGGCTCCAGTCGCTGCCGCAGCCATGCCTGCAATCCGGCGAGGTCGGGGTTCTCGCGCAGCCTTGCCTGCAGCTGCTCCACGATCCCGCGATAGTGCTCGAGTTGCGCCTGCACCCGCGCCCGCTCCCGGCCCAGTTCGGCCAGGCGCGCGACCAGGACCTCGGTACTGGGCAGCAGGCGCTCGCGCATGCGGCGCGTGAAGGCGGTGTCCTTGATCGCGTCGAACCGCTCCAGCCCGGCATTGCCCTCCAGCCTGGCGTCGGGGTAGGCGCGCAGCAGGTCATCGGCCGACACCATGCCTTCGAACGCGGCCAGCTCCCCGCTCCGGATCCTGCTCTGCAACTCGCCGCGCCTGACGCCGACCAGGCGCGCGGCGCGCGACAGTGTAAGGAGCCGGGACATGCACCCTCCCTTTTGAATCTATCATAGCGAAACGCGCGCAAGCGCGGCATGCCATGGACTTCCTGCCCATCTTCCTCGATGTACGCGAACAGCCCTGCCTGGTGGTGGGCGGCGGCGAGGTGGCCGCGCGCAAGTGCGGGCTGCTGCTGCGCGCCGGTGCCCGCGTGACGGTGCTCGCGCCCGCGCTGGATGCGAGCCTCGCTGCCGACCTGGCCGCGGCCCGCATCGCGCACCGGCAGGCGCGCTTCCGGGAGGAGGACCTCGAGGGGATCACGGTCGTGATCGCCGCCACGAGCGACGATGCCGTGAACCGTGCCGTTGCCGCCGCCGCGAAGGCGCGGCGCATCCCGGTGAACGTGGTCGACCAGCCCGCGCTGTGCTCGTTCATCCTGCCCTCCATCGTCGAGCGCGCGCCGCTGATCGTGGCGGTGTCCAGCGGGGGCGCCTCGCCGGTGCTGGCGCGGCTGCTGCGCGCGCGCCTGGAGAGCTTCATCCCGGCAGGCTATGGCCGCCTCGCCGGGCTGGCGGGTGCGTTCCGCGACCGCGTCAAGGCGCGCTTCAGGCCGGCCGAGCGCCGGCGCTTCTGGGAGCGAACGCTGCAGGGGCCGATCGCGGAGCTGGTGTTCAACGGCCGCGAGGCCAAGGCGCGCGAGGCGCTGCAGGCGACGCTGGAGGACGGACGCCTCGCCTTCACGGGCGGCGAGGTGTCGCTGGTGGGCGCCGGCCCGGGCGATCCGGACCTGCTCACGTTCCGCGCCCTGCGCCTGATGCAGCAGGCAGACGTCGTCGTTTACGACCGGCTGGTGTCGCAGCCGATCCTGGACCTGGTGCGGCTGGAGGCCGAGCGCATCTACGCCGGCAAGGAGCGCGCGAAGCACGCGCTGCCTCAGGAGGACATCAACCACCTGCTGGTAAGCCTCGCGCGCGCGGGCAAGCGCGTGGTGCGCCTCAAGGGCGGCGACCCGTTCATCTTCGGCCGCGGCGGCGAGGAGATCGACACGCTTGCCGCCGAGGGCATCCCCTTCCAGGTGGTGCCCGGCATCACGGCGGCCTCGGGCTGCGCCGCCTACGCCGGCATCCCGCTCACGCACCGCGATCACGCGCAGTCGGTGGTGTTCGTGACCGGCCACCTGCAGGAGGGCAGCCTGAACCTGAACTGGGCGGCGCTCGCGCAGCCGCGCCAGACCGTCGTGTTCTACATGGGGTTGCTCGGCGTCGACCTCCTGTGCCGCGAGCTCGTCGCGCACGGCCTGCCGGCGGCGACCCCGGCGGCGCTCGTCCAGCAGGGCACGACGCCGCGGCAGCGCGTGCTGACGGGCAGCCTCGAATCGCTGCCCGCCCTGGTGCGCGACGGGGGCATCAAGGCGCCGACGCTAATCATCGTCGGCGAGGTGGTCCGGCTGCGCGAGCGGCTGAAGTGGTTCGAGCCCGCGGCGTGAGGCGCCGGTGACGCGCGAATTCCTCGAGGCCTGCAGGGCGGCGGAGCTGCCCCCCGGCAGAATGCGGCGCGTCGACCTGAAGGGCCGGCGCATCCTGCTCGCCAATGTGGAGGGGAGCGTGTTCGCCGTGGACGACACCTGCACGCACGAGGAGGCCTCGCTCTCGACGGGCGTCCTGAAGGGCGAACTGGTCAAGTGTCCGCTGCACAACAGCCGCTTCAACGTCCGCACCGGCGAGGCGCTGGAGGAGCCCGCGGAGGAGAATCTGCGGACCTATCCGGTGCGGGTGGAGGGCGGCCGCATCCTGGTCGGCGTGCCCGGGGCGGAGGCGGCATGAGCAGCGCACTGATGAACTCCATCCTCAAGCGCATCGCCACCGGGCCCGAGCTGAGCAAGGATATCTCGCGCGAAGAGGCGCGCGAAGGCATGCGCCTAGTGTTGGACGGGCAGGTCGATCCGGTGCAGGCCGGGGTGTTCCTGATCGCCCTGCGCATGAAGCGCGAGACCGATGACGAGAACCGCGGCGTGCTGGAAGCGATCCGGGAGGCGACCCTGGCCGCCATCGCTCCGGTGGATGACGTGCTGGATCTTGGGGATCCCTACGATGGCTACAACCGCAGCCTGCCGGCGGCGCCGTTCCTGCCACCGCTGCTGGCCGCCTGCGGCGTCGCCACTGTCTCCCACGGTGTGGAGAGCATGGGACCCAAGTATGGCGTCACGCACCGCCAGGTGCTGCGTGCCGCCGGACTGCCGGTGGATCTCCCGCCGCCGCAAGCCGCCGCGCGACTGGGCGAACCAGGCATTGGCTGGGCCTACGTCGACCAGAGCCTCTTTTGCCCGAAGCTGTACGCCCTCGCCGGGCTGCGCACGCTCATCGTCAAGCGCCCCGCCATCACCACCACCGAAGTCCTGGCCGGGCCGGTGCGCGGCCGCCTCAGGACGCACCTCGTCACCGGTTACGTCCACAAGCCCTACCCACGCATTTATGCGCTGCTCGCACGCCACGCCGGATTCGACTCCGCGCTGCTGGTGCGCGGCGTCGAGGGCGGCGTCACCCCTTCGCTCGCCCAGAACGGCAGGGTGTTCCAGTACCACCGCCTCGGGGAGGAGCGCGCGACCGATTTCAAGCCGGCGGACCTGGGCATTGCGCAAAGCGTGCGGGCGCCGCGGGTCCCGGGTGCAAGCGACGAGAACCGGGGTGAAATGCCGCTGGACGCCCCCAGCGTGGCGAAAGCGGCCGCCGAGGCGGGCGTAGCGGCACTCGAGGGCGCGACGGGCGCCACCCGCGACTGCCTGGTCTACGGAGCAGCCTTGTGCCTGTGGCACCTGGGGCGCGCGCCCTCGCTGCAGGAGGCGGCCGCAGCCGCGCGCGGCGCCATCGATTCGGGCAAGGCGCGGCAGCGCCTGCGCTGAGCGCCGCCGGTCCCGCGCCCGACCCGGGCCGCTAGGCGGCGACCGGCTCCTGCGCGCGACGGTTCCGGCCCAGCCGCTCGTCCACCAGCGCGACGATCTCCTCCAGTTCGGCCGAGGCGAGGCCGAACTGGCGCGCGATCCGCCGCACCAGGCTGTCCACCCGCTCGATGTGCTGCGCGCCGCCGAACAGGGCGCGCGCGGCCGAGGAGGGCCGGCCCAGCGCAGCGGCGGCCTGCGCATACTTCTCGAACGGCACCAGGTCCTCCGCGCTTGCCCCCAGCCGGCCGCACAGGGCGGCGACCCAGTCGTAGACGTCGCGCGAGCGCGCCGCGTCGCCATGCACCGCGTCGCGGATCGGGATCATGCGCTCGCGCTGGATGCAGCGGTAGTTGCCGGCCATCAGCATCGGCCACTTGGCCAGGGGCACGAAGAGGGAGTCGTGCACCTTGAGCTTGACCGGGATCTCCAGTGCCTCGCCGTCCAGCTCGAGGCGGGCGCGCTCGATGTCGCCCTCCAGCTGCCGCAGCAGGGCATGGTGCGCCTCGTCCTCGAAGCGGGCCGCCTTGAAATTGGTCGGCAGGCCCACCTGCAGCACGTTCTTCGGCTCGTCAGCCGGCCGGAAGGCCTGGGGGTCCGGGCTGGCGAGCGTCACCAGGCCCGGCTCGAAGCCCTCCCACACCACGGGATCCGCGTAGCAACCCTCCAGCGCGCGGGTGTCCAGCCCCGAGATGCGCCGCAGGTAGGGCAGCGGCGGCATGTTCATGATCGCGAGGCAGGGCTTGCGCGCGCGGGCAATGCGGCCCATCAGTTCGCGCACGCCCGGGGCCCCGTACTGCGCCTCCTGCATGCCGAACACCACGAGGCCGAAGGCCTGCGGGTCGATGTCCGCGGGGGCGGAGGCGTGCAGCCGGCCCGGCAGCGCGCGCGAGTCCACCGTCACCGGCTCCGCGCGGCCCTTCAGCGGGAAGCGCACCCGGGTGCCCTCGCGGCGGATGAGTTCGGCCGTCGGGCGCGTGCAGGCGAGCGTGACCGCGTGCCCCGCCATGAGCAGCTTGGTGCCGAGCAGGGAGCCGTACGAGGCTCCAAGGATGAGAACGCTGGTCGTCATAACGTTGCGGCCTCCGTTGTGTCGTGCCGTCCGGAGTATGATCGGGATACTTGCTAAATTTCACACTGAAAATTTTACAGTGTTAATTTCACTCCAGATCATTTCACGCCCACATGTCGCTGCGCGCCCGTAACAGCCACTTCCTCGGCACCAAGCTGCGCGCGCTGCGCAAGCGGAACGGCCTGACGCTGGAGGAGCTCTCGGCGCGCTGCATCCAGACGGACTCCAAGGTGGCGCCCTCGGTGTCGTACCTCAGCATGATCGAAAGCGGCAAGCGCGTGCCCGCCCCCGAGGTGCTGGCGCTGCTCGCTGCGCTGTTTCAGCGCGAGCCGCACTGGTTCCTGGACGGCAACCCGGAGGCCGACGCCGAAGCCGTGCCGGAGCGCACGCGCGGCGCGGCGGTGGTGCCGCTGGAGCCGGCGTTCCTCTTCTCCAAGGACGTGCTGCAGGCGGCGATTCCGGAGCTGCTGTCGCAGACCGGCACCACGGGACGCCAGTTCGCGCACCTGCTCATCCGCTCCTACCAGGAGATGTCGCGCAACGACTTCCCGGACCTCGAGCGCGCGGCCGAGGGCGTGGGCGGGCGCAGGTTCCCGCTCGGGGTCGAGGACCTGCTGCGCCTGTGCAAGCAGCACGGACTCGTGGTGCGCTGGTTCGACCGCAAACCCGTTCTTGCGCGCGACAACGAACGCGAGATGCGCAGCATGCTGCGCTCCTTCTTCGAGGCGCCGCGCACCATCTACCTCAACCGTGAACTGCAGGACGAGCCCGCGCGGCTCAAGTTCGACCTCGCCACGCACCTTGCGCACAAGGTGCTGCATGGCGGAGACGGTCTGCGCTCGGCCCATGCCACCGGCGGCGGCATGGGCGATGGTCCGGAAGGCGGACCCGAACTTGCCGGCCTCAGCCCCCAGGACGTGCTGCACGCCTGGCGCGACTTCGAGTGCAGCTTCTTCGCCGGCGCCCTGCTGTGCCCCAAGGCGCCGTTCCGCAGGTTCCTGACGCGCGAGTCGCACCGGATCGAGGCCGGCGAGAAGTTCGATCTCACGCCGGCGGTGGTGATGCGGCGCATGACCAAGGTCTCGCCCTATCCCTACTGGCACTTCTTCGACGCCTACCCGCCGGGGCTGCTGCGGGCGGTCTACCGCGGCAACGGCATCCCGCTGCCCTGGGGGAACATGGTCCAGGCGAGCGATCCCTGCCCGAACTGGGCGGTGTTCCGCATGCTGCATGAGACGCGCGGTCCGGACCGCGGCTCGCAGATCTCGGTGCTGCGCGACGGCGAACGGACGCTGCTCTACTGCTGCCACTCGCGCCGCACCGAGGACATGGCGCGCAACCCGCACGTGGTCTCGGTCGGCATCGACCTCGCGCCCGCGCTGCGCTCGCACGGGGACGACGCGCAGGACCTCGCCGAGCGCATCAGCGCGGCCTGCCAGCGCCACCACGGCGAGGCGGCGATCCCGGCCGACGCCGCGGAGGCGATCCGTCGCGCCGCGCGCGTCCTCAACATCGCCTGGGTCGAGGAAGCGCTGGAGAAGCCCGCCTGCATCATCTGCCCCCGCAGCAGCCATTGCCCGCGCACCGGCCATTGCGAGGGCGCGAGGCCCTCGCGCGCCCGCGAGATCACCGATGTGCGCCGGGAGATCGTCAGCCATGCGCGGCGCGCGCGCTAGGGCGTCGCCGCGGCGCAGCAACCGGGGCCGGGGCCGCGATTTATCCCGGCAGCAGAACATTTGATCGCGCCGGCGGCATCGCGGCGCCGTGGCGGAGCGGATTGACTCTTAGACTTCGCCCATGAGCGAAGCCACTCCCGCACAACTCGCGTCCTACGTGACCTGGGGCGCGTTCGCCCTGGCGTTCGTCTTCGGTGCCGTCGGCAACAAGACCAATTTCTGCACCATGGGCGCGGTCTCCGACTGGGTGAACATGGGCGACCTGGGCCGCATGCGCATGTGGCTGCTTGCCATCGCGGTGGCGCTGCTGGGCTCCTCCGGGCTGCACCTCGCCGGCGTGGTGGATCTGTCCAAGTCGATCTACCAGGCGCCCAACTTCACCTGGCTGTCCTACATCGTCGGCGGGTTCCTGTTCGGCGTCGGCATGACGCTGGGCTCGGGCTGCGGCTCGAAGACCCTGATCCGCATCGGCGGCGGCAGCCTGAAATCGCTGGTGGTGTTCGTGTTCCTCGGCATCGCGGCCTACATGACGCTGCGCGGGCTGTTTGGCGCGTTCCGAGTCAATGTCCTGGAGCAGGCGTCGGCGACCTTCTCGACGGGCCAGGACCTGCCTTCGCTGCTGGCTGCGTCCACCGGCGTGGCGAAGACGACCTGGATCGCGCTCCTCGCCGGCGTGATCGGCCTCGCGCTGATTGCGTTTGCCTATGCCAGCGCCGATTTCCGCGCCAACTTCGATTACACGCTGGGCGGCGTGGTCACCGGGCTGGTGGTGGTCGGGGGCTGGTACGTGAGCGGGAAGCTGGGCTACCTCGCGGAGGACCCGCAGACGCTGCAGGAGGCGTTCGTGGCCACCAACACCGGGCGCATGGAGTCGTTTTCCTTCGTCTCGCCCATGGCCTTCACGCTGGACTACCTGATGCTGTGGACCGACAAGTCGAAGATCATCACCTACGGCATCGCCTCGGCCGCCGGCGTGGTTGCCGGCTCGGCCGCCTACGCGCTCGCCTCGCGCAGCTTCCGCTGGGAAGGCTTCCGCGACGCCGAGGACACCGCCAGCCACATCATCGGCGGCATCCTCATGGGCTTCGGCGGCATCACCGCGCTGGGCTGCACCATTGGCCAGGCGGTCACCGGCGTCTCGACGCTGGCGCTGGGGTCGTTCGTCACCTTCGCCGCCATCGTCGCCGGCTCGGCGCTCACGATGAAGGTGCAGTACTGGCGGATGGGCGGCTGAACCGGCGCCGCGCTAGCGCTCGATCGCCTCGCGCACCCGCACCAGCCGCTCCCTCGCCTCGGCCGCGACCTTCGCGACCTCAGGGGTCGAGGTGAGCTTCACCATCACGCCCGGATCCATGAAGCCGACATTGATCCTGCCGTCAGGCTCCTCCCGCACCACCACGTTGCACGGCAGCAGCAAGCCGATGTCCGGCTCGGCGGTGAGCGCCCGGTGCGCGAGCGGCGGGTTGCAGGCGCCGAGGATCCGATACGGGCGGCCCTCGACGTTCAGCTTGGCCTTCATGGTGGCCTTGACGTCGATCTCGGTGAGGATGCCGAAGCCCTCGGCCTTCAGGGCCTCGGTGACCTTGGCGACCACGGCGTCGAAGGGCTGGGAAAGGGTGGCGGAAAATCCGTACTGGCTCATGGAACCTCCTGTTGCGGGATGGCAAGGCGGCCGCGCATCGTCGCGTAGTACAGCACCGGGATCACCACCAGCGTGAGCAAGGTGGAGACCAGGATGCCGAAGATGAGCGAGATGGCGAGGCCGTTGAAAATGGGGTCGTCGAGGATGAAGAAGGCGCCCAGCATCGCCGCGAGCCCGGTGAGGGCGATGGGCTTGGCGCGCGCCGCGGCCGACTGCAGCACTGCCTGCTCTAGGGCGATGCCCTCGGCGAGCTTGAGGTTGACGAAGTCCACCAGCAGGATGGAGTTGCGCACGATGATGCCCGCCAGCGCGATCATGCCGATCATGGAAGTGGCGGTGAAGTTCGCCCCGAGCAGGGCGTGCCCCGGCATGACGCCGATCACGGTGAGCGGGATGGGCGCCATGATCACCAGCGGCACCAGGTACGAGCGGAACTGGGCCACCACCAGGAGGTAGATGAGGACCAGGCCCACCGCGTAGGCAAGGCCCATGTCGCGGAAGGTCTCGTAGGTGATCTGCCACTCGCCGTCCCACTTGATGGCGTACTCGCGGTACGGGTCCGAGGGCTGGCGGATGAAGTACTCGCCCAGCTTGCCGCCTTCCTCGTCCGCCGCCCCGGCGACCGCGCCGCGCGCGGCGAACATGCCGTAGAGCGGGCTGTCGATGCGCCCCGCCTGGTCGGCGACGACGTAGGTGACCGGCAAGAGGTCCTTGTGGAAGATCGGCCGGTCGCGCTCGTTCGTGGTTGCGCTCACCAGCTCCGAGAGCGGCACCAGCGTGCCCGAGTCGCCGCGCACCTGGAGTTTCAGCATCGCGTCAAGAGAGCCGGCGCGCTCGGCCGGGATCTCGATGCGCACCGGCACCTCGTACTTCGACTGGCCGTCGTGCACCGGCGTGACTTCCGTGCCCGAGAGGCCGATGCGCATGGTCTCGGCGACGCTGCGCCGGCTGACGCCCGCGAGCGCGCTCTTGGCCTGGTCCACCTTCAGCGCGATCCGCGGCGCCGCGTCCTCGATGCTGTCGTCCACCGCGACGATGCCGGGGGTGGCCTCGAGCGCGGCGCGCACGCGCTTGGCGACGCGGTGGCGCCCGGCCTCGTCCGGGCCGTAGACCTCGGCGACGATGGGCGAGAGCACCGGCGGGCCCGGCGGCACCTCGACCACCTTCACGCGCGCGTTCCAGCGCGCGGCGATGGCTTCCAGCTTCGGTCGCACCGCCTGCGCGATGTCGTGGCTCTTGCGCTCGCGCTCGCCCTTGTCGACTAGGTTCACCTGCAGGTCGCCCATCTCGGAGGCGGCGCGCAGGTAGTACTGGCGCACCAGGCCGTTGAAGTTGATCGGCGCCGCCGTGCCCGCGTAGGCCTGGTAGTCGGTCACCTCGGGCAGCGTCGCCACCTCGGCGCCCATCTCGTGCAGCACCGCGGCGGTGATCTCCAGGGGCGTGCCCGCGGGCATGTCCACCACCACCTGGAACTCCGATTTGTTGTCCAGCGGCAGCATTTTCAGCACGACCAGCTTGAAGCCCGCGAGCGAGGCCGAGGCGAGGATCGCGGCGAGCACCGCCAGCGCCAGCCTGCGGCGGCGGCGCGGCGACTCGATGAGTGGGGCGAGCACCCGGTTGAACAGCCCCTCCAGCCGGCCGCCGCCGGCATCCGCGTGCCCGGAGTCGCGCAGCAGCCTGAGCGCGAGCCAGGGCGTCACGGTGAAGGCGATGGCGAGCGAGATCAGCATGCCCAGGCTGGCGTTGATCGGAATCGGGCTCATGTAGGGGCCCATCAGGCCGCTGACGAAGGCCATCGGCAGCAGCGCCGCGATCACGGTGAAGGTGGCTAGGATGGTCGGCCCGCCCACCTCGTCCACCGCCAGCGGGATCACCTCGGCGAGCGGCTTGCCGTCCATCGCCATGCGGCGGTGGATGTTCTCCACCACGACGATGGCGTCGTCCACCAGGATGCCGATGGAGAAGATGAGCGCGAACAGCGACACGCGGTTGAGCGTGAAGCCCCAGGCCCAGGAGGCGAACAGGGTCGCGGCGAGCGTGAGGAGCACCGCGATGCCCACGATCAGCGCCTCGCGCAGGCCGAGCGCGAACAGCACCAGCGCCACCACCGACAGCGTGGCGAAGGCGAGCTTCAGGATCAGCTGCTGTGCCTTGTCGTCGGCGGTGGCGCCGTAGTTGCGCGTGACGGTCACCTTGACGTCCGCCGGGATCAGCGCGCCGCGCAGTTCCTGCACGCGCGTGAGCAGGCGCGAGGCGACCTCGACCGCGTTCTCTCCGGGCTTCTTGGTGACCTGCACGGTGACCGCGGGGTGCTCGCCCTTCGCATTGCCCATCCAGACGTAGCGCGCGGGCGGAGGCGGGCCGTCGCGCACCTCGGCGACATCGCTCAGGAACACCGGCTTGCCCTCGGCCACGCCGACCACGATGCCGCGCACGTCCGCGGCCGAGGTGAAATGATTGCCGGTCTCGACCACGACCTCGCGGTTCTCGCGCACCACGCGTCCGCTGGGCAGCGAGACGTTGGCGAGCTGCAGCGCGTTGGCGATGTCCAGCGCGGCGATGCCGTGCGAGCCCAGGCGGTCGGTGTCCAGCAGCACGCGCACCGCGCGCCCCGGCCCGCCCAGGGTCTGCACCTCGCGCGTGCCGGGCACGCGCTTCAACTCGATCTCGGCGGCGTGCGCGATGCGCTCGAGCTCGAAGGCGCCGCGCTGCGGATCGTCGCTCCACAGCGTGAGCGTCACCACCGGGACGTCGTCGATGCCCTTGGGCTTGATGATGGGTTCGCCGATGCCGAGGTTGGGGGACACCCAGTCGCGGTTGGCGTTGATGGTGTCGTACAGGCGCACCAGCGCGTCGGTGCGGCCCTCGCCCACCTTGAACTGCACCGTCAGCACGGCAAGGCCCGGGCGCGACACCGAGTAGACGTGCTCGATGCCGGTGATCTGGGACAACACCTGCTCGGCGGGCGTGGCGACCAGCTTTTCCACGTCCGTGGCCGATGCCCCGGGGAAAGGGATCAGGACGTTGGCCATGGTGACGTCGATCTGCGGCTCCTCCTCGCGCGGAGTGACCGCGACTGCGAACAGACCCAGCAGGAACGCGACCAGCGCGAGCAGCGGCGTGAGCTGCGAGCCCTGGAAGTAGCCCGCGATGCGGCCCGAGATTCCCACCGCTCAGCTCCCCGGGGCGGAGAGGCCGGCCTTCACCGG
>JALHLN010000042.1 GCA_022844545.1 Burkholderiales bacterium | reverse complement strand
CGGAACCGAAGCCGGAACCGAAGCCGGAACCAACGCCCGAGCCGAAGCCGGAGCCGAAGCCCGAGCCCAGGCCGGCGGTGAAAAAGGAGGCGAAGGCGCCTGAGGCGAAGCCGGCCGCGCCCGCGGCAGGCGAATTCATGATTCCGGTGGGGGCCTATGTCGATCCATCCGGCGTGATCGCCCAGTTGAAGCAGGGCAAGGTTCCCTATTTCACCCAGCCGATCGCCACCGCCACGGGCACCGTGATCCGCGTGCGCGCCGGTCCGTTCGCATCGCAGGCTGCGGCGGACAAGGCGCTGGCGCAGATCCAGGCCCTGGGCCTGAAGCCCGGCAAGGTTCTGCAACGAAACTGAGCGCAGCCTTCGCATGACCTGGTTCGACTACGCCGTGACCGGCGTCCTGGCGGTCTCGGTGGTGGTGGGCGCCTGGCGCGGCCTGGTGCGCGAGATCATTTCCCTCGCCGGCTGGGTGGTGGCGTTCCTCGCCGCCAACCTGCTCGCCGGACCGGTGTCCCTGCACATGCCGGAGGAGATCCCGACCCCGGAATTGAAGGCGCTCGTCGCTTTCGCCCTGGTGTTCGTCGGCGCGCTCTTCCTGGGCGCGCTGATGGGCGTGCTGCTCTCCCGGCTGGTGCGGGCGATCGGGCTGGGAGGGATCGACCGCGCGACCGGCGCCCTGTTCGGCATTGCGCGTGCCGTGATCCTCGTCCTGATGCTCGCGCTTGCCGCAGGCCTCACCAGCCTGCCGCGCCAGCCGGTCTGGCGCGATTCCGTGAGCGGGCCGTGGCTCGCCGCCGCGGCGATGGCGCTAAAGCCCTGGTTGCCGCAGACATTCGCCGAACGCCTGCGGTATGATTGACCCTTAAGGGACTCGGAGTTCCATCTCCTCGCCATCGCCATGTGCGGAATCCTCGGCATCGTCGCCCGGTCCCCGGTCAACCAGCTCCTCTATGACGGCCTGCTCCTGCTGCAGCACCGCGGCCAGGATGCCGCCGGCATCGTCACCGGCGAGCGCAAGACCCTGCACATGCAGAAGGGCAGCGGCATGGTGCGCGACGTGTTCCGCACCCGCAACATGCGCGCGCTGCCCGGCAACATCGGCATCGCCCACTGCCGCTACCCGACCGCCGGCTCGGCCTACAATTCGGCCGAGTCGCAGCCGTTCTACGTCAATTCGCCCTTCGGCATCGTCCTCGGCCACAACGGCAACCTGACCAATTCCGAGGCGCTCAAGGAGGAGATGTTCCGCCAGGACCTGCGGCACATCAACACCAACTCCGACTCGGAAGTTCTGCTGAACGTGCTTGCGCACGAGCTGGAGAAATCCTCGGTCGGCATGCGCCTCAATCCGCCGGCGATCTTCGCCGCAGTGGCCGGGGTGCACAGACGCGTACGCGGCGCCTACGCCGTGATTGCCATGATCGCCGGCTACGGCGTGCTTGCCTTCCGCGACCCCTACGGCATCCGTCCGGCGGTGATCGGCTACAACGAGACCCCGGCGGGCGTGGAGTACATGGTGGCCTCGGAGTCCGTCGCCGTGGACGCGCTGGGCTTCCGCGTGCTGCGCGACATCGCGCCCGGCGAGGCGGTGCTGATCGACGAGGAGGGCAACTTCCACAGCCAGCAGTGCGCCGCGGAGACCTCGCTCAACCCCTGCATCTTCGAGTACGTGTACCTGGCGCGCCCCGATTCGCTCATGGACGGCGCCTCGGTGTACGAGTCGCGCCTGAACATGGGCGAGAAGCTGGTGGAGAAGATCCGCCGCCAGTACCGGCACCTGGACATCGACGTCGTGATCCCGATCCCGGACTCCAGCCGCCCCTCGGCGCTGCAGCTGGCCGCGGGCCTGGGCGTGCCGTACCGCGAGGGCTTCGTCAAGAACCGCTACATCGGCCGCACCTTCATCATGCCGGGCCAGGCGGTGCGCAGCCGCTCGGTGCGCCAGAAGCTCAACCCGATGGCGCTGGAGTTCAGCGGCAAGAACGTGCTGCTGGTGGACGACTCCATCGTGCGCGGCACCACCAGCCGCGAGATCGTGCAGATGGCGCGCGAGTCCGGCGCCCGCAAGGTGTTCTTCGCCTCCTCGGCGCCGCCGGTGCGCTTCCCGAACGTCTACGGCATCGACATGCCGACCCGCGCCGAGCTGATCGCCGGCAACCGCAGCGAGGACGGCGTCGCCGCCGAGATCGGGGCCGACGCCCTGATCTACCAGGACCTGGATGCGCTCAAGGACTCGGTGCGCAAGGCCAACCCGAAGCTGAGGGACTTCGAGACCTCCTGCTTCGACGGCATCTACGTGACCGGGGACGTCACCAGCGACTACCTGCACGCGGTGGAGAACCGCCGCGACGCGCAGCGCGACGACGGCGAGGACGAGGGCGCGCAGCTCGACCTCAACCTCGTCGCCACGGGATGACTTTGATATAATTCGCTTTTCGCGCCGATTTGAGCCACAGCTTGCGGGCGCGTAACAAATGCTGCTAAAGCGTGCCGCGCAGGTTCGAAACTAGCCCGGTCCGCTTAACCAGAGAGGATCGGGTTTTTTATGTCCGCATCGGATCAAGGCCAGAACGACATCTCCACCCTCGGCGTCCGCGCCGGCACCGCGCGCAGCGAGTTCGGGGAGCATTCCGAGGCGCTGTTCCTCACTTCCAGCTTCGTGTTCAAGAATGCAGCCGCGGCCGCGGCGGGCTTCGGCGCGCCGGGCGCGGGCGAAGGCTACGTCTACTCGCGCTACACCAATCCCACCGTCACCATGATGCAGGACCGGCTGGCGGCGCTGGAGGGCGGCGAGGCCTGCGTCGCCACGGCCTCCGGCATGTCGGCGATCCTGGCCGCTTCGATGGTGACGCTCAAGGCGGGCGACCACGTCGTCTGCTCCAACGCGGTGTTCGGGGCCACGGTGCAGCTGTACGTCACCATCATGGCGCGCTTCGGGGTCGAGACCACGTTCGTCTCGCCGACGAAGGTCGAGGAATGGGAAAAAGCGGTCCGGCCGAACACGAAGCTCCTGTTCCTCGAGACACCCTCCAACCCGCTGGGCGAGATCTCCGACATCGCAGCTTTGTCAGCAGTGGCGAAGAAGGCCGGGGCGCTGCTTGCGGTGGACAACTGTTTTTGTACGCCGGCCCTGCAGCGGCCGTTGGCGCTGGGCGCGGACCTCGTGATCCATTCCGCCACCAAGCACCTGGACGGGCAGGGGCGGGTCATGGGCGGCGCGGTGGTCGGGCGCAAGGGGCCGGTCATGGACAGCCTGGTGGGGTTCCTGCGCACCGCCGGTCC
Source organism: Burkholderiales bacterium (assembly GCA_022844545.1). Taxonomy (GTDB): domain Bacteria; phylum Pseudomonadota; class Gammaproteobacteria; order Burkholderiales; family SG8-39; genus RBG-16-66-20. Next base: position 14,612 of record JALHLN010000042.1, on the reverse strand, counting down.
GTCCATTTCGCCCTTCAACGCCTGGGTGATCCTGAAGGGCATGGAGACCCTCGAGCTACGCATGCTGGCGCAGTCCGAGCGGGCCCTGGCGCTGGCGCAGTGGCTGGAGCAGCATCCGAAGGTGGCGCGGGTGCACTACCCGGGCCTGAAATCCAATCCCCAGTACGCGCTGGCGAAGCGCCAGCAGAAGGCGGGCGGCGCCATCGTGTCCTTCGAGGTCAAGGGCGGCAAGGACGCGGCGTGGAAGGTCATCGATTCCACCCGATTGATTTCCATCACGGGCAACCTGGGGGACGTGAAGACCACGATCACCCATCCGGGCACCACCACGCATGGCCGCATCACGCCGGAGGCGCGGGCGGCGGCGGGGATCACGGACGGGCTGATCCGGCTGGCGGTCGGGCTGGAGTCGGTGGAGGACCTGAAGGCGGACCTGGGGCGGGGGCTGGGCGGGTCCTGATGTAACCGATCGGTTACATTTGGGGCGCCAGGCGCCCCCGGAGTCCTAGAAACTGACCAGCCGAGGCCCCACCGCATCCAGCGCGAGGTAGCCGCCTCTCCCATACCAGTCCGGCAGCACCCAGCGCTGGCACAGGCGCCCGTCCACCTCGTGCTCGTGCTTTGCCGGCCGGTGGGTATGGCCATGGATCATCAGGCTGACGCCGTGCACGCGGAACGCCTCGCGCACCGCGACCTCGTTGACGTCCATGATCTCCGCGGGCTTGGCCTGCACCACGGCCTTGCTCTTCGCGCGCAGGCCCTCGATGGTTTCGCGTCGGTCGGGGAGGGACTTGGCGAGGAATTCCTTCTGCCAGGCTTCGGACCGGGCGGTTGCCCGCCAGCCCTGGTAGTCCGCATCATCCGTGCACAGCGTATCGCCGTGCATCAACAGAACCCGCTTTGCATCGATCTCGACGACCCTCGGGTCGTCGAGAAACCGGGCCCCCGATTCGGCGCAGAACTTCGCCCCCATCAGGAAGTCCCGATTGCCCACCATCAGCCAAACCGCGACCCCGGCCCTGGACAGCACCCGCAGCGCCCGCACCACCTGCCGCCCGAGCGGATCCTCGTCTATGCCGTCGTCCCCGATCCAGTACTCGAACAGGTCCCCGAGGATGTACAGCGCGTCCGCGCGCGCGGCCTCCTCGTGCAGGAAGCGGAAGAACTGCTCGTTGGGTCCGGGGCGCTCGACCGAGAGGTGCAGGTCGGAGATGAAGAGGGCCCGGCTCACATCACTTCTTGGGCGCCACCACCGTCATGGACTCGATCACCACCGCCTCGCGCGGCACGTCGGTGCGGAACGGGCCGCCGGCGCCGGTGGGCAGCTTGCCAATCTTCGTCACCAGGTCCAGGCCCGAGACCACCTTGCCGAACACCGCGTAGCCCCAGCCGTCCTGGCCGGGGGCGTTGAGGAAGTCGTTGTTCTTCAGGTTGATGAAGAACTGCGAACTCGCCGAGTGCGGATCGCTGGTGCGCGCCATGGCGATGGTGCCCAAGTCGTTCTTGAGGCCGTTCTTGGCTTCGTTCTGGATCGAAGGCCGGGTCGGCTTCTGCCGGTAATCCTTGTCAAAGCCGCCACCCTGGATCATGAAGCCGTCGATGACGCGGTGGAACACCGTGCCGCTGTAGTGGCCGTCCTTCACGTACTGGAGGAAGTTCTCGACCGACTTCGGCGCCTTGGCCGGGTAGAGTTCCACGCGGATGGTGCCGTGGTTGGTCTTGATGTCCACCTGCGGGTCGGCGCCGAGCGCGCCGGGCGAGGCCGCGGCCGCGGAGAGGACCACCAGGGGTTTCAGAAACTTCATGAAATTCATGCGCCACCCTCATAGAGAATTTTCCAGCGCGCGCCCTCGCGCACCCAGTACTGGCGCTTGCGCATGACGTTGGAAAGGTTGCTGGAACGGTAGTCCTGGTCGAAGCCGACCACGACGAATTTCTCGCGCGGGTACTGGAACATGGACACCCGGTCGAGGCCCACCTTGATCCACTGCTTGCCGGCGTTGACCTTGCGCTTGTGCGCGGACCAGGCGGGCAGGTCCTGGTTTGCGGACTGGAACTTCTCGGCATAGTGCGACAGGTATCTCGCGGTGTCGCGGCTCTCCCAGTCGGCGCGCCAGGCCTCGAGCGCGTCCGACAGGCCCTTCCTCTCGGCCTCGAGCGTGGCCGCCGGTACCCATTCCAGCTCGTCGGCGATCACCACCGGCGTGGCGCCCACCCGGACCTTGCCGGCCACCAGGTCCAGGTCGGTGTTGGCGAGCACGATGCAGCCGTCGCTCGCGCGCGGCGGCCGGCTGTAGGTATCCGAAGGCGTGCCATGCAGCCAGATGCCGTGGCCGGTGCGCCCCAGCTTTCTGTCCCAGGCGTTGGGGTAGTTGATCGGGAAGGCGCCCGAGCCGTAGAAGTCGGTCAGCTTCTGGCGCGGCAGGTTGGCGGTGACGTGGTAGACGCCGATCGGGGTCTTCTGGTCGCCCTCGAGGGTCTTTTCCACGCCGTTCTTGCCCAGCGTGACGTAGTAGTCCGCGACCAGGCGCGGACGCCCGCCGTCGTTCTGGAACACGTACAGGCGCGAGCGGCGGGAGTCGACCACGAGCGCGTGCGCCTGGTCGGCGTTCAGCTGCAGCACGTGGCGCGGCACCAGGTCGCCGTTGGGGCGCTCGCGCACGGCGCGCAGCCGCGACAGCGCCTCGGCGCGCAGGCCGTCGATCTTGTCCTGCGGCACCGTCTTGGGCACGTTGCCCAGGGTCTGGATCGGCTGGCGGCGCGCGAGCAGAAGGTCGCCGCGGATGAGGTGGGCGAGGCGGAAGTTCGGGTGCGCCGCGATCAGCGCCTCGACGCGCTGCAGGGCGAGGTCCGGGCGCCGCTCGTCGATCGCCTGCAGCACCCCGGAGAGCTGCTTTTCCGGACCGACCGCGTGGACGGTTCCGGCTGCGACGAAGACGAGCGCGGCTGCGGCGATGGCGGCCGCGCGCATTAGCGGTGCGCTACGCGAAGCGGTCAATTTCCGACCCGCTCCTGCTGGATGCGCCAGCGGCCGTCGGCTTTCACCATCAAAAGCGTCTTGGTGCTGTTGGCGCTGGTCAAGTCGGACTTGTATGCCTGGCGGAAGGTAACCGTGGCCTGGCCATCGCCGGACAGGGTCACCTTGGGCGCGCTGATGCCGACGGAAATGGACTTGGGCGCGGTGATGCGCGCGCGCCGGCTTTTTTCCCACGCGTCGCGGGCTTCGCCGGCAGGGGTCTTGAAGTCCCTGGCATAAAAGGCGAGGTAACCATCCACGTTCTTGCCGGACCAGGCTTTGGCCCAGGCGTTGACGGCGTCGAGAATTTCGGCCGAGGGGTTGGCGGCGGGCGTGGACGTAGTCGCCGGTTTCGGGGCTGCAGGTTTCGCTTCGGCCGCTGGCGCGGCCGAAGCGACCGGGGAGGGCTTGGTGGCGGCGGCAGGAGCGGGTGTAGCAGGGGGAGCGGGCGCAGCAATTGCCGGGGCTGCAGCCGGGGCAGCGGCAACTGCGACCGCGGCGGGCTTGACCGGGGCGCCGACCAGCTCGCGCACCAGCGCCAGCTTGTTCTTCGCGCCGGCGTTGCCGGAGTCGATCTGCAGTGCCTTGTCGTAGGCCTGGCTCGCGAGCTTGGCGTAGACGTCGCCCAGGTTCTCGTAGGCTGTGGCGTAGCTGGGGTGGGTGCGGATGGATTGCTCCAGCGCGCCGCGCGCCTTGTCGTACTGGCCCTCGGCGGCATAGAGCACGGCGAGGTTGTTGTACGGCTCGGGCAGTTGCGGATAGTCCTGCGTCAGCTTGAGGAAGATGCCGATCGCTTCCTTCGCGTTGCCCTGCTCGGCGAAGATCAGCCCCTTCAGGAAGCGCGCCTGCGGATCGCGCGGCTTGCCGGCGAGCACCTTGTTGACGCGCTCGAGCGCCTGCGCGTTCTGTCCGGCCTTGAGCAGCTTCGCCGCTTCCTGCACCTCGTCGGATTGCGCAACGCTGGACGAAACGAATAAACAGGACGCCGCCGCGAAGGTGAACGCGGCGAAGGCGCGGAAGAGGGCGGGTGATGCGGTCATTGTGTTATACTTTTCAAGACCCTACAGAACCTTTCGCATTCTAGACCAAGCCCCGGCCGATCACAACAAGGGCGCGCCGGACAGGGTACCGCAAGCTCACCATCCATGCTCCGCATCTATAACTCTCTGGCCCGGGAAAAGCAGGACTTCGTCCCCATCCAGCCGGGGGAAGTCCGCATGTACGTCTGCGGCATCACCGTCTACGACTACTGCCACCTCGGCCACGCACGGATGATGGTCGCCTTCGACCTGGTGCAGCGCTGGCTGCGCGCGAGCGGTTTCAAGGTGACCTACGTCCGCAACATCACCGACATCGACGACAAGATCATCAAGCGGGCGGTCGAGAACAAGGAAACCATCGGCCAGCTGACCGCGCGCTTCATCCGGGCCATGGACGAGGACATCGGCGCGCTGGGGGTGCAGAAACCCGAGCACGAGCCGCGTGCCACCGAGTACGTGCCGCAGATGCTGGACATGATCGGCCGGCTGGAGAAGAACGGGCTCGCCTACAAGGCTGCCGACGGCGACGTCAATTACCTGGTGCGCAAGTTCCCGGGCTACGGAAGGCTCTCGGGCAAGTCGCTGGACGACCTGCGCGCCGGCGAGCGGGTGGAGGTGGGTTCGGCGAAGCAGGATCCCCTCGATTTCGTGCTGTGGAAGCACTCGAAGGCCGACGAGCCGAAGTGGCCCTCGCCCTGGGGCGAGGGGCGGCCGGGCTGGCACATCGAGTGCTCGGCCATGGGCTGCACGCTGCTGGGCAACACCTTCGACATCCACGGCGGCGGCCAGGACCTGCAGTTCCCGCACCACGAGAACGAGATCGCGCAGTCGGAGGGTGCGAACGGAGGGAAGTTCGTCAACTACTGGATGCACAACGGCTTCGTGCGCGTCGACGACGAGAAGATGTCCAAGTCGCTGGGCAACTTCTTCACCATCCGCGAGATCCTGAAGCTCTACGACCCCGAGGTGCTGCGCTTCTTCATCGTCCGCGCCCAGTACCGCAGCCCGCTCAATTACTCCGATGCGCACCTGGATGACGCCAAGGCGGCGCTGACGCGGCTCTATACGGCGCTGAAGAGCTTTGATGGATCGGGAAGCGTCGACTGGAACGAGCCGCACGCGCAGCGCTTCAAGGCGGCAATGGACGACGACTTCAACACCGCCGAGGCGGTGGCGGAGCTGTTCAACCTCGCGGGCGAGATCGGGCGCGGCAGGAAGGAGCTGATGCCCCAGCTGAAGGGCCTGGGCGGCGTGCTCGGGTTGCTCGAGCGCCGTGCCGAAGCGTTCCTCCAGGCAGGGCGCGGCGGCGGCATGTCCGACGGCGACATCGACACAAGGATCCTGGCGCGGATCGACGCGCGCAAGGCGAAGAACTACGCCGAGGCGGACCGCATCCGCAAGGAGTTGGAAACCGCCGGCATCATCCTCGAGGACGGCCCCGGCGGCACCACCTGGCGCCGGGCCTAGGCGCAGGCGCCATGCCCGGACGGTTGAAGCGCAAGGACTACGAAAGCGCGCTCGAGCCGTTGCAGCAGGAACTGAACAACCTCGCGCACTGGCTGCGCCACACCGGCCGGCGCGTGGTGGTGGTGTTCGAGGGGCGCGATGCGGCGGGCAAGGGCGGCACCATCAACGCCATCGCCGAGACGCTCAATCCCCGCCAGGTCCGCGTCGTCGCCCTGGCGGCGCCCGGCGAGCGCGAGAAGAGCCAATGGTATTTCCAGCGCTACGTGGCCCACCTGCCGTCCGCAGGCGAGCTCGTCCTGTTCGACCGCAGCTGGTACAACCGCGCCGGCGTGGAGCGGGTCATGGGCTACTGCACCGATGCCGAGCATGACCGCTTCCTCCACCAGGCGCCGCGCTTCGAGAAGATGCTCGTGGAGGACGGCATCCTGCTCCTCAAATACTGGCTCGCGGTGGACCAGCGCGAGCAGGAGGAGCGCTTCGCCGAGCGCGCGGGCGATCCGCTCAAGCGCTGGAAACTGTCGCCGGTCGACCTCAAGGCGCGCGAGCGCTATGCGGACTATGGGCGCGCGCGCGAGAAGATGTTCGCCGCGACGCACACCCGGCACGCGCCGTGGACGGTTGTGGACTTCAAGGACCAGCGCCGCGGCCGGCTCAACCTGATCGACCACCTGCTGCGCAAGCTGCCCTACCGCCGCCTGCCGGAGGCGCCGCTCAAGCTGCCCGCGCTCGGGGGCAAGCCCGGCAAGGAGCGCTATACAGGGAAAGTGCGCCCCATCCGCGGCCGCTACTGAGCCACCATGTGCACGATCGTGCACATGGAAAACGTGGACTGTCCCTGTTTCAGCTTTCGAAGAATTCCTTCACCTTGTCGAACCAGCCCTTGGCGCGCGGGTTGTGGCGCGCCGAGTCCTTCTGGCTGATGGCCTCGAATTCCTGCAGCAGCTCGCGCTGGCGCGCAGTCAGGTTGACCGGTGTTTCCACCACCACGTGGCAGAAGAGATCCCCGGGCGCCTGGCTCCTCACGCCCTTGATGCCCTTGCCGCGCAGGCGGAAGGTCTTTCCGGTCTGGGTGCCGCCGGGCACGTTGATCTTCGCGCTGCCGTCCAGCGTCGGCACTTCGACGTCGCCGCCCAGCGCAGCGGCGGCAAAGGACACCGGCATCTCGCAGTGCAGGTCGTCGTGGTCGCGCTGGAACACCGCGTGCGGCTTGAGGTGCACCTGGACGTAGAGGTCGCCCGGCGGGCCGCCATTGACGCCGGCCTCGCCTTCGCCCGAGAGCCGCACGCGGTCGCCTTCATCCACGCCGGCCGGGATGCGCACCGACAGCGTCTTCTGGTGCTTGACGCGCCCGGCGCCGGAACAGGTGGCGCAGGGGTGGGCGACCATCTTGCCGCTGCCGTGGCAGCGCGGGCAGGTCTGGGCGATGGAGAAGGGTCCCTGCGACACGCGCACCTGGCCCGCGCCGCGGCAGGTGGTGCAGGTGGTGGGCTGGGTGCCGGGCTTGGCGCCGGTGCCCTTGCAGGTTTCGCAGGCCGCGAGCGTCGGGATGCGGATCTTGGTCTCGAAGCCGTGGGCGGCCTGCTCCAGCGCGATCTCGAGGTTGTAGCGCAGGTCCGCGCCGCGGAACACGTTCGAGCGGCCCTGGCGCCCGCCGCCGAAGATCTCGCCGAAGATGTCGCTGAACATGTCGCCGAAGCCGGCCTGGCCGCCGGCGCCCGCTGCCGCCGCCGCCTGGTCCACGCCGGCATGGCCGTACTGGTCGTAGGCGGAGCGCTTGGAGGCCTCCGAGAGGATCTCGTAGGCTTCCTTCGCTTCCTTGAACTTCTCCTCGGCCTTGGCGTTGTCCGGATTGCGGTCCGGATGCCATTTCATGGCGAGTTTCCGGTACGCCTTCTTGATGTCCTCGTCGGAGGCGTCCCGGTTTACCCCGAGCACTTCATAGTAGTCGCGCTTCGCCAAGCTGGTTCCTTACCCGGCTTTAGCCGGCTTTTTTGTCTTTGACCTCAGTGAACTCCGCGTCGACCACGTCGCCCTCGTCCTTCTTCTTCTCCTCGCCTCCCGCGCCGGTGGCCTGCGATGCATTCTGCTGCTTCGCCTGCTCTTCGGCGTAGACCTTCTCGCCCAGCTTCTGCGCGGCCTGCGCCAGCGCCTGGGACTTGGCCTCGATCGCGGCCTTGTCCTCGGACTTTAGCGCGCCCTCGGCATCCTTGAGCGCGTCCTCGATCTTCGACTTCTCGCCGGCGTCGAGCTTGCCGCCGTGCTCGGCGAGGGACTTCTTCACCGAGTGCACCAGCGCCTCGCACTGGTTGCGCGCGTTGACCAGTTCCAGGGCCTTGCGGTCCTCCTCGGCGTGCGCCTCGGCGTCCTTCACCATGCGCTGGATCTCCTCCTCGGTGAGGCCCGAGCCCGCCTGGATCTTGATCTTGGCTTCCTTGCCGGTGGACTTGTCCTTGGCGGTGACATGCAGGATGCCGTTGGCGTCGATGTCGAACATGACCTCGATCTGCGGCATGCCGCGCGGCGCCGGAGCGATGTCGGTGAGGTTGAACTGGCCCAGCGACTTGTTGCCGCCGGCCACCTCGCGCTCGCCCTGCAGGACGTGGATGGTCACCGCGGTCTGGTTGTCGTCGGCGGTGGAGAACACCTGCTGCGCCTTGGTCGGGATGGTGGTGTTCTTCTGGATCAGCTTGGTCATCACCCCGCCCAGGGTCTCGATGCCCAGCGACAGCGGCGTGACGTCGAGCAGCAGCACGTCCTTGACGTCGCCCTTGAGCACGCCGGCCTGGATCGCGGCGCCCACGGCCACCGCCTCGTCCGGGTTGACGTCCTTCCTCGGCTCCTGGCCGAAGAACTCGCGCACCTTGTCCACCACCTTGGGCATGCGCGTCATGCCGCCCACCAGGATCACGTCCTGGATGTCGGAGACCTTGACTCCCGCGTCCTTGACCGCGATGCGGCAGGGCTCGATGGTGCGCTCGATGAGCTCGTCCACCAGCGACTCGAACTTGGCGCGCGTGATCTTCATCGTCAGGTGCTGCGGCGCGCCGCCGGTCATGGCGATGTAGGGCTCGTTGATCTCGGTCTGCTGGGACGAAGACAGCTCGATCTTGGCGCGCTCGGCCGCGGACTTCACGCGCTGCAGCGCGATCGGGTCCTTGGCGAGGTCGACGCCGGACTGCTTCCTGAACTCCTCGACGATGTAGTCGATCAGGCGCTGGTCGAAGTCCTCGCCGCCCAGGAACGTGTCGCCGTTGGTGGAGAGCACCTCGAACTGGTGCTCGCCCTCGACCGCGGCGATGTCGATGATGGAGATGTCGAAGGTGCCGCCGCCCAGGTCGTACACCGCGATCTTGCGGTCCTTGCCTTCCTTCTTGTCCATGCCGAAGGCGAGCGCGGCCGCGGTGGGCTCGTTGATGATGCGCTTCACTTCCAGCCCCGCGATGCGGCCGGCGTCCTTGGTCGCCTGGCGCTGCGAGTCGTTGAAGTAGGCCGGCACCGTGATCACGGCCTCGGTGACTTCCTCGCCCAGGTAGTCCTCGGCGGTCTTCTTCATCTTGCGCAGGACCTCGGCGGAAACCTGCTGGGCCGCGAGCTTCTTGCCGCGCACCTCGACCCAGGCGTCGCCGTTGTCGGCCTTGACGATCTTGTACGGCATGAGGGAGATGTCCTTCTGGACCTCCTTCTCCTCGAACTTGCGGCCGATGAGGCGCTTGACCGCGAACAGGGTGTTCTTGGCGTTGGTCACCGCCTGGCGCTTGGCCGGGGCGCCGACCAGGATGTCGCCGTCGTCCGAGTACGCGACGATGGAGGGCGTGGTGCGCGCGCCCTCGGAGTTCTCGATCACCTTGGGCTTGCCGCCCTCCATGATCGCGACGCAGGAGTTCGTGGTCCCGAGGTCGATGCCGATGATCTTGCTCATGTCCGTTCCTTCAATTCGAGTTCAGGTTGCCTGACAGATCGGGGTTTCCGCCCTTGTTTTCAAGGGCTTTGGCCACCGTCACCAGCGCCGGGCGCAGGATCCGCTCGTGCAGCCGGTAGCCCTTCACCATCACGCTCACCACGGTGTTGGGCTCCGCGGCGGACTCCACCGCCGCCATGGCCTGGTGGCGGTTGGGGTCGAAGCGCTCGCCGATGGCGGGCATGATCTCGACGACGCCGGCCTTCTCCAGCGCGGCGCGCAGCTGCTTGAGGGTCAACTCGACGCCGCTCTTCAGGGCCTCGTTGGCCTCGCCGGCCGCGGCCAGCGTCGCCTCCATGCTGTCGCAGACCGGGACCAGGCCCTCGGCGAAGCGTTCGATGGCGAACTTGTGGGCCGCGGAGAGGTCGGCCTGCGCCCGCTTGCGGACGTTCTCGGTCTCGGCCACCGCGCGCATCCACGCGTCGCGCTGTTCTTCCAGGCGCGCCTGCGTCTCCGACAGGAGTTTCTCCAGGGTCTGGTCCTCCGCGGAGGCAGGGGCGTGGTCGGCTGGGGGCGGGGTCTGGTCGTCGGCCATGTCAGAGCTAAGTGTTTGAACCGACGTCAGATGGGGGCGGATCGGCGGTTTTCAAGGGCGATTTCCGCGAGTGCGGCGATCCACGCCGGGTGCTCGTTGAGGCAGGGCAGGGCGCTGTACTCGCCGCCGCCGGCGTGCTGGAAGATTTCCTTGCCCTCCATGGCGATTTCCTCGAGCGTTTCCAGGCAGTCGGCGGTAAAGCCGGGGCAGAACACGTCCACGCGCCTGGTCCGGTCCTTGCCCAACCGGGTCAGGATGTCCGAGGTGTAGGGCTGGATCCACTTCGCCGGCCCGAAGCGGGACTGGAAGCCGACGCGGAACTGCGCGTCCTCCAGCCCGAGCGACTGCACCAGCAGCTCCGCGGTCTTCATGCACTGGCGAAAATACGGGTCTCCGCGCTCGATGGAACGCTGCGGCAGGCCGTGGAAGCTCATCACCAGCACCTCCGGCCGGCCGTGCGCCCCCCAGTCGTCCCGCACCACGGCGGCGAGGGCGGCGATGTAGGCCGGATGGTCGTGGAAGTCCTCGAGCATCCGGGTGCCTTCCGGCAGCACGTCGCGGATGCTCTCGGTGGTGCTGCGGGCGAACTGGGGATACATCGGCACGACGACGACCTCGCCGCAGCCCCCCAGCTTCGCCAGCCCCGAGGCGATGGAAGGCTCGCCGTAGCGCATGGCGAACTCGACTCTCGCCTCCGGAAGCGCGGCGCGCAGCAGCTCGGCCTGGCGGCGCGTATGCACCATCAGCGGCGAGCCCTCGGCGGTCCAGACCTTGGCGTACTTCGCGGCCGATTCCGCCGGCCGCTTGCGCAGGACCAGGCCGTGAAGGATCGGCAGCCAGATGAAGCGCGGGAGCTCCACCACGCGCGGGTCGCCGAGGAACTCGGCGAGGTAGGCGCGCACCGCCGCCGGCGTCGGCGCCGCGGGCGTGCCCAGGTTGACGAGGAGGATGCCGTTCAAAACCGCGCGTTCAGGACTGCGACAGCGCGGTCGAGAGCAGCTTCGCGGTGACGTCCACGATCGGCACCACCCGGTCGTAGGCCATGCGGGTGGGGCCGATGACGCCCACCGTGCCAACCACTTCGCCATCCACCTTGTAGGGCGCGGTCACCACGCTGACGTCGTCGGGCGCGGCCACCCCGGACTCCCCGCCGATGAAGATCTGCACGCCCTCGCCGCGCAGCGAGATGTCCAGGATCTGCAGCAGGGAGGTCTTGCGCTCGAACAGCTCGAACAGCTGGCGCAGGCGCGACATGTCCTGCGACAGGTCCTGCACCGCGAGCAGGTTGCGCTCGCCCGAGATCACGTACTGCTCGTGGCCCTCGGCGAGCGCCTTGTCGCTCGCCTCGAGCGCGGCGCTCATCAGCGCGGCCATGTCCTGGCGGATCTCGCTCAGCTCGCCGTGCAGCCGCAGGCGGATGTCCTCGAAGCTCTGCCCGGAGTAGTGCTGGTTGAAGTAGTTCGCGGCCGAGACCAGCTCCGAGGGCGAATAGTCGCGCTCGGTGAACAGGATCCGGTTCTGCACGTCGCCGCTCGGCGTCACCACGATCAGCAGCACCCGCTTCTCCGACAGGCGCAGGAACTCGATCTGGCGGAACGACAGGGACCGCCGCCGCGGCGTCATCACCACGCCCGCGAACTGCGTCAGCTGGGACAGCAGCTGCGAGGCGGTCTGGATCGCGCGCTGCGGGCTGTCCGGATGCAGGTGGTCCTCGATCTGGTGGATGTCGCCGCTCGCCAGCGGCTTGGTCACCAGCAGCGTGTCGACGAAGAAGCGGTAGCCCAGCGGCGTCGGGATCCGGCCCGCGGAGGTGTGCGGGCTGGTGATCAGGCCCAGCTCCTCCAGGTCCGCCATCACGTTGCGCACCGTGGCCGGGGACAGGTCCAGGCCCGCGTGCCGCGACAGCGTGCGCGAGCCGACCGGCTGGCCTTCCGCGATATGGCGTTCGACCAGCGTCTTCAGGAGGATCTGGGCGCGCTTGTCCAGCACGCCGCGATTCTACAGTTAGAATCCCCCGATGGAACCCGCGTTCCGCCGCGTCGCCCTGATCGGCAAGCCGAATCCCGATATCGCGCAGTCGCTGCGGTCGCTGCGGGACTTCCTGCGCCAGCGCGGCTGCGAGGTCATGCTGGAGCGCGAGACCGCCGCCAGCGTGGGGGAGAACGGCGCGGTGGCCGGCTACGACGAGATCGGCGCGCAGGCCGAACTGGCCATCGTGCTGGGCGGCGACGGCACCATGCTCGCTGCGGCGCGCGCCCTGGCGCGGCACAAGCTGCCGCTCGCGGGCATCAACCAGGGGCGCCTGGGCTTCATGACCGACATCGCCCTGAGCGAGATGGCCGAGTCGGTGGGCGCGATCCTGGAGGGGCGGGGGAGCATCGAGGAGCGCGCGCTGCTCGAGGCCGGCATCCTGCGCGGCGGCCGGTCGATCCTGAATACGCTGGCGCTCAACGAGGCGGTGGTCAGCAAGGGATCGCAGGCGCGGCTGATCGAATTCAAGCTCAGCATCGACGGCGAGTACGTCTATGCGCTGCGCGCCGATGGCGTCATCGTCGCCACGCCGACCGGCTCCACCGCCTATGCGCTGTCGGCGCAGGGCCCGATCCTGCAGCCGACGGTGCGGGCCTTCGCGCTGGTGCCGCTCAACCCGCACGTGCTCTCGGCGCGGCCGGTGAGCGTCAGCGACGCCAGCGTGATCGAGATCGAGCTGGTGCGCGCGGTGGACGCGCGAGCCCACTTCGACGGCTTCGCGCTCACCGACCTGCACGAGGGCGACCGCCTGGTGCTGAAGCGCTCGGCCGACGCCATCCGCTTCGTGCATCCGCCGGGCTACAGCTACTTCACCATGCTGCGCGAGAAGCTGCGCTGGAGCAAGGCGGTGGGCAAGCGCGAGGATGACTGAGCCGGGCTGATGCTGCGCGCGCTGTCCATCCGCGACTTCGTCATCGTCGAGCGCGCCGAGCTGGAGGCGGGCGCCGGGTTCACCGTGCTCAGCGGCGAGACCGGCGCGGGCAAGTCCATCCTGGTGGATGCGCTGGAACTGCTCGTCGGCGGCCGCGCCGACGCTTCGCTGGTGCGCGAAGGCGCCGAGCGCGCCGAACTGTCCGCCGAGTTCGACACCGGCGGCGACGGCGCGCTGGAACGGCACCTCGCCGAGGCGGGGCTGGAAGGCGATCCGGGCATCGTGATCCTGCGCCGGGTCCTCGACCGCGGCGGCCGCTCGCGCTGCTTCGTCAACGGCCATGCCGCGACGCTGGCGCAGCTGCGCGAGGCGGGCGAGCACCTGGTGGACATCCATGGTCAGCACGAGCACCAGTCCCTGATGCGCGCCGCCGCGCAGCGCGACCTGCTCGACGCGCATGCCGGCGCGCAGGACCTGGCGCGCGCCTGCGCCGAGGCCTGGCGCGGCTGGAAGCGGCTGGAGGCGCTCGCGGCGGAAGCGCAGGAAGCGTTCGCCAAGCGGGAATCCGAGCGCGCCGAGCTCGAGGAGAAGCTGGCTGAACTGAAGAAGCTGGCGCTGAAGGAGGGCGAGTGGGACGCGCTGTCGGCCCAGCTCCAGCGCCTCGCCCACGGCTCCAGCCTGCTCGCCGGCGCGCAATCCTCGCTGGAAGCGCTGTCGGAGGCCGACGGCGCCTGCCTGCCGCAGCTGTCGGCGGTGGCGAGCCGGCTGCGCTCGCTGTCGGAGCACGACGAGCGCCTGAAGGCGATCGTGGAGATGCTGGAATCCGCCGAGGCGCAGGCGGGCGAGGCCGCGCGAGACCTGCGCGACTACGCCTCGCGGGTGGACCTGGATCCGCAGGCGCTCAAGGAAACCGAGCAGCGCATCGAGGCCCTGCACGCCGCCGGGCGCAAGTACCGCGCGCGGCCGGCCGAACTGCCGGCGCTGGAGCAGGATCTGGCGCAGCGCTTCAAGGAATTGGAACTGGCGGCAAGTCCGGAGGCGCTGAAGCGCGAAGTTGAAGCCGCGCGCGGTCGCTACGACGCGGCGGCGAAGAAGCTGTCTACCAAACGCAAGTCTGCCGCGCTCGCGCTTGGCAAGGACGTCACGCAGGCGATGCAGGGACTCGCCATGTCCGGCGGCCGATTTGCCGTGACGCTCTCCGCGCTCGAAGAACCCGGCGCGAGCGGCCTGGAGTCGGTGTCGTTCGACGTCGCCTCGCACCCCAGCCTTCCGCTGCGGCCGCTGGCGAAGGTGGCCTCGGGAGGCGAACTCGCGAGGGTGAGCCTCGCCATCCAGCTGGTCGCGGCAAAGGAATCGCCTGTCGGCACGCTGGTGTTCGACGAAGTGGATGCGGGGATCGGCGGCGCGGTGGCCGAAACGGTCGGGCGGGCGCTGAAGAAGCTGGGCCGCGACCGGCAGGTGCTGTGCGTGACGCACCTGCCGCAGGTGGCGGCGCAGGGCGACGAGCAATGGACGGTGTCGAGGTCCGGCGGCAGAGGGAAGGTCAGTTCCCAGCTAGCGCGCCTGGACCGCGCTGGGCGCATCGAGGAACTGGCGCGCATGCTGGGCGGGGCGGAGATCACCGCGACCACGCGCAAGCACGCCGCGGAGATGCTGGGCGCGCGCTAGCGGCCGGGCAATGTAACCGATCGGTT
>JALHLN010000041.1 GCA_022844545.1 Burkholderiales bacterium | reverse complement strand
CTCCGGAACCCTGATCACTTTCGAGGAAGACCCGCACATGGCGATGGAAAAAGCCGTCATCTCAGGCGTCGCGGCGCAGCGCGACGAGGCCAAGGTCACCGTGCACGGCGTGCCCGACAAGCCCGGCATCGCCTACGCGATCCTCGGGCCCATCGCCGACGCCGGCATCAACGTCGATGTCATCGTGCAGAACGTCAGCCACGACGGCACCACCGACCTGTCCTTCACCCTGGGCCGCGGCGACCTGAAGCGCGCCATGAAGATGCTCAACGACACGGTCAAGCCGCATATACAGTGCAAAGAGATCACGGGCGACGACCGCATGGCCAAGATCTCCATCGTCGGCCTGGCGATGCGCTCGCACTCGGGCATCGCGGCCAAGATGTTCCGGACGCTCGCCGAGGAGGGCATCAACATCCAGATGATCTCCACCTCGGAGATCAAGATCTCGGTGGTGATCGACGAGAAGTACGCCGAGCTCGCGGTGCGGGTGCTGCACAAGGCGTTCGAGCTGGAGCAGGCGTAGTCGAAACAGGCGGTCTGGCGGGCGCGGGGCGGGAGTAGTATCGGGCGAACCTCAAGGAGCGAAAGCCCGATGAATCGCCTGCACCGCATCTTCCTCGCTTTCAGCCTCGCACTGCCGCTTGCGGCAGCGGCGCAATACCCGGACAAGCCCATCAAGCTGGTGGTGCCGTTCCCGCCCGGGGGCGGCACCGACGCCACCGCGCGCCTGGTCGCCAACGCGCTCTCGGGCGAACTCAAGCAGCAGGTGGTGGTCGAGAACCGCGGCGGCGCCGCGGGCGCCATCGGCGCGCAGGCGGTGGTCGACGCGGCACCGGACGGCTACACGCTGTTCTTCGCCACCACCGGCACGCTCACCATCAACCAGCACCTGTACGCGAAGCTGCGCTACAACCCGCTCACCGACTTCACGCCGGTGGCGATGGTGGCTTCGTTCCCGAACGTGCTCGTGGTGCAGCCCGCCGTGGCAGCGAACAGCGTCGCCGAGCTTGTCGCGCTGGCGAAGAGCAAGCCGGGGGTCCTCACCTACGGTTCCTCGGGTGCCGGCAGCTCGAGCCACCTCTCGGCGGTGCTCCTCGAGCAGATGACCGGCGCGCGCTTCACGCACGTGCCCTACAAGGGCTCGGCGCCGATGACCGCGGACCTGCTGGGCGGGCGCATCGACTTCATCATCGACAACATCACCACCAATTCGCAGCACGCCAAGCAGGGCAAGGTCCGCGCCCTGGGCGTCACCGGGCGCGTGCCGTCGTCGCTGCTGCCCGGCGTGCCCACCATCGCAGCCGCCGGCGTGCCCGGCTACGACGTCACCATCTGGTACGCGATCACCGGCCCGGCCCGTATGCCGGCGGACATCGTGCAGCGGCTCTACAAGGGGCTGCAGGCGGTGATGGCTACCCAGAAGATGAAGGAATCGCTGGAGGCGCTGGGGACGGATCCCTGGATCCTCGGGCCGGACGAACTCGCCAAAGTGATCCGCGAGGAGAGCGCGAAGTGGGGCGAGACGGTGAAGCGCTCGGGGGCGAAGGCGGAGTGAGGCGGGAAGACGATCTCGCCGCGATCGTCGAAGCCTGGCTCGCGCGTCTCAACGCAGCCGCGGCAGCGCCGACGCCGTCCACGCTCGGTGCGCTGTTCCTGCCCGACAGCCACTGGCGCGAGGCGGTCGCCTTTTCCTGGGAGCTGAAAACGCTGAGCGGGCGCGAGCGCATCGCGCCTGAGCTCGCCGCAGCGCTGGCGAAGTTCGAGGCGAGGGACTTCGCGATCGATCCGAAGCGCTGCCCGCCGCGGGTGGTCGAGCGGGCGGGCGTGAAGGTGATCGAGGCGATCCTGCAGTTCGAGACCACGGTCGGCCGTTGCGCGGGGCTGGTGCGCTTGCGGCTCGATGCGCCTGAACGGGCGTGGACGTTTCATTCCACGCTGGACGAGATCCGCGGCCACGAGGAAGCGACCCTGCGCGCGAGGCGGGAAGGCCCGGTCTATGAACGCGACTTCCATGCCCCGAACTGGCTCGAGCGGCGCAGCGAGCGGTCGAAGTTCCTCGATCGCGATCCCGCGGTGCTGGTGGTGGGCGGCGGGCACGCCGGCCTGGCGGTCGCGGCGCGCCTCGGCCAATTGGACGTCGACACCCTGGTCATCGACCGCATGAAGCGCATTGGCGACAACTGGCGGCTGCGCTACCGCGCCCTGCACCTGCACAACACGCTGCACAGCAACCACCTGCCATACATGCTGTTCCCGCCGACCTGGCAGCAGTACCTGCCCAAGGACCGGATCGCGAACTGGCTCGAGATGTACGTGGATTGCATGGACATCCACTTCTGGACGGAGACGTCCTTCGAGGGCGCGTCCTGGAACGAGGCCGGGGGGCATTGGGAAGCCCGCATCCGGCGCGCAGACGGGACAACTGCGGCCGGCACGCGAATCCTCCGCCCAAGGCACATCGTCATGGGGACCAGCGTCAGCGGCGCGCCCAAGCGCCCGGCGATCCCGACGCTGGAGCGCTTCAAGGGCGAGGTGCTGCACACCAGCGAGTTCGCGGAAGGCTCGCAGTGGCGGGGCAAGAGCGTGCTCATCCTCGGCACCGGCACCAGCGCGCACGACGTGGCGCAGGACCTGCACGGCCACGGCGCCAGGGCGACGCTCGTCCAGCGCAGCCCGACACTGGTGGTGCAGGTGGAGCCGAGCGCGCAACTCTACGATTCCATCTTCCAGGGCGAGGGCCCGTCGTTCGACGATCGCGACCTGATCCTGACCTCGATCCCGAAGCCGCTGATGCTGGCGACGCACAAGATCCTGACGAAGAGAGCCGAGGAGATGGACGCGCCGCTGCTGCGCGGGCTGGAGAAGAGGGGCTTCCGGCTGTCCTCCGGGGTGGACGGCACCGGCTGGCCGTACCTGTTCCGCACCCGGGGCGGTGGCTACTACTTCAACGTCGGCTGCTCGGACCTCATCGTCAAGGGAGAAGTGGGACTGATTCAGTACGCGGATGTCGAGACCTTCACGGCCGACGGCGCGAAGCTGAACGACGGGCGGAGCTTGCCGGCGGACCTCGTGGTGCTCGCCACCGGCTTCGAGGGCCACGAGCACACTGTCAGGACGCTGTTCGGCGAGGACGTGGCGCAGAAGATAGGCCAGATCTGGGGCTTTCATCCGGAGAAGCAGGAACTGGCCAACATGTGGACGCGCACGCCCCAGCGCGGCCTGTGGTTCACCGGCGGCGCGTTCTCGCTGTGCCGCGCGCATTCGAAGCACCTCGCGCTGCAGATCAAGGGCGCGGAGCTCGGACTCTCCAGCTAAAGGCCATCCGCCATGGCAAGAAGATTCGTCGACCTGTCCATCCCGATCGAGAACGAGGTCATCTCCGATCCGCCGCACCTCGTGCCCAAGGTGGAGTACCAGGCCCACAAGGAGACCGCCGCGCTGGTGGCCAGGCGCTACGACGGCCTCGCGCCGGAGGGACTGCTGGACGGCGAGGGCTACGCCATCGAGTTCGTGACCATGAATTCCCACAACGGCACCCATGTGGACGCGCCATGGCACTTTGCCTCCACCATGGACAAGGGCAAGCCGGCGGCGAAGATCGACGAGATTCCGCTCGACTGGTTCTTCGGGCCCGGCGTGAAGCTGGACTTCCGCCATTTCCCGGACGGGCACGTGGTCAGCGCGGCCGAGGTGGAAGCCGAACTGAAGCGCATCGGCCATGAACTGAAGGCCGGCGACATCGTCATGGTCAACACCTCGGCGGGCAAGCGCTTCGGCCAGGCGGACTACGTCAAGGCGGGCTGCGGCATGGGGCGCGAGGCGACGCTGTACCTCACCTCCCGCGGCATCCGGGTCACCGGCACCGATTGCTGGTCGTGGGACGCGCACTACGAGCACATGGCGAAGAGCTACGCCGCGACGAAGGACGTCAAGGTGATCTGGGAAGGGCACAAGGCCGGCCGCGAGATCGGCTACTGCCACATCGAGAAGCTGCACAACCTCGAGGTGCTGCCGCCGCACGGCTTCACCGTGTCCTGCTTCCCGGTGAAGCTGAAGGGCGGCTCCGCGGGCTGGACGCGCGCGGTGGCGATCTTCGAGCAGTAAGTTGAAAGTCGCCACCTACCGCCAGGGTGGTTCGCCCTCCGCCTGCCTGGTCGACACCGGGCGCGGCGAGATCCTCGACCTGGGCCGGGCCGGCACGCGCTTCGGCAGCGTCCTGCAGCTGATCCAGGCGGGGGCAGAGGGCCTCGCCGAGGCGCGCGATGCGGCAAAGCGCTGGCCATCGGTCGCCGTGCGGCCGCTCAGGGGAACGCAGCTCCTCGCGCCCCTGCCGGTACCCGAATCCATCCGCGACTGCCTGGTGTACGAACGGCACCTGCACAACGCCATGAAGGCCTGGGAGAAGCTCGCCAACCGCCCGGTGACCGAGATCCCGAAGGTCTGGTTCGAGCGCCCGACCTGGTACAAGGGCAACCGCTTCAGCGTGGTCGGGCACGAGGCCGAGGTGCAGTGGCCGCCGTACTCGGAGATGATGGACTTCGAGCTGGAGCTCGCCTGCGTCATCGGCCGCAAGGGCCGCGACATCCCGGCGGCGAAGGGCCTGGAGCATATCTTCGGCTTCACCATCTTCAACGATTTCTCGGCGCGCGACACGCAGATGGTGGAGCGGCCCCTGGGCATGGGCCCGATGAAGGGCAAGGACTTCGACACCGGCAACGTGTTCGGGCCGTGGATCGTCACCACCGACGAGATCGGCGATCCGCAGAAGCTGGACATGCAGGTGCGCGTCAACGGCGAGCACTGGGGCGGCGGCAACTCGAGCGAGATGCAGCACGGCTTCGCGCAGATCCTCGCCTTCATCTCGATCGCGGAAACGCTGCATCCGGGCGAAATCATCGCCTCGGGCACGGTGGGTACCGGCTGCGGCCTGGAATTGACGCGCTTCCTGAAGCCCAACGACGTGGTCGAGCTGGAGGTCGAGAAGATCGGGACCTTGCGCAACCGGATCGTCCGGCCGCAGCCGGCTGCCTAGCGCAGGACTTCTTCCAGCACCCGCCCCTCGCTCGCGGCGGGCGGCCGGATCTCCAGCAGGTACGCAAGCGTCGGCGCGATGTCGGCCACCGAGGCGCGGCGCGGATACTTTCCCGGCTTGATCCAGCGCGCGCCCTGCAGCACGAGCGGCACGTTGGTGTCGTAGGCCCAGGGCGAGCCGTGGGTGACCGGGATGCTGCCGAAGAGCGAATACGGTTCGTGCACGATGAAGATTTCGCCGCTCAGTTGCGGATGCCAGGCGCGCTGAACCGACAGCGACAGTGGCGAGGCGGGCAGGGTGCCGTTCTCCAGCTGGGTGCGGGTGTAGGCGGCGGCGATGCCGGGGAAGCCGCCGAGGAAGCGCGCCGCCTCGGCTTCCACCTCGGTGCGCTTTAGCCCCTTCTGATCGATCAGCGCCAGGTCGAGGAGGATGGTTGGGTACGACAGGCGCAAGGCGTGGTTGCCCGGCCCGAAGCGCTTCGCCAGGTGCTCGTTCAGGTCGCCCATCATCTTCAACGGGTTCAGGCGCGTGCCCCCCAGGCCGCGCGCGGCGCTGTACTCCGGCGCGTTCATGAAGCCGTGGTCCGAGGTGAGCGCGATCAGCACGCGCTCGGCGCCGACGCGGCGGTCCAGCCAGTCGAAGAACGACGCCAGCGCGCGGTCCACATGAAGCAGGTGGTCGTGCGACAGCCGGCTCTCCGGCCCGGAGCCGTGGTTGACGTAGTCGTGGGTCGAGAGGCTCACGGCGAGGATGTCCGGCACGTTTGCCGGGTTGCGCCCCAGGTTCTCGCCCTCGACCGCGGCGCGCGCGAAATCCAGCGTCGCCTCGTTGCCGAAGGGCGTGCGGATCAGCGCGCCGTAGTACGCGGCCGCATTGCCGGCATCCGGCAGCGTGATGGGCAAGCGCACGCCGACGCCGCGGAACGGCACCTGCCAGGACTGGCCCTCGGGCAGCGAGCGCGCGTAGGCCGGTTCCGGCAGCAGCAGCGACCAGCTCTTGCCCATCCAGCGGTCCTGCGGCTTGCCCGCGTAGTAGCGCGCATGCCAGTCCGGATGTTCCTTCATGTAGTAGGTGCTGCTGGCGAAGCGGCCGCTCCCTGCCATGTACATGTATGCGGTGCCGCGCTTGCCGGCGAGCAGGATCGCGCCGCGGTCCTTGCCGGAGATCGCCACCACGCGCGACTGGCCGTTGTTCGCGTTTCTTAGTTCATCGCCGACGGTGCCGACGCGCAGGTTGGCGGGGGAGGTGCCATCCAGCTTCTTGGTCGGGTCGCCTATGTAGCTGTGGGCGGCGTCGCCGACGCAGTAGACGTGCGCCAGAGTGCCGCGGTCGATCCAGTCGTTGGCGATGATGCCGTGCCGGTAGGGGTAGGTGCCGGTGAGGATGGTGGCGTGGCCCGGGCCGGTGAGGGTGACCGCGTGGCCGTGGTGCGCGTCGCCGAACCAGGCGCCCTGGTCGAGCAGGCGCTTGAAGCCGCCGGGGCCGTACTGGTCGCGGTACTTCACCAGCTGTTCCTGCGGCAGGCCGTCGATGACCAGGACCAGCATCAGGGCGGGGGCGTTGGTGGAGGCCCAGGCTGAGAATGCGAGCAGGAGGACGGCAAGAAGGCCGGCAAATTGCCCGAGGATCATCGGACGAATATAGCAGGGTAGAATGCCGGTTCTTCGAGCCGCAATGCACCACCGGAGTGATGCCCGAGTGGCCGAAGGGGGCGCCCTGCTAAGGCGTTATACCGGCTTAAACCGGTATCGAGGGTTCGAATCCCTCTCACTCCGCCAATCAAGATGGAGACGGCCGACACCGCGAACCGGTTCGGACGTTCGGGCCGAAGACTATCGAGCTGGCTGGTTCGGGGAAATCCATGGCACCAGATCGACTGCGCATGCCATCACTGCGCGAGTTCAGGGCAACGAATCACCGTTCGCGCGCGCGCGTTCCCGGTCCCGTTCGGGGCCCGGGCTGCCGCCGCGGTTTCCTCGCCGGGGCGGGAACAGATGGCTGAATCGATTCCCCGAAGCATCGGCAAGTACCCGGTGCTCAGCGCGCTCGGGCAGGGCGCGACCAGCCGCGTCTATCTCGCGTACGACAGGTTCCGCTCGCAGCAGGTCGCGATCAAGGTCGTGCAGGCCGGCGCGGTTCCGGGCGACGAGGCGCGCAAGCAGGCGCAGAGCGCGTTCCTCAACGAAGCGGCGCTTGCCGGCAAGCTCCAGCACCCGCACATCGTCGCGATCCACGACGCGGTCAGCGAGGGGGCGGAGAACTACATCGTCATGGAGTACGCGGACGGCGGCACGCTCGAGCAGTTCTGCCGCCACGACAACCTGCTGCCGGTTGACCGCCTGGTCGAGCTCATGTTCATGGCCAGCCTTGCCCTGAACCACGCGCATGAACAGGGGGTGATTCACTGCGACATCAAGCCCGCCAACCTGCTGTTGTGCGGAAACGACGAGCTGAAGATCAGCGACTTCGGGGCCGCTCAGTATGTCGCCGCTGCGCATACGCAACTCTCCGGCGTGGGTTCGCCCCTGTACATGTCGCCGGAGCAGATCGAAGACCGGCGTCTCAATCACCAGACCGACATCTACTCCCTGGGCGCGGTGATGTACCAGTTGCTGACCGGCCGGCCCCCGTTTCACGGCTCGAGCCGCGAGAGCCTGCTCTACCAGATCCTGCAGATGGATCCGCCGCCGCCATCGCTGGCCCGCCCGGACCTGCCGCCGGAGCTGGACCGCATCGTCATGCGCGCGCTTGCAAAGAACCGCGAGGAGCGCTACGCGGATTGGCGGGATTTCGCGCGCGAGCTCGAGGGCCTGTTCGGCAACCTCAAGCTTCCCGACCAGGATCTCTCGGAGGCGGAGCGATTCAGCCTGGTGTGCCAGTTGCCGCTGTTCCGGGGATTCGGCGAAGCCGAGATCTGGGAAGCGCTGCGCATCGGCACCTGGCAGCGCCTGCGCGAAGGTACGACGATCATCCGCGAAGGCGAGGCCTGCCCGGGCTTCTTCGTCATTGCCGCCGGCGAAGTCGTCGTCAGCCGCGAAGGCCGGCCGCTCGACACGTTGCGCGAAGGCCAGTTCTTCGGCGACGTCCTGTACTTCGAGGCCGGCGGCGTGCCGCGCGAAACGACGATGACGAGCGCATCGCCCGTCGTCCTGCTCGGCGTCAGCGCCGAAGCGCTGCGGCGCGCCTCGGCGGCCTGCCAGGTCCAGTTCGACCGCGCGCTGCTCAGGATGCTCGTCAACCGCGTCGAGCGGCTGCCGCAGGGCGGCGACGACGGCCGCTGACCGTGCCCTCCCGGAAGCGCCTCATCGGGGCGAATTCGCCCGCTCCGTGAGTTCGTACACGGTAAGCGGGTCCCGGTAGCCGCGTATCGCCACTGACTTTCTCCCTACGAACGCCAGTTCCGGTACGGCGGCCAGCGCCTCGAACACCGCCTGCGACGCGGTGATGGAATCGTTCGCGATGCCGCACAGCCGGGCCGCGAGGTTCACCGTGTCGCCGATCAGCGTGTAATCGAGGTGGTTCTTCGAACCCAGGTTGCCGACGATGACAGGACCCTTGTGCACGCCGATGCTCGTCCGGCTGATGCTTGAAGCGCCGCGCGCGACGTTGTCGCGGGACATGCGGATGATCTCAAGGGCGCATCGGCAGCAGCGCAGCGCCATGTTGCCGCCGTCGAACACCGCCATGATGCCGTCGCCGGCAAACTTGTCGATGTACCCGGCGTGGCCATAGACGAGGTCCACCTGCGCCGCGAGGTGCTCGCTCAGCATCCGGAACAGCAGCTCCGGATCCACTTCCTGGCTCGTTTCCGTGAAGCCGCGGACATCCGAGAACAGCACGCAGACCTCCTGCTGCCGCGGCGCCGGCAGCAGGCCCGTCTTCGCGTAGATCCTCGCCATTTCCTCGGTGCGCGGCGAAACGTAGCGCTGCAGCGACAGCGTCATCAGCTCGACCTGCTTGAGGTAGATCGCCTTGTGCAGCAGATTGCCGAGCCGCTTTCGCAGCACCATGGCATCGATCGGCTTTTGCATGAAATCGTCGCAGCCGGCGTCGATCGCCCACTGCAGCACGTCCCTTTGATCCATGGCGGTGATGAACATGATCGGCGTGCCTTCGTACCGGTCGATGCCGCGGATGGTCCGGCACAGTTCGATTCCGTTCATGTCCGGCATGCGGATATCGAAAAGGAACGCGTCCACCAGATTCTCGCCCGCGAGCTGCACGGCGCGCGCGCCGCAATCGGCCTCGAGAATCCGCACCCCGCTCGTGCCGAGCGTATCGGCGATCACCATGCGGGTCACCGCGGTGTCGTCGGCGACCAGCACGGTCTTGCCCTTCAGGATCTCATCCACCGCCCGCCCCGGCGTGCTTGGTGCCATCGTTGGCTCAATCTTTCCCGGCCCGGCGCTCGAGGCCGAATGCGCGATCGGCCGGCTGGCCGTCCAGGAGTCTGCCAAAAGCGTGCTCAAGGTAGGCGAGAAGGATCGTCTGGTCGTAGGGGAGGTTGTCGTGCATCCGCCTGTAGAAATACTCGATCAGCCGCATCGATGCGGCGGGATCGGAGCCGCTGGTCGCGCTGGCGACGAGCGCGCGAAGCTCCGCCTCCGAGATGTCCTTCCAGGTCAGCTTGACCGTTCGATCCACGTCGGCCCGGCGCCCGCCGCCTTCCCCGTCACTTTGCATCGCCTGATTCTCCCTCATGTCCACGCCGTCCGAATCCCGGATCGGCGGGCGTCGCAGGCTCTCGATCTCCGGGGAGCCCCCGGGGAAGCGCACTCTGCCCGCTGCCGGCGCGCGATGTCAATGCGCCGGGACACCCTGGCGTGGTCCCGGCGACCGCCACAGATGGCGTTGGCACGGGGTCTCCGGGACCAGGCCGCTTCCGCTTTGGGACGCAGGGCTGGCCCGGCGCGGCTGTCCAGGTTACATTTACCGCGCTTTCCTGAATCATGGGCCCGATGATCTATCGCGAACTCGGCCGCAGCGGCCTCAAGGTCTCGCCGCTGTGCTTCGGCGGCAACGTCTTCGGCTGGACCGCGGAAGAGAAGACCTCGTTCGAACTGCTGGATGCCTGGGTGGCGGCCGGTTTCAACTTCATCGACACCGCCGACACCTACTCGCGCTGGGTGCCCGGCCACAAGGGCGGTGAGTCGGAGGCGGTGATCGGGCACTGGCTCGCGCAGGGCGGCGGCCGGCGCGACAAGGTCGTGATCGCGACCAAGGTCGGCATGGACCTCACCAAGGGACCCGGCCTCGCGCCGGCGCGCATCCGCGAGGCGGCGGACGAATCCCTCAAGCGCCTGGGGATCGAGCGCATCGACCTGTACCAGGCGCACCAGGACGACAAGGACACGCCACTGGAGGACACGCTGGGCGCCTTCGCCGACCTGGTGAAGGCGGGCAAGGTGCGCGCCATCGGCGCTTCCAACTACAGCGCGCCTCGCCTGGCCGAGGCGCTGGGCGTCAGCCGCAAGCTTGGATTGCCCCGCTATGAAAGCCTGCAGCCGCTCTACAACCTCTACGACCGCGCCGGCTTCGAGGCCGAACTGCAGCCGCTGTGCATCAAGGAGAACGTCGGCGTGATCAATTTCTACGCGCTCGCCGCGGGCTTTCTCACCGGCAAGTACCGCGCGCCCGAGGACGCGGGCAAGAGCAAGCGCGGCGCGAGCACCATCGGCAAGTACCTCAACGAGCGCGGCCTGAAGGTGCTCGCGGGCCTGGACGAGGCGTCCAAACGCACCGGCCACAGCCATGCGCGCCTGGCCATCGCCTGGAACATGTCGCGCCCCGGGGTGACCTCGCCCATCGTCAGCGCGACGTCGCTCGCACAGCTGGAGGACATCGTGCAGGCGGCGCGGCTGAAGCTGGACGCGGCCACGCTGGAGTTGCTGGACAAGGCTTCAGCCTAGCGGCGCGCCGCTTGGCACCGAAAATGTAACCGATCGGTTACATTTTGCGGCCAGGCACGGCCCTGCCCGCGCGCTAACGCCAGTCCCGCGGCCAGCGCGAGAGCCAGTCCTCGGTCGCCTCGTAGGCCGCGCCCGCGCGCAGCACCGTGGCCTCGTCGCGGAAGCGACCGACGATCTGCAGCGCCACCGGCAGGCCGTCGGCGCCGAAGCCGCAGGGCACGGTCATCGCCGGGTGGCCGGTGATGTTGAAGGGCAGCGTGTACGGGAACAGGTTCGCGCGCAGCTCGCCCGCCACCTCGCCGTTGATCGCGATGGGCTCGAAGGGGTCCTGGTCCACCGGCAGCGCGGTGCGCGCGATGGTCGGCGTCAGGATCAGGTGATGGCTCTCGAGCCAGCCCTGCACGCGCCGGAACAGCGCGGTGCGCGCGAACATCGCCTCCTGGTAGTCCTCGGCGCTCCACGCCGCGGCCATCTCCACCTGCCGCAACAGCGAGGGCGTCATCCTGGCGCCGTGCTCGCGGATCAGCTTCGAGAATCGCGCGCGCCAGCTGGCGTGGTTGATCACCTTCCACACCGGTTCCATCGGCGGCAGCGGCTCGGTGTGCTCGACCAGCTCGGCGCCGAGTGACTCGAAGCGCGCCAGCGCCGCCTCGAAGGCCGCGCGCACGTCCACGGCCACGCGCGCGTTGCCGAGCGTGAGGCGGTGCAGGATGCGCACGCCCTTCAGCTCCGCGGGACGCGCCGCCGCGACCCAGTCCTGCGGCGTGACGCCGATCGACCAGGGATCGCTCGGGTGCGGGCCGGCCATGGCGGCGAGCTGCAGCGCGGTGTCCATCACGTTCCGCGACAGGGGCGTGACGTAGGTATACATGCCGAAGGCGTCCTGCACCTGGCTGTGCGGCACGGTGCCGAGCGTTTGCTTCATCCCGACCAGCCCGCAGCAGGCCGCCGGGATGCGCGTCGAGCCGCCGCCGTCGGTGGCGATGCCAAGCGGTCCCATGCCGGCGGCGAGCGCCGCCGCCGCGCCGCCGCTCGAACCGCCGCAGGTGCGCCGGCGGTCCCAGGGATTGCACGTGCGGCCGAAGAGCGGCGCGTCGGTGAGCGACTTGTGGCCGAACTCGGGCGTGGTGGTCTTGCCGACGAGGATCGCGCCCGCGGCCTTCATGCGCGCGGCGGCCACCGCGTCGGCCTGCGGCACGTGCGACTCGTACACGCGCGAGCCGTAGGTGGTGCGCACGCCCGCGGTATCGACCAGGTCCTTCGCCGCGTACGGCACGCCGTGCAGCGCGCCGAGCGCCTCGCCACGCATCACCGCGGCCTCGGCCGCCTTCGCGGCGGCCATGGCCTTGTCGGCGCAAACCGTGATGAAGGCATTGAGCACCGGCTGCGAGGCCTCGATCCTCGCCAGCACCGCGCTCACCACCTCCACCGGCGAAACCTCCCTCGCGGCGATCCTGGCGCGCAGCGCATGCGCGGGCAGCGTGCAGAGCGTGTCGTCCATCACCGGAACCGGTCCGCCCGGAACGGCGCGATGTCGATCTGCGGCGTCTCGCCCGCGACCAGTTCCGCGATGCTGCGCGCGGTTCCCGCGGCGCTACACATGCCGATGTGGCCATGGCCGAAGGCATAGAACACGTTCTTCGCGCGCGGCGAGGCGCCGATCACCGGCAGGCTGTCGGGGAGGCACGGGCGGTGGCCCATCCAGCGCGACACGCTCGAAGTGTCCATGTCCGGGAACATCTGCCTGCCCAGCTGCAGCAGCCGATCGGCGCGCTCCCAGCTGGGCGCGGCTTTGAGGCCGGCGATCTCCACCGTGCCGGCGAAGCGCAGGCCCGGTTCCATGGGCGTCGAGAACACGCGGCGGCGGACCCAGTTGACGATCCGCGTCGTGCGCACCCCGGAATTCGCCACGGTGACGTGGTAGCCGCGCTGCGATTCCAGCGGCACGCGATCGCCGAGCGAGGCCGCGAGCGGCCCTGACCACACGCCGGCGGCGACCACCACCGCGTCCGCCGCGAGCTCGTCGGCCTGGCCGTCGCGGGCGAGGCGCAGGCGCACGGTTCCGTTGCGCGGTTCGATGCTGCGCACCTCCGCCTTGAGCAACCGGCCGCCGTCGGTCACCACGCGCTCGGCCAGCATGCGCGTCAGGCGGTGCGGGTTTACGGTATAGCCGTTCTCCGGCCCGTAGGTGCCCCAGCGGAACGCGGGCGCGAGCCCGGGCGCGAGGCGCTGGATGTCGGCGGCGGAAACGTCCTCCAGCACGGCACCCAGCTTGCGGCGAACCTCCTCGGCGGGGCTGGAGGCGCGGAACTCCGCCTCCGAGTCGTAGGCGTAGAGGACGCCTTCGCGGCGGATCAGTCCCTGGGCCTGCGCGTTGGCCACGATCGGCTCGTAGCACTCGAACACCGGCGCCAGCAGCGGCCGCAGCGCCTGCGAGCAGCGCCACAGGTCGTCGCGGTTGGCGTGGGCGAGGAAGCGGATCAGCCAGGGCAGCGCGAAGGGCAGGTACCAGGCCTTCACCGTGAGCGGGCCGAGCGGGTCGGTGAGCCAGGCGGGAATTTGCCGGAGCATTCCCGGCATCGCCACCGGCGTCACCGCGGTGGGCGACATGGAACCCGCGTTGCCGAAGGAGGTCGCTTCGCCCGGCGCGTCGCGCTCGATGAGCGTGACCGTCATGCCCTTCCTCTGCAGCCAGGCGGCGCAGGAGGCGCCGACGATGCCGGCGCCGATGACGGCGACGTGGCGGGCGGGTGCGGTCATCGGCTCGATTATGGTGGAGAATCGGCGCTCCGCGCCCACACATGCTGAAACAACGTCTCCCCGGCCGCTGGCGCCTGGTTTCCTACGAGGCACGAAGCGAGCAAGGCGCGGTGCGCCATCCCATGGGGCCCGATGCGTCAGGCGTGCTGCAGTACACCGCCGACCGCAAGGTGTCGGTCCATATCATGACGCGCGCCGCCGACCGTTACTTCGCCTACTACGGCGACTACGAAGTCGACGACGCGCGCGGCGCGGTCACGCACCTGATCGAGCTCTCGTCGGATCCCGGCTTCGTCGGCGCGCGCAACCTGCGCTTCGCGGCGCTGGAGGGGGAGGGCGCAGGCGCGAGGCTGGTGCTGTCCGGGCCGATGGCGTTCGACGGCGAATCGCACACCATCCGGGTGCTGTGGGTGCGCGAGGCGGACTGAATGTGCACGATCGTACACATTTGGCGCGCCGCCGGGGCGCGCAGGCCAGGCAAGTAGAATCCCGCCCATGACGTGGAAACGCACCGAACTGGCGAAACTCGAAGCCGCCAGCACCATCGACGGGCTGCGCAAGACGCGGCACCCGAACCGCTACGGCAAGGAGGCTGCGCTCGCCGGCTGGTTGCGGCGCTTCGGCGCGGACGAGAAGGTGATCGCCGCCCTGGTGGCGGCGCGCGAAGCGGCGTGGAACAGCGGCGATGTCGCCGCCTACCGCGAGCTGCTCACCGAGGACGCCGACATCGTCAGCGCCACCGGCCGCGCGGCGCGCGGGCGGGACGCGTTGCTGAAGCTGTACGCCGAGCAGCACGCCGGCGCGCTCGCCGGCGCGGTCACCCATACCAAGGTCACCCATGTGCGCATGCTGAGCGATGACGTCGCGCTGGCGGACGTGGAATACCGGATGACGGGCGGCAGGGCGTCCAAGGTGGGGGCCATCCGCCGCGGCCTGATGGCTTTCGTCCTGCGCCGGGAGAACGGCCGCTGGCGCATCGCGGCCATCCGCAGCATTCCCGCGCCGGCGGCGAAGGAACCGGGGAAGCCGACGAAATCGACTACCCCGAGGAAGCCGACGAAGCCGACCAAGCCGACCAAGCCGAGGAAGCCGGCGAAACCGAAGAAAGCGAAGAAGAAATGACCGACCACTCGCACGTGTCCCACATTTCACAGCTGGAGATCGACCAGCGCATCTACGACCTCTACGACGAGTACTGCCACGGCGGCATGGACCGGCGCGAGTTCCTGAAGCGCTCGGCGGTGCTGGTGGCGGGCGGCCTCGCCATGGCGCAGGCGCTGCTGCCGCGCTACGCGCAGGCCCAGACAGTCTCTTTCACTGATACCCGCATCAAGGCGAACTACGTCACCTACGCCTCCCCCGGCGGCAACTCCGGCCAGATGCGCGGCTACCTGGTGCAACCCGCGGGCGCGGGCCCGTTTCCCGCGGTGCTGGTGATCCACGAGAACCGCGGCCTGAACCCCTACATCGAGGACGTCGCGCGCCGCGCCGCGCTGGAAGGATTCCTGGCGCTGGCGCCGGACGGCCTCTCGCCCGTGGGCGGCTACCCCGGCAACGACGACGACGGCCGCACGCTGCAGGCGAGCCTCGACCAGGCCAAGCTGCGCACCGACCTGTACAACGGCGCGCGGTTCCTGAAATCGCACAAGCTTTCCACCGGCAAGCTCGGCGTCACCGGCTTTTGCTACGGCGGCGGGGCGACCAACGCGCTCGCGATCGCCCTGGGCGCGGACATGCAGGCCGGCGTGCCTTACTACGGCGCGGCGCCCGCGACCGACGGCATTGCGAAGATCAAGGCGCCGCTGCTGGTCCAGCTGGCCGAGAACGATCAGAGAATCAACGACATGTATCCGGCGTTCGAGGCCGCTGCCAAGGCCGCCGGAGTGCAATACCAGATCCACGTCTACCCCGGCACCCAGCACGGCTTCCACAACAATTCCACGCCGCGCTACAACGAGGCCGCGGCGAAACTGTCCTGGGAGCGCACGGTGGCGCACTTCAAGAAGCACCTCGCCTGATCACCGGGTCCTGGTCGACGGCACCACCACGAAAAGGGAGAGACCGCATGGCAGGGCTTTACTACGAGGAATTCACCATCGGGATGGAGTTCCGCCACCCGCTCACGCGCACGGTGACGGAGATGGACAACATCCTGTTCTGCGCCATGACGCACAATCCGCAGCCGCTGCACCTGGACGAGGAATTCTCGAAGAAGACCCAGTACGGCCAGCGCATCGTCAACAGCCTGTTCACGCTGGGCCTCGTGATCGGCGTCAGCGTGGCCGACACCACGCTGGGCACGACGCTGGGCAACCTGGGCATGACCGACATCCGGTTCAAGAACCCGGTGTTCCACGGCGACACCATCCGCGTCCTGACGCGCATCAAGGACAAGCGGGTGAGCAAGTCGCGGCCCGGCGAGGGCATCGTGACCTTCGAGCACTTCGGCTACAACCAGCGCGACGAGGAGATCTGCTACGTCATGCGCACTGGTCTGATGAAGATGAAGCCGGCGTGACGAGGTCCATCCGGTGACGCGCTCCATTCTGTTTGTTCCGGGCGACAGCCCGCGCAAGTTCGAGCGCGCGGCGGCGGGCGAGGCCGACGCGCTGGTGCTGGACCTGGAGGACTCCGTCGCCCCCGAGGCCAAGGCGGCGGCCCGCGGCATGGTGAGGGAAATGCTGGCGAAGGGCGCCCCGGGCAAGCCGCTCTGGGTGCGCGTCAACCCGCTCGACACGGACTGGACCGAGGCCGACCTCGCGGCGGTGATCGGCGGCCGGCCCTTCGGCGTGTTCCTGCCGAAATCGCGCGGCGGAGAGGACGTGAAGCGCCTCGCCGCGCTGCTCGACCGGCATGAGGCCGCGGCGGGCGTAGCCGTGGGCGGGACGCAGATCCTGCCCATCGCCACGGAGCTGGGAGCCGCGATGTTCGGCCTGGGCACCTACGCCGGATCGAGCCCGCGCCTGTGGGGCCTCACCTGGGGCGCGGAGGACCTGGCCGCGGACCTGGGCACGGTGGTGAACCGCGTCGGCGACCGCTACACCGAGCCGTTCCGCGTCGCGAGATCGCTGTGCCTGTTCGGCGCCGCGGCGGCCGGGGTGCGCG
The DNA here is from genome assembly GCA_022844545.1 of Burkholderiales bacterium. Classification (GTDB taxonomy): domain Bacteria; phylum Pseudomonadota; class Gammaproteobacteria; order Burkholderiales; family SG8-39; genus RBG-16-66-20. The sequence continues at coordinate 1,141 of JALHLN010000041.1, read as the reverse complement.
CGATCGACACGGTGTGCATCGACCTGGAGAACGACGCGGTCGTCGCGGCGGAATCCCTGGAGGCGCGCCGGGACGGTTTCACCGGCAAGATGGCGATCCACCCCAAGCACCTCGGCGCGATCAACGCCGCGTTCACACCCTCGGCCGCGGAGCGGGAATGGGCGCGGAAGATCGTGGCCGCGTTCGACGCCAACCCGAACCTCGGCACCTTCCGCCTGGAGGGCAAGATGATCGACCGGCCGCACCTGCGCGCGGCGCGGCGGGTGCTGGGCGAGGGCTAGGCGCCCGGCATGGCGGAGCAGAGCAAGGGGCCGCTGGAGGGCATCCGCGTCCTGGACATGACCGGCGTCGGCATGGGGCCGTACGCGACGCAGACCCTGGGCGACATGGGCGCGGACATCGTCAAGGTCGAGACTCCGGCCGGCGACGTGTTCCGGCACGTGACGCCCCAGCGGCACCCGGGGATGAGCCACGCGTTCCTGAACTTCAACCGCAACAAGCGCAGCATCGTGCTGGATGCCAAGACGGCGCACGGCAAGGAAGCGCTGCGCCGCCTCGCGCTGAGGTCCGACGTGTTCGTCTCGAACATCCGGCCGCAGGCGATGCGACGGCTGGGCCTCGACTACCCGTCCATCGAGGCCATGAATCCGCGCATCGTCTACTGCGCCTGCTACGGCTACGGGGAGTCCGGTCCCTACGCCGGCCGGGCCGGCATCGACGACACGCTGCAGGCGGCTTCGGGCGCCGCCTGGCTCCAGGGCCAGGGGCAGGAATCGCCGCGCTACGTGAACACGGTGATGGCGGACAAGGTGGTCGGCCTGCACGTCGTGCAGGCGATCGCCATGGCGCTCTACGCCCGCGAGCGCAGCGGCCGGGGCCAGGCGATCGAGGTGCCGATGTTCGAGACCATGGTGGCGTTCCTCGCCACCGAGCACCTGGGCGGCCTTACTTTCGAGCCTCCGCTGGGCGGCGCGGGCTACTCGCGCATGCTGACGCCGTTCCGCAAGCCCTTCCGTACCCGGGACGGCTGGATGGGCGTGGTGCCCTACACGGACGCGCAGTGGAAGCGTTTCTTCGAGATTGCCGGCCGCCCCGACATGGCGGCCGACCCGCGCTTCGCCACGCTGCTGGACCGCAGCCG
>JALHLN010000040.1 GCA_022844545.1 Burkholderiales bacterium | reverse complement strand
CTCCATCGCGCTGTCGATGTTGGCGAGGGCCGCGGAGAGATTGAGCAGGATGAACGGGAAATAGTGCAGGGTCTCGACGAAGATGACGCCGTTCAGGCCCTCCATGATCGGCACCGTGAAACCGAACCACTGGCCGAGCAGCTGGTTCACCGAGCCGGAGCGGCCGAACAGCAGCTGCATCGCCGCTGCGCCCATGAACGCCGGCATGATCAGCGGCAGCACGCCAAGCGTCTGGATCAGGATCGCGCCGCGGAAGCGGAAACGCACGGTGATGTAGGCGAGCGGCACCGCGATCAGCGTCGCCAGCACCACAGTCATCCCCGCCACGTACAGGCTGTTGGCGAAGGACTCGCGCATCAGCGAGAGCTGGAAGAACGAACCGAAGTGCGACAGCGTCAGGCTGCCGTCGGGCTCGGTGACGGCGACGCGGATCACCGTCAGCACCGGCCAGACCAGGAAGGCGAGGAGGAATGCGCCAATCGCGAGCGCCACCGCCGCCTGCCCGGCGCTCCAGCTTCCCGCCTCCGTGTTCAGCGGAGCAACCGCGCCGGGCGCGGCCAGCGGCGCGCTCACCGCTTCACTTCGCCGCGGCCGCCGCCTGCCGGGCGAGCGCCGCGGCCTTGTCGTAGTTCTGGCGCGCTTCCTTGCCCCAGTGCTCCTCGAGCGCCGTCATCTGCTTCTGCCTGGCGGCGTCGCGCTTCGTTTCGCGGAACAGCGCGAGGAAGCCCTTGTCCCGGGTCTTCGTCTCGTCGACAACCGGCGTGAACGCGAGCGCGCGCGCCTCGGTGAGCAGGCGCTGGCCCTGCGCATTGGGTTTGGCCGCGAGCTTCGCCGCCGCCTCGTGGATCGCCCTGGCCGCCGCCACCAGTTCCTTGTGGCGGAAGGTGATGGCGTGGTCGAACAGCGCGCTGACGACGAAATAGCGTGATTCGGAGAGCTCCGAATCGAAATTCACCTTGGCGCGGATCTTCCCGCCATAGGGGTCCGGGTATCCCGCCGGCGCCTTGCGATAGGTCTCCGGCAGCACCGGCAGGCGGCTGATCTTCGGGTCGAGCAGCAGTTCCTGTCCGGCGGGCGACAGCGTGAACTGGATGAAGCGGCGGCCGAGGTCGGCGTTCTTCGCCCCATTGACCAGCGCAATGTTGGCCGGGACGATCGCCGTCTGCGACGGATAGACGAATTCGACCGGGAAGCCGGAGTTCTTCGCCGCCAGGCCGAAAAAGTCGATCACCAGGCCGATGCCGAACTGGCCGTTGGAGACACCGTCGGGCACGCCGAAGCTGCGCTCGGTGATCGCCGCGGCATTTCCCGCGATCTGCAGCACCTGCGACCAGCCCTTCTCCCAGCCTTCGGCCTGCAGGATGGTCTCGATGGTCAGGTGCGTGGTGCCCGAGCGCGAGGGCGACGAGGTCGCCAGGTGGCCGAAATACACCGGCTTGACCAGGTCCGCCCACTCCTTGGGCGCCGGCACCTTGTGGGCCGCGAGGTAGCGCGTGTTCCACATCAGCCCGTAGCCGGCGAGCGCCTGCCCGCGGTAGAAGCCCTGCGGATCGTTCACCGGGTAATTGCCGATCTTGTCCGGGATCCCCTTCACCGCCGGGTCGAACTTCGTCAGCAGGCCGTCCTTGGCGAGCACCTCGAAGGCGTCCGGCGCGGAAGCCCAGAACACGTCCGGCCGGTCCCCGGCGCGCGTCTCGCGAAGATAGGCCACGCCCGCCGAGGTTCCCTTGTTGAGGACCTCGACGCGCATGCCCGGATTGGCCCGCTCGAAAGCGGCCTTGTATGCCGAGGTCAGCTCCTTGGGGAACGACGTCAGGATCGTGACCTGCTGTTGCGCGGCGGCGCCGGACGCCGCCAGCGCGAGAATCGCAGCGGCAAGCCGTGCCGCCAAGGTCGACTGCATGGAGACTCCCTCCGGTTCGATTGGACTTGGTGAAGCCTCAAGCTACATGCGCGCGGATATGGCCGTCAACCATTCCATTGCACCGCACTTCAGAGCGCCCGCGCAGGCTATGATTCCGGCCATGGGTCCCCTCGCCGGCGTCAAGGTCCTGGAGTTCGAAGCCATCGGCCCCGGGCCGTTCTGCGGCATGATGCTCGCCGACATGGGAGCGGACGTGCTGCTCGTCGACCGCCCCGACGATCCGCGCCTCGGCTTCGGCCGCGACCGCTGGTTCGACGTCATGATGCGCGGCCGCCGCTCGGCGACGCTGGACCTGAAATCGAAAGGCGGCGTCGAAGCCGCGCTGGCGCTGGCCGCGAAGGCGGACGCGATCATCGAAGGCTTCCGTCCCGGCGTCATGGAACGCCTGGGCCTCGGGCCCGACGCGCTGCTCAAGGCGAATCCGAAACTGGTCTACGGCCGCATGACCGGCTGGGGGCAGGACGGGCCCCTGGCGCCCCGCGCCGGGCACGACATCAACTACATCGCGCTCACCGGCGTGCTCAACGCCATCGGCCGCGCCGGCGGCGCGCCGGTGCCGCCGCTGAACCTGGTGGGCGATTTCGGCGGCGGCGGCATGCTGCTCGCGTTCGGCATCGCCTGCGCGCTGGTCGAGGCGCGGTCCTCGGGAAAGGGGCAGGTGGTGGACGCGGCGATGGTGGACGGCGCCTCGCTGCTCGCGACCATGTTCGCCGGCATGATGGCCGCCGGCCGCTGGAGCGAAGCCCGCGGCGAGAACGTGCTCGACACCGGAGCGCCCTGGTACGACGCCTACGAAACGAAGGACGGCCGGCACGTGGCCATCGGCTCCATCGAACCCAAGTTCTACGCCGAACTCCTGGACCGCCTTGGCATCGCCGGCGAGGCGCTGCCCAAGCAACTGGACCGCAACGGCTGGCCGGCGCTTCGCGCGCGCTTCGCCGAGGTGTTCCGGTCGAAGACCCGGGACGAGTGGTGCGCGGTGTTCGAGGGATCAGACGCTTGCTTCGCGCCGGTGCTCAGTTTCTCGGAGGCGCGCGCCCATCCGCACAATGTGGAGCGCCGGACCTTCGTCACCGCCGGCAAGGTGGCGCAGCCCGCCCCGGCTCCCCGCTTCTCGCGCACCCCGGGCGCCATCCGCAGCGCGCCGCCGGAGCGCGGCGAAGGCGGGCGCGAGGCGCTCTTGGCCTGGGGCTTCGGCGCCGCCGAGATCGCGCGCCTGGAATCGCTGGGCCTTGGCTTCCGAGCCTAGCGCGGCAGGCACGCCGAGCGCAGGCCCGCTCGCCGGGTTGCGTGTGCTCGACATCTCCAACGTCATTGCCGGCCCATTCGCCGCCGCGATGCTGGGGGACTTCGGCGCCGACGTGCTCAAGGTCGAGCTGCCGGGGGGCGGCGACGCGCTGCGCGCACTGCCGCCGCACAAGGAAGGCAAGCCGCTGCTATGGAAGGCGGTCAACCGCAACAAGCGCGCGATCACGCTCGACCTGCGCCAGGCCGCCGGCCAGGCGCTGTTCCTCCGCCTGCTGCCGCGCTTCGACGTCCTGATCGAGAACTACCGGCCGGGAACGCTGGATCGCTGGGGCCTGGCCAAGGAGGCGCTGTGGGCCGCGCAGCCCAAACTGGTGATCCTGCGCGTCACCGGCTTCGGCCAGACCGGCCCCTACGCCAACTACGCCGGCTTTGCGCGCCTGTTCGAGGCGTACTCTGGACTGGCCTACATCACGCGCGCGCCGGGCGACCCGCCCCTGCATCCCGGTTACCCGATCGGCGACCCGATTTCCGGCTTGTTCGGCGCCTTCGGCATCCTCACCGCGTTGCTGCACCGTGCGCGGCATCCGGAAGCGCCCGGCCAGGAGATCGACCTGTCCTGCACCGAGGCCATGATGCGGCTGCTGGAAGTGCTGCCGATCGAATACGACCAGCTGGGTCTGGTCCACGAGCCGGTGGGCAGCGGCAACGCCTACGTGTCGCCCAGCGGCATGTTCCGCGCCGGCGACGGCGTCTGGGTCAGCTTCACCGCCGCGACGCAGAACGTTTTCGAGCGCCTGTGCCGGCTCATCGCGCGCGAGGACCTGCTCGCCGACCCGCGCTACGCCACGAACCCGCAGCGCATGCGCCACCAGCCCGAGCTCAACGCGATCGTCGCGGCCTGGCTCGGCGCGCGCAGCGCCCGCGACGCGGTGCGGGAGCTCTCGGAAGCGGGCGTCGCGGCCGCGCCGGTGTACTCCAACCGCGAGATCATGGAGGACCCTCACTTCCGCGCGCGCGAATCGATCACGCGCGTGAGCGACGAGGATTTCGGCTCGGTCGCGGTGCCCGGCGTCGTGCCGCGGCTGTCGGCGACCCCCGGCGCGGCGCGCACCTCGGGACCCGCGCCCGGAGCGCACAACGCCGAGGTCTATGGGCAGTTGCTGGGCCTGGGGGACGCCGAGATGGGTGCGCTGCGGGAGTCCGGCGTGATCTGACGGGGTCCCGGCGCCGGTGGCGTCGCTTCCCGGGCCAAATGTAACCGATCGGTTACATTTGGCGGCTCCCGGGGGCGCGGCCATCCCGCCTCGCCTCAGGCGTAGGTCAGCGCGCCGGCGCGGTCCGGACGGTCCAGGTGCGGAATGTTGTTGAAGCTCACGCACTGGATGGCGCGCGCTCCGGCGCGCAACTCAGTGATCCCGGTGTTGCGCGTCTGCAGGTTGAGGTCCACCACGCCTCGAGCCGGCATCCTCAGCACCTCGGCGAGGATGGTCGAGATCGGGCCGCCGGAACTGATCACCAGCACGCGCTCCCCCTTGCCGGCGCGAACCGCCTCCAGCGCCGCCAGCACGCGGGCGCGGAAGGCCGCGAAGGGCTCGTGCGCCGAGCCGGCCAGCGTCCCGTCCGTCCACGCGTACATCGCCTCCCGCAGCGCGCGAAAATGCGCCCTGCGATCGGTGCCCTGCAGGCCCTTGCCCCCGGTATGCGCGTGCAGCAGCGCGTGGCTGTCGTATTCGTTCAGGCGCGCATCCTCCTCGGCCTGCAATACCCGGCCCATGCCTTCTCCCATGCCGGCAAGCGTCTCGGCATGGCGGCGCAGCGTGCCCCGCACCACGTAATCGAAGCGAGCGCCGCGCTCTGCAAAATGCTCCCCCAGCCAGCGCGACTGCCGCCAGCCAAGGTCCGAGAGCTTGTCGTAGTCCGCCGCGCCGAAGGAGGCCTGCGCGTGCCGCACCAGGATGAGTTCTGCCATGGGGCCATTGTATGAAACAATCGGCGCATGAAAATCTCGGGCAAGGTCTGCGTCGTCACCGGCGCGGGGAGCGGCATCGGCAAGGCGCTCGCCGAGCGCTTCGCCGCCGAGGGCGCGGCGGGGGTGGTCTGCGCCGATCTGAACGAAGGCAACGCGAAGGCGGTTGCGGCCGGCATCCGGGGACTGGCGGTGCGCTGCGACGTCTCAAGCGAAGCGGACATGAAGGCCCTGGCCGACGCCGCGATTGCGCAGTTCGGCCGCATCGACGTGTTCTGCTCCAATGCGGGCATCATCGAGCGCGCCGGGCTGGAGGCCACCGCCGAACAATGGCGGCGGACGCTGGAGGTCAACCTGATGGCGCATGTCTACGCGGCGCGCGTGGTGGTGCCGCTCATGCTGGCGCAGGGTGGTGGCTACATCGTGGCCACGGCCTCGGCCGCGGGATTGCTGATGCAGCCGGACTCCGCCACCTACACCGTATCAAAGCACGGCGCGGTGGCGTTCGCCGAGTGGCTGTCGGTGAACTACCACGACAAGGGCATCAAGGTGTCCTGCCTCTGCCCGCAGGGCGTGCGCACGCCGATGCTGCTCGGCCCCAAGGGAGACCGGAAATCCTTCCTCCTGGAGGGCTCCGTGAGCGCTGAGGACGCCGCGGCGCGCGTGGTCGAGGCCATGGACGCCGAGCGCTTCCTCGTGCTGCCCCACCCGGAGGTGGGCGAGTACGAACGCAGGAAGGCGAACGACCGGGAGCGCTGGCTCGCCGGCATGCGGCGCATGCGGGCGAAGATCGAGTCCGACCCGGCCCTGCGGGGCGACGACTAGCGCGCTAGTGCTTGTGGTGCGCCGCGGGCGCGCCGCCGGAGAGGCGGCCGACGTGGAAATCCGCGTCCACCTCGCCGGCCTTCTCGAACTTCAGCCTCACCGGCACCTTCTCGCCCTCCTTGAACGGGCGCCTGATGTCCATGAACATCAGGTGCGCGCCGCCGGGCTTCAGTTCGAAGGAACCGCCCGCCGGGATGTCGTAGCCCGGCACCTCGCGCATCTTCATCACGCCGCCCTCGTTGATGTGCACGTGCGTCTCGACGCGCGCCGCGGCCGGCGAGGATGCGCCGACCAGCTTGTCCGGGACCGCCGCCCTGTTATGCACCACCATGTAGCCTGCGGCGACCTTGGCGCCCGGCGCTGTCGCCCGCGCCCAGGGCTTGTCGATGGCGACCTGGGCGAACGCGGGCGCGGCCGCCATCAGGAGCAATGCGGCAATCGCCCTCATTTCGCGTTTTCCTCTTCCTGGAGCTTGCGCCAGAACACCTTCCCGGTGCCCGTTTTCGGCAGCGCATCGACGAACTGGACGACGCGCGGCGCCTTGTACGCCGCCATCTTCTCACGCGCCCAGGCGATGATGTCCTCTGGCGCTGCCTTGCCTCTTGCCGCCGCTTTCAATACCACCATGGCCTTCACGGTCTCGCCGCGATGCTCGTCGCGCGCGCCGATGACGCAGGCCTCCTGGATGTCGGGGTGGGCGTACAGCATCGCCTCCACTTCCGCCGGCCAGACCTTGAAACCGGAGCAGTTGATCATGCGCTTGAGGCGGTCGGTGATGAAGAAATAGCCTTCCTCGTCGTAGTAGCCGAGGTCGCCGGTGCGGAAGAATCTCTTCCCGTCGTGTTCTATGAAGGCCTCCGCAGTGGCCTTCTCCTGCTTCCAGTAGCCACGGAATACCTGCGGCCCGTGGGTGATGATCTCCCCCACTTCGTTCGGCCCCAGTTCCTGCAGCGAGACCGGGTCGATGACCCGCGAATCGGTGTCGAAGTACGGGATGCCGCCGCACTGGCGCTTGGGCCGGTGCACCGGATTGGCGTGCGAAGGCGCCGCGGTCTCGGTGAGGCCGTAGCCTTCGAGGTAGGGCAGGCCCAGCATGCCCTCCAGCTTCGCCGCCACCGCCTCCGGCATCGCCGCGCCGCCGCCGCCGATGCGGATGATCGAGCCAAGGTCGTACTTGCCGAGGTCCGGGTTGGCGAGGAAATCCACGACCATGGTGGTGATGCCGGTGACGCTGGTGACGCGGTGGCGCTGGATCAGTTCCGCCGCGATGTCCCGGTCCCAGCGCGTCATCAGCACGGACGTTCCGCCCAGCTGGATGGGCACGTTCATGTTGGCCTGCATCCCGGTGAGGTGGAACATCGGCAGCACGCCCAGCACCACCGCCTCGCTCGAGGTCTGCGCCCAGGCGCAGGCGCCGGTGCTCGTCGCAAGGATGTTCGAATGCGTCAACATGCAGCCCTTGGGCAGGCCTGTGGTGCCCGAGGTATAGGGCATCACGGCGAGGTCGTCGGGTCCCGCCAGCGACGCCCCGGGCACGCAACCCGCGGCGGTTGCGTCGCTCCAGAGCGTCACATCGGGGCGCCCGGGATCGAGACGGGGAGCGCGCACGAAATCCGGCACCTTCAGGTCGCTCGCATCCCGCAGGTAGTCGGAGTAGGCACCAAGAATGCAGTGCGCCACGCCGCCCGATCCCAGGTGCGGCTCGATCTCGCGGTACAGCTCCTGGGCCGCCAGCGCCACGCGCGCGTCCGAATCGCGAATGTAGTGCGCCAATTCCTCGCTCTTGTTCATCGGATTCACCGGCACCACCACCGCATCGGCCCGCAGGATGGCGTAGTAGCCGATGATGAACTGGGGGCTGTTCTGGGCGTAGAGCAGCACACGGTCGCCGCGCGCGACGCCGCAGCGCTGCTGCAGGAAGCCGGCCAGCGCGTCGACCTCGCGCGCCAGCGCCTCGTAACTGATCAGGCTGCCGTAGTAGGCAATTGCCGCCTTATTCGGGTAGCGTCGGGCGCTGACTTCAAGGTTGTAGTGGATCCCGGTGCGCGGCACCGGGAGCGACTTGGGCACCGACGGCGGCCAGTGCGGGTAGTGACGCGCAAACGCAGCCATCCGCCTTGCCTCAGGCAGCGAACTTCTTCACGGCCCTCTCGTCCCAGGTCATGCCAAGACCGGGGCGCGAAGGGCATACAACATGTCCTTTGCGCAATTCCGGCGGTTCCTTCAGGATCGGATCGGCCCAGTCCACGTATTCCAGCCAGTGGCAGGTCGGCGTCACCGGCAGCAACTGCGCGCTCGCCTCGGCGAACAGGTGGCTCGACATCTCCAGCCCCGCGCCCTGGGCGAGAGCGGCCGCGCGCATCCAGCCGGTAACGCCGCCGATGCGCTGCGCGTCCGGCATGACGTAGTCGCAGCAGCCGGCCGCGATCGCCTGCGCCATCTGTTCCGGCCCCATGAAGTTCTCGCCGATCTGGATCGGCGTCGCCACCGCGTCCGCTACCTTCGCGCAGCCTTCGAAGTCGTCGGCGCGGACCGGTTCCTCGATCCAGTACATGCCGCCTTCGTCGTCGATCATGTGGCCGCGGCGGATCGCCTCGGCCACGGTGAGACCCTGGTTGAAGTCGCACATCAGCGTCACCCCGGGGCCGATGGCCTTCTTCACCGCGCGCAGCGCAGCGAGGTCGTCCTCTGCCTTCGGGCGCCCCAGCCTGAGCTTCACCGCGGTGAACCCTTCCGCCACCAGTTCCTCAGCCTCCTTCACCAGCGCCTTCAACGGCTGGATGCCGAGGCCCTTGGAGTTGTAGGCAAGCACCGGGCGCGGCTCGCCGCCCAGCAGGCGGACCACCGGTTGGCCGAGCGCCTGCCCCAGCGCATCCCAGGCGCACATGTCGATGCCCGCCATGGCGAACAGGACGATGTTGTGGACGCCGAGCAGGGTGTGCTTCGCGCGCAGCTTGCGCTCGATCTCGAAAGGCGCCACCGCATCGCCCTTCAGCATCGCGCCCATGGCCTCGACCAGCTTCGCGATCGGCGGCAGGAACTGGCCGTTGATGCCGAACAGGTAGGCGCGGCCCGTGATGCCGGCGGTGGTCTGCAGGTCCACGAGCAGCAGCGGCGCGGTGGTGATGGCGCCGGTGCTGGTGGCCAGCGGCCGGCGCATGGGTACGAGGACGGCGCGCGCCTGCACGCCGCGGATCATCAGCTTCTCCGGCTTCATACGCCTCCCACGGGCTTGCCGCCCGGCCCCCAGATCGACGGCGGCGCCGCGCGCGGATCACGCGTGCCCCAGCGCCCCGCCTCCACCAGGTGGAAGAAATCCCCGACCAGCTGGTTGAACAGCGCCGGCTCCTCCAGGTTGATGCCATGCCCGCTTCTGGGCAGGATCGCGAGGCCCGCGGCGGGGATGCAGCGCTTCATGAGCAGGGACACCTCCAGGCAGGGCTCCTCCTCGTCTCCGGCAAGGATCAGGGTCGGCACGTCCATGCGCTTCATCTCCTCGGTAAGGTCGTAGAGCGACGGCCGCCGGCCCTGGTAGCCCTGCATGGTGTTCGCCGAGCCCGCAGGGGAATGTTCGCTCAGCTGCCGGATGTACTCGTCGAAGCCGCGCGGGTCCTTGTTCTGGAACTGGATCCGCGTCGGGCCATGGCCGTAGGTGGCGGCGAAGCGCGCCATGCCCTCGTTGCGGATGAACTCGGCGTTGGCCTTGGCGTCGGCCTGGAACCTGGCGTACTGCGCCGGGTGAGCGCCATAGCCACCACCGGCGACGGTGAGCGACAGCGCGCGGTAGCCGTAGTGCATGCCGAAATGCAGCGTGGCGAAGGCGCCCATCGAGAGGCCCACGACGTGGGCGCGCTGGATGCCCAGGCCGTCCAGCACGCAGCGGATGTCGTCGCGCGCCCGTGCCTGCGAGTAGCGCTCCACGTCCTCGGGCACCTCGGACGGCGGGTAGCCGCGCGCGTTGTAGGCGATGCAGCGGTAGGCGCGAGAGAAGTGGCGCATCTGCGGCTCCCAGCTGCGCCCGTCGCCCGCGAATTCGTGCACGAACACGACCGGCGTCCCGCTGCCGGCCTCCTCGTAGTGGAGTTTCACCCCGTCGTCCGTGGTCAGCATCGGCATGTTGCTAGACTAGCAAACTATGGATCTGAAACTCAAAGGCAGTCGCGTCCTCGTCACCGGGGCCTCGAAGGGCATCGGCCGCGCCTGCGTCGAAATCCTGGCGCAGGAAGGCTGCAGGGTGCTCGGCGCCTCGCGCAGCATCACCGGGCCGGACACCCGCGCCGCGGACCTGTCGCAACGCGGCGTGGCCGAGGACCTGGCCGCCTGGGCGGGTGACCTGGACGTCCTCGTCAACAATGCCGGCGCCATCCCGGGGGGCGACCTGCAGCGCGTGGACGAGGAGACCTGGCGCCGCGCATGGGACCTGAAGGTGTTCGGCTACATCAACCTGACGCGCGCGGTGTACGCCCGCATGAAGGCTCGCAGGCGCGGCGTGATCATCAACATCCTCGGCAACGCCGGGGAGCGGCTCAATCCGGCCTACATCGCCGGCAGCACGGCGAACGCAGGCCTGATGGCGTTCACACGGACGCTGGGGGGCGCCTCCCACGCCGACGGCATCCGCGTCGTGGGCATCAATCCCGGGCCGGTCGCCACCGACCGCCTCATCAGCCTTTACAAGCAGATGGCGCAGGCGAAACTGGGTGACGCATCACGGTACGAGGAGCTGTTCAAGGAAATGTCCTTTGGCCGGCCTGCCACCGCGGCGGAGATCGCCTCGGCGGTGGCGTTCCTTGCCTCCGAGCGCTCCGCCTACACCTCCGGCTGTATCCTCTCGATCGACGGCGGCCTCGCCGCCCGCTGGAGCTGACGATGAAGGCAGTGCTGTGCAAGCAGTTCGGCCCCCCGGAATCCCTGGTCTACGAGGAGATGCCGTCGCCGACGGCGGGCGCCGGGGAGGTGGTGGTCAGCGTCAGGGCCGCAAGCCTGAATTTTCCCGACGTGCTCATCATCCAGAACAAGTACCAGTTCAAGCCGCCGCTGCCCTTCTCGCCGGGCAGCGAAATGGCCGGGGTGGTGAAGGAGTTGGGCGATGGCGTGAAAGGGTTCAAGGCCGGCGATCGCGTCATCGCCTTTACGACCTATGGCGCGTTCGCCGAGGAAGTGAAGGTGGAAGCGGGACGACTGGTGCCGATCCCGGACGGGATGGATTTCAACAGCGCGGCGGCGTTCCTGCTCACCTACGGCACCTCGGACCACGCGCTGCGCGACCGTGGCGCACTGAAGGCCGGCGAGACGTTGCTGGTGCTGGGCGCGGCAGGGGGCGTCGGACTGGCGGCGGTCGAGATCGGCAAGGCCATGGGCGCGAAGGTCATCGCCTGCGCCTCCAGCGCCGACAAGCTGGAGGTCTGCGCGCGGCATGGCGCCGACGCCGGCATCAACTACGCCACGGAAGACATGCGCGAGCGCATCAAGGAACTGACCGGCGGCAGGGGCGTGGACGTGGTCTACGATGCGGTCGGCGGGCCCTATACCGAGCCGGCGCTGCGCTCCATCGCCTGGCGAGGACGGCTGCTGGTGGTGGGTTTCGCCGCCGGCGACATCCCGAAGATCCCGCTCAACCTCGCCCTGCTCAAGGGCTGCGCCATCGTCGGCGTGTTCTGGGGCGATTTCGCGCGCCGGGAGCCCAAGGCGTTCGCCGCCAGCATCGCCCAGCTGGGCGCGTGGTTCCGCGAAGGCAAGTTGAAGCCCCACGTCTCGCAGACGTTCCCGCTGGCGCAGGCGGTGGACGCGCTGAAGCTGATGGCGGCCCGAAAGGTGAAGGGCAAAGTCGTGCTGACGACCTAGGGCTTGGTGCCGTCGCCGCACCCCAGGGGCCGTTGCATCAGCATGCTGTCCACCCAGCGCCCGAACTTGAAGCCGGTAGAGCGCAGGATCCCGACCCTCAGGAAGCCCAGGCTCGCGTGCAGGCCGATCGAGGCTGCGTTCGCGCTGTCGCCGATCACGGCCACCAGCTGGCGATAGTTGAGCGCCTCGCAGGTCCGGATCAATTCCGCCAGCAGCGCCTTGCCGGTGCCCTTGCCCTGCATGCCGTGGCGGATGTAGATCGAGTCCTCCAGCGTGTAGCGGTAGGCCGAGCGCGTCCGATAGAGGCTGCAATAGCCGTAGCCGAGGATCGTGCCGCCCGCCTCCTCGGCCACCAGGTACGGCAGGCCGGCGCCGGTCACCTCGGCGTGCCGGCGGCGCATTTCCTCCAGCGACGGCGGCTCCTCCTCGAACGAGGCCATCCCGTGCAGGACATGGTGCGAGTAGATGGAATGAATCGCCGGCAGGTCCGGCGCGGCGGCGGCGCGAAGGTTCACGGCAGGATTATAGTGTCGCCATGAGGACGACCCTGACCGCGCTTTGCCTGACCCTGGCGCTGGCCGCCTGCTCCAAGGTCACGCAGGAAAACTACGCCCGCATCCAGGACGGCATGAGCGAGCAGGCGGTGCACGCCATTCTCGGCAAGCCCGCCGAGTCCTCCAGCGTAACGATCCTCGGCCTGTCCGGCACCTCGTCGAAATGGCAGTCGGGCGACGCGGTGATCACGATCCAGTTCGCCAACGGCAAGGTACGGCTGAAGTCCTTCGACAAGGCGCAGCCGACGAAGTAGTGGGCTAGGCCGGACTGCGCATCCTCTTCCAGATCGAGAGCAGGTACAGGCCGAGGAACAGGGCGATGTAGTACTCGCGCACCTCGGACTCCGAGAGCCAGCGGGCGATACCGGTGCCGCCGGCACCGGTGACCCAGTCGTGCACGCGAAAGAGCAGGAAGATCGCGGCCGACGGCACCACGATACCCGTCGGCAATATCCAGCCCGAGGCACGGGCAGGATCGAGCCGCGAGCCGCGCAACCACCGCCAGGCCGGCAGCGCCAGGCCCGAAACCATGATCCACAGCTCCACCAGCGCGCGCGGCTTGCGGTCGAACCAGGAACTGATGTTGTGGATGTTGGTTTCCTGCTGCCGGTTGATCGACTGGAACAGATCCGGCGACTGCCAGCCGAAGTAATGCTGCCCCCAGCTGGTTTCCTCGCCTGCGAAGTAGATGCAGGCAAACGCCCACATCAGGACCCACCACCCGATCCGGGCGTCGGGCAGGCGGTGGCGGTGGCGGAACACGGCGAATCCGGCGGCAATCCCGGGCAGCAGCACCAGCACGGTGGCATGCTCCGCCAATCCGGACCCGAGGGGATCATGGTCGCTTCGGGTGATCAAGCCCGTCGCCTCGGGCCCGAACGGCGCCGCGACGACGAGCAGCACAAGCATCAGGGGCGGGAACCACAGCCACAGCCACGCCGGCAGATCCTCGCGACTGGTCACGCTGTCCATTCCCCCTTTACCCGTCCCGCGCCCATGCAGAGGAAGAGATGCTACGGCGCCCTTGCTCCGCCAGCCAGGGCGTTACGCCCCGCCCGCCGTGGCTTCCGCCGCAGGCGCCGCTTCCTCCGGCGGCATGATCTCCGCCAGCGTCGGCTCCGCAGCCTGGGCCTTGCGCACGTTGTGGTACGCAAGGCCGGTCCCGGCCGGGATCAGGCGCCCGACGATCACGTTCTCCTTCAACCCGCGCAGGCCATCCTTCTTGCCCATGATCGCGGCCTCGGTCAGCACGCGGGTGGTCTCCTGGAACGAGGCCGCCGAGATGAAGGAATCCGTGGACAGCGACGCCTTGGTGATGCCCAGCAGCATGTAGGAGTAGGTCGCCTGCTTCTTGCCGGCGGCTTCCGCCTTCTCGTTCTCCTCCAGGATGTCCGCGCGCTCGGCCTGTTCGCCGGTGATGTAGTCGGTATCGCCCGCGTCCTCGACCTGCACCCGGCGCAGCATCTGGCGCACGATCACCTCGATGTGCTTGTCGTTGATCTTCACGCCCTGCAGCCGGTAGACGTCCTGCACTTCGTCGATGATGTAGCGCGCCAGCGCTTCCACCCCAAGCAGGCGCAGCAGGTCGTGGGGATCGGTCGAGCCGTCCACGATCAGCTCGCCCTTGTTCACCACCTGGCCGTCGTGCACCAGCACGTGCTTGTCCTTCGGGATCAGGTACTCGTGCTGCTGGTTGTCCATGTCCGTGATCACCAGGCGCTGCTTGCCCTTGGTGTCCTTGCCGAAGCTGACCGTGCCGGTGACCTCCGCCAGCGTGCCCGCGTCCTTGGGCGAGCGCGCCTCGAACAGCTCGGCCACGCGCGGCAGGCCGCCCGTGATGTCGCGCGTCTTGGAGGTCTCCTGCGGGATCCGCGCCAGCACTTCACCCACCGACACCAGCTGGCCGTCGCGCACCGCGATCACCGCCCCCACCGGGAAGCTGATGTTCACCGCATGGTCGGTGCCGACGATCCGGACCTCGTCGCCCGCCTCGTTGATCAGCTTGACCGAGGGCCGCACGCCCTTGGCGGCGGCGCCGGCGCGGCGCTTCGGGTCAATCACCACCAGCGTGGAAAGGCCGGTGACGTCGTCGATCTGCTTGGCCACCGTCGTCCCTTCCTCGACGTTCTCGAACTTCACGGTGCCCGCGTACTCGGTCACGATCGGGCGGTGGTGCGGATCCCAGTTGGCCAGGTTCGCACCCGCGCGAACCGGCTTGCCGTCGTTGACCGACAGCAGGGCGCCGTAGGGCACCTTGTGGCGCTCGCGCTCGCGATTGTTGTCGTCGACGATGATCACCTCGCCGGAGCGGGAGATCACCACCTTGTCGCCCTTGGGGTTGGTGACGTAGCGCATGGTCGCCGTGAAGCGCACCGTGCCGGCCGACTTGGCCTCGACCTGGCTCTGCACCGCGGTCCTGGAAGCCGCGCCGCCGATGTGGAAGGTCCGCATCGTCAGCTGCGTGCCCGGCTCGCCAATGGACTGCGCCGCGATGACGCCGATCGCCTCGCCGACGTTGACCAGCGAGCCGCGGCCGAGGTCGCGCCCGTAGCACTTGGCGCAGACGCCCCAGCGGGTGTCGCAGGTGAGCGGCGTGCGCACCTTGACTTCGTCGATGCCGACGTTGTCGATGGTTTCCACTGCCTCCTCGTCCAGCAGCATGCCTGCCGGGAACAGGATGTCTTGCGTCTCAGGATGCGGCACGTCCACCGCCAGCACGCGGCCGAGAATGCGCTCCCGCAGAGCCTCGACGACCTCGCCGCCCTCCACCAGCGCCTTCATGGCGACGCCGTTGGCGGTACCGCAGTCGTCCTCTGTCACCACCAGGTCCTGGGTCACGTCCACGAGGCGCCGCGTCAGGTAGCCTGAGTTGGCGGTCTTGAGCGCGGTATCCGCGAGACCCTTGCGGGCGCCGTGCGTGGAGATGAAGTACTGCAGCACGTTCAGGCCTTCGCGGAAATTGGCCGTGATCGGCGTCTCGATGATCGAGCCGTCGGGCTTGGCCATCAGGCCGCGCATGCCGGCCAGCTGGCGGATCTGCGCCGCGGAGCCGCGCGCGCCGGAGTCGGCCATCATGTAGATGGAATTGAACGCCTCCTGGCGCACCTTCTTGTTGTGGCGGTCGATCACCTCCTCGGTGCCCAGCTGCTCCATCATCACCTTGCCGACCTTCTCGCCGCAGCGCGACCAGATGTCGACCACCTTGTTGTAGCGCTCGCCGACGGTGACCAGGCCCGAGGTGTACTGCGACTCGATTTCCTGTACCTCGGCCTCGGCCTCCCCGATCATCTTCTGCTTGTCGGTCGGGATGCGCATGTCGTTGACGCCGAAGGAGATTCCCGCGCGGGTGGCGAAGGTGAAGCCCGCCTGCATCAGCTTGTCGGCGAAGATCACCGTCTCGCGCAGGCCGCAGCGGCGGAAGCCGGCATTGATCAGGCGCGAGATTTCCTTCTTCTTCAGCGGCTTGTTGAGCTGCTCGAAAGGCAGCCCGGGAGGCAGGATCTCCGAGAGCAGCGCGCGGCCGACCGTGGTTTCGTAGCGGGTCACCTTCTCGCTGCGCTCCCCGTCCTCGGCCACTTCGACTTCCTTGATCCGCACCCATACCCGCGCGTGCAGCGCCACCTGGCGCGACTCATAGGCGCGCGAAACCTCGGCGATGTTGGCGAACGCCATGCCTTCGCCCTTGGCGTTGACGTGTTCGCGCGTCGCGTAGTACAGGCCCAGCACGATGTCCTGCGAGGGCACGATGATCGGCTCGCCGTTGGCGGGCGAAAGCACGTTGTTCGAGGCCAGCATCAGCGTGCGCGCCTCCATCTGCGCTTCGAGCGACAGCGGCACGTGCACCGCCATCTGGTCGCCGTCGAAGTCGGCGTTGAACGCGGCGCAGACCAGCGGGTGCAGCTGGATCGCCTTGCCCTCGATCAGCACCGGCTCGAAGGCCTGGATGCCGAGGCGGTGCAGGGTCGGGGCGCGGTTGAGCATCACCGGGTGCTCGCGGATGACCTCTTCCAGGATGTCCCAGACCTCGGGCACTTCCTGCTCCACCAGGCGCTTGGCCGCCTTGATGGTGGTGGCGAGACCCAGCAGCTCCAGCTTGTTGAAGATGAAGGGCTTGAACAGCTCCAGGGCCATCTTCTTCGGCAGGCCGCACTGGTGCAGCTTGAGCTGCGGGCCGACCACGATCACCGAGCGGCCGGAGTAATCCACGCGCTTGCCAAGCAGGTTCTGCCGGAAGCGGCCGCCCTTGCCCTTGATCATGTCCGCGAGCGACTTCAGCGGGCGCTTGTTGGCGCCGGTCATGGCCTTGCCGCGGCGGCCGTTGTCGAGCAGCGAATCCACCGCCTCCTGCAGCATGCGCTTCTCGTTGCGCACGATGATCTCGGGCGCCTTCAGCTCCAGCAGGCGCTTCAAACGGTTGTTGCGGTTGATGACGCGCCGGTAGAGGTCGTTCAGGTCCGAGGTGGCGAAGCGCCCGCCGTCCAGCGGCACCAGGGGACGCAGTTCCGGCGGCAGCACCGGCAGCACCTCCATGATCATCCAGTCGGGCTTGATGCCGGAGTTCTTGAAGCCCTCCAGTACCTTGAGCCGCTTGGCGTACTTCTTGATCTTGGCGTCCGAGGTGGTGGTCTCGAGTTCCTTGCGCAGGTCCTCGATGGTCTTGTTCAGGTCAAGGGCGCGCAGCAGCGCGCGGATCCCTTCGGCGCCCATGCTGGCGGAGAAGTCGTCGCCGAACTCCTCGACCTTGGCAAGGTAGTCATCCTCGGTCAGCAGCTGGCAGCGCTTTAGCGGCGTGAGGCCGGGGTCGGTGACGACATAGGCCTCGAAGTACAGCACGCGCTCGATGTCGCGCAGCGTCATGTCGAGCACCAGGCCAAGGCGCGACGGCAGCGACTTCAGGAACCAGATGTGCGCGACCGGCGAGGCGAGCTCGATGTGGCCCATGCGCTCGCGGCGCACCTTGGCCAGCGTCACCTCGACGCCGCACTTCTCGCAGATCACGCCACGGTGCTTGAGGCGCTTGTACTTGCCGCAGAGGCACTCGTAGTCCTTGATCGGCCCGAAGATCTTGGCGCAGAACAGGCCGTCGCGCTCGGGCTTGAAGGTGCGGTAGTTGATCGTCTCGGGCTTCTTCACTTCGCCATACGACCAGGACCGGATCTTCTCCGGGGAGGCGAGGCCGATGCGGATCGCATCGAACTCCTCGTCCTGCTGGACCTGCTTGAAGAGCTCCAGTAGCGCTTTCATGGCTTAGTACCTTTCCAGGTCGATGTCGATCCCGAGGGAGCGGATTTCCTTCACCAGCACGTTGAAGGATTCCGGCATCCCGGCGTCGATCTTGTGATCACCCTTGACGATGTTCTCGTACACCTTGGTGCGGCCGTTGATGTCGTCGGACTTGACCGTAAGCATTTCCTGCAGCGTGTAGGCGGCGCCATAGGCCTCGAGCGCCCAGACCTCCATCTCGCCGAAGCGCTGGCCGCCGAACTGCGCCTTGCCGCCCAGAGGCTGCTGCGTGACCAGCGAGTACGGCCCGGTCGAGCGAGCATGCATCTTGTCGTCCACCAGGTGGTGCAGCTTCAGCACGTGCATGTAGCCGATGGTTACCTGGCGGTCGAAAGCCTCGCCGGTGCGGCCGTCGAACAGCGTCACCTGGCCGGTGGA
>JALHLN010000039.1 GCA_022844545.1 Burkholderiales bacterium | reverse complement strand
GTTCGCGCTCGGCGACCACGCGCGCGGCCCGCGTCTCGGCCTCGGTGCGCGCATGCGCGATGCGCCGCAGCTCGGCCTCGGCCTGCTGGCGCTCTCGCGCCAGGTCCAGCGCCCGGCGCTCGTCGGCGACCTTGGCCTGGGCCGCGCTCTCGGCGGTCTTCTCCGCCTCGATGCGGCGGCGCAGCGCCTCGGTCTGCTCGCCCGCCTCGCCCGGCTTCAGCGCCGCGCGCTGGCGGTCGGCGGCCTTGAGCTTGTCGAACAGCTTGCTCACCGGGCGGCCGTGCTGAAGTCCAGGTTGATGATGTCGCCCAGCGCATCCGAGTGCGCGGCGCGCACCTTGCGCAGGGCGGGCAGCGCCTTGGCGAAGGCCTCGACCACCGCCGGGTCGAAGTGCTTGCCGGCGCCGCGCCGGATCTCCTGCACGGCCTGCTCCACGCTCATGGGCTCGCGGTGGAACTGCGTCGTGGTCATGGCCTCGAAGGCGTCGGCCACCGCGACCACGCGCCCGGGCCAGGGAATCGCCTCGCCCTTGAGCCCCTTCGGGTAGCCGCTGCCGTCCCAGTGCTCGTGGTGGCTGAACGCCATGATCCGCGCCAGTTTCAGGTGCGCCTCGTCGTGCTCGCCGATGATGGCGGCGCCGTACTCCGGGTGGCGCCGGACCCGCTCCCAGTCCGGCGCGCTCAGCTCACCCGGCTTGCGCAGGATCTCGGCCGGCACCGCCAGCTTGCCGATGTCGTGCAGCGGCGCCACCTTGCCGAGCAGCTCGGCGGCGGCGGGCTTGGCGCCCGCTGCGAGCGCGATCAGGCGCACATACTGCGAGACGCGGCGAAAGCGGTTGCCCGCGGCGGCGCTCTCGTGGCATTCCATGGCGCGGCCCAGGCACTCGATCATGTCCATGTGCGCTTCCTGCAGCTTCGCGGTGCGCGCGCGCACCATGTCCTCGAGCGCCTCGCGCTGGTTGGCGAGCGCGACGTGCGTGCGCACCCGCGCCAGCAGCACCGCGGCATTGATCGGCTTGGCGACGTAGTCCACCGCGCCCAGGGCGAAGCCCATCATCTCGTCGCGCGTCTCGCCCTTGCCGGTGATGAAGATCACCGGGATGTGGGCGGTGGACGGGTTCGCATTGAGCGCCTTGCAGACCTCGAACCCGGTCATGCCCTGCATCTCGACGTCAAGCAGCACGATGTCGGGCTGCGGCTTCGAGGCCGCGTGCAGCAGCGCGGCGGCGCCGTCAGCGGCGGTCTTCACCGTGTAGTGCGTCGCCAGCACCTTGGCCATCAGCGCCAGCAGGTCGATGGCGTCGTCCACCACCAGGACGACGGCCTTGTCCGCGGATGCCGGGGTCTGCGCCATGCCGCTAGTTTACCGGCAGCCCTGCGCGGAGCCCCCTCGCCGCGGCCAGCCCCAAAAACGCTTGCTTTCATGGTCTTGTGTATAATCTTCGGCGCTGGCGTTCTCAAGCTAGGTAATCAAGGGTAGGGATGCATCCGACTACTTCTTCAAGCTTTTCTCCGCTGGTCCTTCCACCACGAGTGAGTACCGCGCTACCTTCTTGGCTCCTCCGGCAAGTGGGCGAAAGCCCGTTTTCCAATCTTTAATCGAGAGGCAATCGATCATGGCAACCGGTACCGTCAAGTGGTTCAACGACGCCAAGGGCTACGGCTTCATCACCCCCGATGGCGGCGGCAAGGACCTGTTCGCGCATTTCTCGGCGATCCAGGGCTCGGGCTTCAAGAGCCTGAAGGAAAACCAGAAGGTGACCTTCGACGTCACCACCGGCCCCAAGGGCGAGCAGGCGACAAACATCAAGCCGCTCTGACCCAAGGCTGAAGCAGTTTCGAAAAGGCCCGGGCGACCGGGCCTTTTCATTTGCGGCGCGCGAAAAAAAGCCCCGGGTCGCTCGCGCGGCCCGGGGCTGGTGTTGCGGTGCTGCTACGGCATTCCCGGCGCTTTAGCCGGAGACGCTCCCTGAGTTCAGAAATGATCCGGTCCTGGAGCACCTCACGCCGGTCGTGCCTCTGGTATCTCGCACTGGATCACCTCCTTTCCGTGGTTGCCAGCCTTCAATATAGCAAAGACTTCGCCTGGTCGCGCCAGGCCCCGCGCCGGATCCTGGTGCCCTTGGCGCTCGGCAGGGCGCGTCATGCAGGAATAAGGTCCGCCGCGCGCTGTTCGCCCCGCGGGAACCACTCAAGGGGGAAACGAAAATGCACCGCAGCATCCTGGCCGTCCTGATCGCCTTGGCTGCCGCCCTTCCGGCCGCGGCGCAGGCCCCTCGCCCGCAGATCGAGACGCGCAAGGTCGAGGGCACGGACAACGTCTACCTGTTCCGCAACGGCAACCACCAGTCCGTTTTCATCGTCACCGCCGACAGCGTGGTCGCCACCGACCCGGTGGCCTACGGCCGGCCGCAGGGCGGCGCGCAGTACGTGGCGGAGATCCGCAAGGTCACCGACAAGCCTATCCGCTACCTCATCTACAGCCACCACCACTTCGACCACATTGCCGGGGGCCAGGCCTTCAAGGACGCGGGCGCCTCCATCCTCGCGCTGCGGCGCACGAAGGAACGGCTGGCGGCGATCCAGGACCCGGCCACGCCCCTGCCCGACGAGGTCTTCGACAACCAGCGCACCCTGACCATGGGTGGCGTCGAGATCGAGCTCACCTACGTCGGCCGCAACCACTCCGACACCACGCTGGTGCTGCGACTGCCGCAGTATCGCCTCATCTTCCTCGTCGACCTGGTGCCGGTCGGCGCCTTCCCGGCGCTGGGCATGATCGACTTCTACCCGGAGGAAGCCATCGACTCCATGAAGCGGATCCTCGCCATGGACTGGGACCGCATGATCCCCGGCCATCCCGGACAGCCCGGCGGGCGCCTCGGGACGAAGAAGGACGTGGAGGCCCAGATCGAGCTGCAGCAGTACGCCTCGGAGAAGGTGAAGGAACAGGCGCGGGCCGGGCGCTGCTGGAACCCGGCGGAGGCTGAGCTGCAGCTGGAGAAGTACAAGGACCTGCCGGGCTATGCCAACGGCCGCGCGTACGTGGTGCGGCGCTACTGTGGATACTGGGGAAGGGGTACCTAGTCTTTAACCAGGACTTTAGGACTTCCTCGCCTTCAGCTTCTCCACCAGGTCCCACATGGTGTGGTCGGCCCAGAACTCCGGGTCGGCGGCGATTTCCCTGTCGCCCTCGGCGCGCAGCGCGGCGGGCACCTTCTGGCGTTCGCAGAAGCCGTGCCAGAACTCCTGGATTTCCTGTGCGCTCATGTCCATGGGCGTATTTTACCTTTCGGAATCGGCTCAGGTCACGCCGCGGCGGGCTGCAGGCCGCCCGCCCGGCGCAGTTCCGCGGGCGGCCGGTCGTCCATCAGCCACTGCAGCGTGAACGCGGCGAGGCCGATGGCGATGAGCGCGCCCCAGGCGATGTCGTAGCTGCCGGTGCGGGCGAACACCAGCCCGCCCATCCAGGCGCCGAAGAACGAGCCCAACTGGTGGCTGAAGAACACCACGCCGTAGAGCGTGCCAAAATGGGTCAGGCCGAACACCCGGGCGATGATGCCGGTGACCAGGGGCGACACGCCCAGCCACAGCATGCCCATCGCGGCGGCGAACACCAGCGTGGTGGTGGCGGTGATGGGCACGAGCAGGAAGCCGATGATGAACAGGGTTCGCAGCAGATAGATCCCGGCCAGCAGCCGCTTCTGGCTGTAGCGCGCCCCGAGCAGGCCGAAGATGTAGGTGCCGATGGTGTTGAACAGGCCGATGAGGCCGAGCGCGGCGGCGCTCACCCCCGGCGCCACCCCGCACAACTGCAGGTACGCCGGCAGGTGCGTGGTGATGAAGACGAGCTGGAAGCCGCAGGCGAAGAATGCCAGCGTCATGAACAGGTATCCGCGGTGGCCCATGGCCTCGCGCAGCGCCTCTCCCAGGGGCTGCGTTGCCGCCGTGGCCGCCACCGGCTCGGCGTCCAGGCGCACCGCGAGGCCGCGGATGGGCAGCGCGAACGCCATCATGGAACTTGCGATCACCGCGAAGACGAGCATCGCCGCCTGCCAGCCGAAGCCGTCGATGAGCGACTGGCCGATGGGCGCGAGGAGCATCGTGCCCAGCGACCCCGAGGCCGCCACCAGCCCCACGGTCTGGCTGCGCTTCTCCGGCGGCGTGGCGCGCGCCACCACGCCCATCAGCACGCCGAACGCGGTGCCGGCGGTGCCCACGCCCAGCAGGAACCCGGCGACATTCAGCAGCAGCTCGCCGCGCGAGAACGCCATCATCGCCAAGCCCGCAGCGTAGGCAAGCCCGGTCCACACCAGGATCGGCCGCGGGCCGTACTTGTCGGCGAGCGCGCCGACGAAGGGCTGGCTGATGCCCCAGACGATGTTCTGCAGCGCGATGGCGAAGCCGAAGGTGGCTGCCGAGATGCCCGCGTCCAGCGTCATCGGCCGCATGAACAGCCCCAGGCTCTGGCGCAGGCCCATGCAGATGGAAATGATGGTGCCCGAGAGCACCAGCAGCAGGATCATGTCGCGGCGGCGCGCGCGGCTCGCGGGATTCATGGCGCTCACTTCTCCATCGCCTCCAGCGCGCGGTCGAGGAACTCCAGCCGGTCCTGGCCCCAGAAGCGCTCGCCCTCGAGCACGTAGGTCGGCGCGCCGAACACGCCCAGGCGCCCGGCCTCCTCGCTGTAGGCCTTGTAGAGCTTCTGCACCGGCGCGCTGCGCTCGGCCGCCACCAGCTCCTCGCCCGGCATCCCGTTCTCGTCTGCGATCGCCCGGCGCACGTCCGCATCGGCCGTATCGCGCTCCTCCGCCCACAGCGCGCGCAGCAGCGCGTGCGACAGGCGCGGCGCGTCCAGCCCGCGCGCCTGCGCCGCGATCACCATCCAGCCGGCGGGCTTGTTCCAGCCCGCGGGCTTGCCGTCCTGCGGATAGAAGCGGGGCACGAGGTTGAGCGGCAGCCCCAGGTGCTGGCGCCAGCGGTCCAGCTCCAGCGCGTGGTAGCTGCGCCGCGCTTCCGGGCGCGTGCGCAGCGGGATGCCGCCGTTCCTCGGCGCCACGTCCTGGAAGTCATAGGGCTTGAGCACCAGGATCACCTGGTGACGCTGCACGATCTGCGCCAGCCGCGGCCCGCCGAGGTAGGCCCAGGGCGAGGACAGGCTGTAGAAGCAGGAAAGTTCGACCACGCCGGGGGCGCGCTCAGCCCGGCTTCTTGTGCACCGGACGCTCGGCGGTGGGGCCGCCCGCCTTCTTCCACTCGCCGAAGCCGCCCTCCATGTGCAGCACGTTCTGCACGCCCATGTCTCCGAGCGTCGCCGCGGCGAGCGTGCCGCGCCAGTCCGCCTGGCAGTACAGGATGAAGGTCTTGCCCTCTGCGAACACCGGCTTGTAATAGGGGCTCTCGGGGTCCACCCAGAATTCCAGCATGCCGCGCGGGGCGTGGAAGGCGCCGGGAATCATGCCGTCGCGCTCCAGTTCCCGCACGTCGCGCAGGTCGACGAACACCGTGTCCGGGTCGCCGAGGCGCTGCTTCGATGCCTCGATGGAGATGCCCCTGGAGCGCGCCTCCGCCTCGGCGATGAGCTGCTTGATGCCCTTCTTCACCAGTGCCATGGCGCCATTGTAAACTCGCGCCATGCCCCGCTACGACTACAGACCGCTGAGCGGAACCTGCGACAAGTGCGCCGGGTCCTTCGAGGTCATGCAAGCCATCTCTGAGCCCAAACTCACTCGTTGCCCGACCTGCAAGCAGAAGGTCGAGCGCCTGATCGGCGCCCCGGCCCTGGGCGGCAAGTACCACTACACCCCGAAGCGCATCCAGGAACTGGGCATGACGCAATACAAGAAGGCCGGCGACGGCGTCTACGAGCGCACCGCCGGCACCAAGGGTCCCGAGGTGATGATCAAGGGCCAGCCCAACGTGAAGGCGGAGGACTTCTAGCGCCTCAGCGCGGCGCCGTCGGCCCCCGCAGGTCCACCGCCTTCAACCCCAGCGGCGCGCGGCCGTCGAGCACCCTCGCCTTGCGCGCCAGGTACTCGGCCATGGACAGCTTGAGGCGCCGCGCCTCGGCCGCGTCCGCCAGGTCTTCCGAGGACGGGCTGATGCCGTCCAGGTAGTAGCGCTTGAGTTCCGCGGTCGACAGGTAGTGCACCACTTCCGGCGGCACCGCCATCACCGCTTCGTACAGCGAGGGCGGGAAATCGAGCTCCTCGATGTAGTCCTTGAGCACGCGCTGCAGGTTGCGGAAGCGGACCTGCCGGTCGGGCGTGTCCAGCGTGAACGGGAAAAACGGGCGGTGGATGCCCAGGCGGCCCGCCACCATGCGCCGCTCCCCGCCCATGAACGCGAACACGCAGGCGCTCAGGCACTGGTCGAACTTGCCCACCACGGTCAGCAGGCCGTGCCGGCGCAGCAGGCGCCCCAGTTCCATCGCGGCATCGATGTCGCCGCCGTCGCTGGCGAACCACACCAGGTTGCCCGCCACCCTTTGCCGGCCGCTGCGCAGCATCTCCGTCATTGCCTTCGCGGCAGCCAGGTCGGCGGGGACGATCGGGCCGGAGAAGTACACGTGCACTTCCTCCCCGGGCGGCGAGGCGGCGAGGTCGGCGGGATTGGCGTAGCTGCGCACTGGCGCCCAGCGCGCCTGGCCGCCGACCAGCTCCATGCTGCGGAACAGGAGCTCGGCGCGCGCGCCGGGGATGGCGAGGCACAGGGAGAACAGAAGCAGAATCAGCAGGCTGCGCTTGGGTGTCAGCTTGAGTGTCATGCGGCCATGCTGCGCGCAATCGATTGTCACCGCAAGCGCCCTGATTTCTCTGTTCGCTGACACACATAGGCCGCACGTTCGGCCTCCGCCGCGGCTATGCTTGCGCTTTCACCACATTCATTGGAACACACCATGGCCAAGGCCTACTGGATCTCCTGCTACCGCGCCATCCACAAGCCCGAGGCGCTCGCCGCCTACGCCGCCACGGACGCCGGCACCAAGGGCCCCGAGGTGATGGTCAAGGGCCAGCCCAACGTGAAGGCGGAGGACTTCTAGCCGGACCGGCCTCCGTCCGCAATGGCATAGCCCTTCTCCCGGAACAGCCGCAGGCACGCCGCCACCACGGCCGCGTCGTAGAGCCGGCCCGAGTTGGCCTCGACCTCGGCCAGCGCCTTCTCCATCCCCAGCCCGGCGCGGTACGGCCGGTGCGAGGACATGGACTCCACCACGTCGGCCACGGCGAGGATGCGGGCTTCGGGAATGATCTCGTCCCCCTTCAGTCCGCGCGGGTAGCCGCTGCCGTCCAGGCGCTCGTGGTGCTGGCGCGCCACTTCGGCGACCGGCCACGGGAAAGCGACACCCTTCAGCACCTCATAGCCCTGCTGCGCGTGCTGCTTCACCAGTTCGAACTCCACCGCCGTGAGCCGGGCCGGCTTGGCGAGGATCTCGGCCGGCACCATGATCTTGCCGACATCGTGCACCGCGCCGGCGACGCGCAGGCCGCGCTGGGCTTTCTCGTCCATCCCCATCTCGGCGGCGATGGCCGCCGAGAGCTCCCCGACGCGCCGCTCGTGGCCGGCGGTATAGGGATCGCGCAATTCCACCATCTGCGACACGGCGGCGGCGGTGCCGAGCACCGCGTCCTCCAGGCGTCTGACGTAGCCGCGGATGGTCTCCTCGGCCCCGCGCTTCTCGGTGATGTCCTGCAGCACGCCGATCACCTGCGACTTGCCGTCCACTTGGGCCAGCCGACCCTGCGCGCCGATCAGGATCGTACTGCCGTCGGCGCGCAGGCCCCGGAAATCGAGCTGCGCCACGGGCTTGGCGCCCGCGAACAACAGGCCGATCTCGCGCTCGACCGCGGGAACATCCTCCGGCGCCACCTGCGCGGCCACCGCCCGGCCCTGGAGTTCCCCGGGGCCGAAGCCGAAGATTTCCTCGGTGCGGGGGTTGGCGTAGATCACCCGGCCTTCGCCCAGCATGAACACCCCGACCAGAGACTGCTCGATCAGGCCGCGGAACTTCTGCTCCTCGTCCAGCAGCGAGCGCTGCGCCTTCTCGCGCTCGGTGATGTCCTCGACCATGCACAAATGGCGCCGGCGGCCGCCTTCGGCCTGGCGCATGGGGGCGACAGTCATGCCGACCCAGACCGCCGTGCCGTCGGGCCGCAGGTAGCGCTTGCGCATGTTGAAGCCCGGGATCCTGCCCGAATTGAGCTCGGCCATGTTGTCCAGGTCCGCCCGCACGTCGTCCGGATGGGTGATCGCCTGCCAGTCGATCGCCGCCAGTTGCTCGCGGCTGCGCCCCACGATGGCGGCGTACATCGGGTTGGCCTCCAGGATGCGTCCGTCCAGCGAGTCGATCACGGCGATGCCGAGCGGCGACTGCTCGAACACGGTACGGAAGCGGTCCTCACTCTCGCGCAGCGATTCCTCGAGCGCCTTGCGCGCGGTGATGTCGGTCAACGCCCCCACGATCTGGGTTCCCTCGCCCTTTCCCGCGCGCACGACGCTAAACTCGTCCTGCACCCAGACCACGCCGCCGTCCTTGCGCACGAAGCGATAGTCGTAGAGCAGCTTGCCCGGCCCCCGCAGCGCCGCCCGGAACGAGCGCCTGCTCTTCTCCAGATCCTCCGGATGGACGCAGGAACGCCACCAGTCCGGCCGCAGCGCCTCCTGGACCGAATAGCCCAGGCGCTCGATCACGTTCTCGCTGATCCAGACCGGATGCACGGCGGAACCCTCGACCAGGATCGAGTACGAGACCACGGGACTCGATCGCAGGTAGAAGCCGAGCTGGTCCGTGATGAGGCGCAGCATCTGCTCCGAGCGCCGCTGTCCGCTGATGTCCGTATGCGTGCCGATGACCCGCAGCGGCTTGCCCTCGGCCGTGCGGCTCATCACCTTGCCCTGGTCGAGGATCCACTTGTAGCTGCCGTCCTTGCAGCGCAGCCGGTGCTCCGAGCGGTAGACGGGCTCGGCGCCGGAGAAATGCCGCTCGAGCGCCGCCTTCGTCGCGGCGAGGTCCTCCGGGTGCACGCGGCTCTCCCATTCCGCGAGACTGTCGCCGACCTCCTGCTCGTCGTAGCCCAGCATCGCCTTCCACTGGCGGGAGAAGAACACCTTGTCGGTGACCGTGTCCCACTCCCACACCCCGTGCCCCGCGCCCTCCAGCGCGTAGCGCCAGCGTGCCTCGGAGGACTCCAGTTCCGCGAGCGCGCCCGCCAGGGCCCTGTCCTTCCGGCGCAGGATCCACCACAGCACCAGCGAGGTGACGGCGACGAACCCCCAGCCCTTCCAGATGCCGATGCGGTACTGGTCCTCCTGGTCAGGCCAAAGCGCGTGCACCGCGCTGTCGGACAGGAGGATATACAGCGTCGACGCAATCGCGTAGGTCAGGACCACCCGGATCGTGAGACCGGGGCCTGCGAGGGGCGATTGGGAAGCCATGCAACAGCCTGCCACGAAACCCCTCCGGCATGCATTCGGGTTGACGCCGGTCGAGCGGGGAAACACTATTCGTGCCTTCGATCTCCAACGACGATAGGACTCTTCATATGCCCAAGGCCTACTGGATCTCCTGCTACCGCGCCATCCACAAGCCCGAGGCGCTCGCCGCCTACGCCGCCCTCGCAGGCCCGGCGATCCTGGGCGCCGGCGGGCGCTTCATCGTCCGCGGCATGCCGGACAAGGTGCACGACAACGGCGTCATGCAGCGCACGGTCGTGGTGGAGTTCGACAGCCTCGCCGCCGCGCACGCGGCGCATGACGGCCCGGCCTATGGCGCCGCGCTGAAGGCGCTGGGCGACGCGGTGGACCGCGACTTCCGGATCGTCGAAGGCCCGGCCTGAGATGAAGATCACGGCGATCGAGGCCTGCGTCCTCACGGTGGCGCCCCCGAAGCCCATGGCGCTGGACTTCCCGCACCACAAGCTGGTGGTGGCGCAGATCGCCACCGACGAGGGCCTGCAGGGCCTGGGCTACAGCCTGGTCTTCGGCGGCGGCGGCGCCGAGAGCGTGCTCGCCTACCTGGAGACGCGCTTGAAGCCCCTGCTCATCGGCGAGGACCCCCTCGCGGTGGAAAAGCTGTGGGAGAAGATGTACCGCGGCGACCGCGGCGTGCGCCGCGTCGGCATCGCCGGCATGGCGCTCTCGGCGCTGGACATCGGCCTGTGGGACCTCGCCGGCAAGGCGGCCGGGCTGCCGCTGTACAAGCTGTGGGGCGCGGTGCGCGACAGCGCCGACTGCTACGGCTCCGGCGGCTGGGGCAACTACACCGAGAAGGACTTGATCGGCGAGGCCGAGCGCTACGCCGCGATGGGCTGCCGCTACTACAAGATGAAGATCCACCATCCGGATCCGGAAGCGAACCGCAAGCGCGTCGCGGCGGTGAAGAAAGCGCTCGGGCCCGGCGTGAGCATGATGGTGGACGTAAACCAGAAGCTGGACCTGGCCGGCAACATCCGCCAGGCCGCGCTGCTGGAGGAATTCGACCTGGTCTGGTACGAGGAACCTGTCAATTCGGACGACAACGCCGCCTGCGCCGAGGTCGCCGCCGCGATCCGCATCCCGGTGGCCACCGGGGAGAACCACTACAACCGCTACGAGTTCCGCGACTTGATCGAACGCCGCGCCGCGCGCTACCTCATGCCCGACGTGTGCCGCGCCAACGGCTACAGCGAGACGCTGAAGATCGGCCACCTTGCCGCCGCGCACGGCGTGCGCGTCTCGCCGCACGTGGTGTACGAGCTGTCGATCCAGGTCTGCGGCACGCTGGCGAACGGGTTCCTCGTGGAACTCATGGACTGGATGCCGCCGGACCTGTTCGAGGCCCTGCCGCAGTGCGTGAACGGGTCCATCCGCATCCCGGACCGTCCCGGGCACGGCCTCGCGCTCGCGAAAGGGGCGGTGGCGAAGTACCGCAGCGGCTAGGGCTTGCCGCGCGCCTGCTTCGCCAGTTGCTCCAGCGCCTCGTAGGGCTGGGCGCCCACCACGCCGTAGCCGCCGGCGACGAACGTCGGCACGCCGGTAACGCCGTACTGGCGGGACTTCTCCCAGTCGGCATCCACCGCTTCCTTGAACGTGCGTTTCTCCAGCACTTCGCGCGCCTGGTCCTCGGGCAGGCCGACCTTCTTCGCCAGGCCGATCAACACTTCAGCGTCGCCGATGTTCAGGCCATCGACGAAGTAGGCGCGGAAGATGGCGTCGTGGATCGCTTCCCCACCCGGCTGCGTATCCGCCCAGGCGCCCAGCTCCTGCGCGAGGCGGCTGTTGTAGGTGTGGCTGCGGTTGCCGTACGGAAGCCCCTCGGCCTGCATGCGCGCGCGCATCTCGGCCTGCTTCTGCGCGATGTCGAAGCCGCGGCCGGCGAAGAGCGCTTCCAGGCTCTTGCCCTCCTGCGGCGTGTCCGGGTGCAGGGGGAAATGCACCCACTTCACCTTCACGTCGTGCTCCCGCTTCAGTTTCTCAATACGCACGGTACTGAGGTAGCACCAGGGTCAGACGTAGTCGGAGAAGATCTCCATGACCAGGGGTTCGCTCATGCGGGCATTGTCTCCATGTAAAGGGTCAGGCCTTGCACCAGTCGCGGATGATTTCCTCGTAGATCCCCACCGACTGCCGGATGCGCTCCATGTTGCAGTACTCGTCGGTCTGGTGCGCCATCCCGGCCTCGCCGGGCCCCAGCACCACGGTGGGCGCGCCCGGCCATGCCGTGAGCAGGTTGGCGGCATCGGTCATGTAGGGCGCGGTGCGCGCCTCCATCTTCTCGCCCAGTACCGGCTTGCAGATCTCGAACACGCGCTGCATCCACTCCTGCTGCGGTTCGGTCCAGACCGGTCCCATGTCGGAGAAGACGTCCATGCTCGCCTCCGCGCCCAGCAGCGCCTGCAGCCGCTCGAGCAGCGCCGCGTGGTCGGTGCCGGGCACGGTGCGGATGTCGACGCCGATGCGCGCCAGGTCCGGCACCAGGTTGACGCCGCTGCCGCCCTCCACCGTGCCGACGTTCATGGTCGGCGAGCCCATCACCGGGTGCGCCGGGACGCCGAACTCGAAGCCTTCCAGCTTCGCGATCGCCTTCGCCGCCTTGTAGATGGCGTTCTCGCCCAGGTGCGGCATCGAACCGTGCGCCGACACGCCCTTGAATTCCGCATGGAACTTGATCGAGCCCTTGTGGCCAACCATCGGGTAGTTGGAGGTCGGTTCGCCGACCACGATGGCGCCGGCCCTGCCCATCAGCTTGGGCAGCTGCGCCAGGTGGCGCGAGCCGACGCAGCCGTTTTCCTCGGAGGCGGTGAGCACCAGCACGATGCCCGGGGTGCCGTTCAGCTTGTCGGCGAAGGCGCGCGCCGCGATCAGCATCGCCGCGACGCCGGCCTTCATGTCCGACGACCCCCGGCCGTAGAGCCTGTCGCCGTCGGTCTCGCCGTTGAACGGGTCCTTCGACCACTGGCGCGTGCCCAGCGGCACCACGTCCAGGTGGCCGGTCAGGCACAGCGGATCCTTCCGGTCGTTGCCGCCGGCGCGCGCGATCACGCTGGTGCGGCTGTCCTCATACTCGTGGTACTCGACGTGGTAGCCCCAGGCGAGCAGGCGCTCGCCGATGTGGCGCGCGCAGTCGCGCTCGCGCCCGGGCGGGTTGACGGTGTCGAAGTGGAGCAGGTCGCGGGTAAGCGATACGGCATCGGCGGAGCTCATGCCGGAATCATACCCGCGCCTGCGAGTCCTGCGCCGCCTGCCACGCCCGCCAGGCGCCCCACGCGTACACCGCCGCCAGCGCAAGCAGGCACAGCACGCCCACGGCGACGTGGCGGTTCACCAGCTGGTCGATGGTCCAGCCGTAGTCGTCCACGAGTTTCGTCGCGTCCGAATGGCCGATGCCCTCCATCTCGCCGAAGGGAATCCTGCCCTTGTCGCTGCGCGTCGACCACCACAGCGAGAACATGTCCACGAAGGCCGCCGCGCCGATGGCGACGAAACCCCAGCGCAGGCTGCCCTTGTAGAGGTTGGTTTCCTTGCCGAAGTAGAAACTGGCCATCAACAACGTAGCGAGGATCATGCCCAGGCCGTCGCCGCCGAACACCACCAGCATCATCGCGGTCTTCTCCTTGATGCCGAGGGTGCCCACGAGTTGCAGCAGCAGGATCACCCCGGCGAGCGCGACCACCAGCCAGTTCTCCTTCGTCCAGGCGCGCCAGGCCGTGAACCCGACCGCGCCCAGCACCACCAGCGGCGTGACGAAGCCGCGCGTTTCCGCGGTGATCGCCTTCCACAGGGTCGGGATCGACCAGAAGCCGCACAGCCAGGCGGTGACGGAGTGGCCCAGCTCGTGCACCGGCATGGTGAGGAAGGTGCGCTGCAGGAAGGGCATGAAGGCGTTGAACAGGATGGCGACGAGGAGCATCGCGGGAATCGCGGCGAGGCAGAACTTGAATTCGAGCGCCGGGTCCTGGATGCCCTCGGGTTCGGTGAGCGGCGCGAGCTGGATGCCGCCCCGCGGCTTTGGCGGTTCCTCGACGGGAGCGGCAACCGGTGCGGTTGCCATGGCGCCGGCGCGGCCCTGCTTCCTGATCGCTTCCGCCTTGGCGTAGTTGGCGCCGCACTTCGGGCACTCCGGACCCGCGCCTCGCGGGGCGTTGCACCAGGGACAGGTGGCGGCCATGGCGGGAATGCTACCTGCATAATGCGAATTCCCGATTTCCGGAGCCTCTGAAATGCACGCCGCCGCACGCATCCGCCGCGCCAGCCTCGCCCTCTTCCTCGCCGCCTTCGCCACCGCCGGCCTCGCGCAGGCGCAGAAGACACCCGCGACCGGATCATCCACCTACGAACCCACCTCCGGCCAGGAAGGCAAGGACGTGGTCTGGGTGCCGACCTCGCAGGCGCTGGTGGACAAGATGCTGGACCTGGCGCGGGTGACGAAGGACGACTTCGTCATGGACCTGGGCTCGGGCGACGGCCGCACCGTGATCACCGCGGCGAAGCGCGGCGCGCGGGCCGTGGGGGTCGAGTACAACCCGGACATGGTGGAACTGTCCAGGCGCAACGCGGAGAAGGAAGGCGTCTCCGACCGCGCCACGTTCATGAAGGCGGACCTGTTCGAGACCGATTTCTCCAGGGCCACCGTGATCACCATGTTCCTGCTGCCGGACATCAACATCAAGCTGCGCCCGAAGATCCTCTCCCTGAAGCCCGGCACGCGCATCGTCTCCAACAGCTTCACCATGGGCGACTGGAAGGAGGACGCGCGCGCGACCATCACGCAGGAGGCCGGCTGCGAAACCTCCTGGTGCACCGCGCTCTTGTGGATCGTGCCGGCGCGCGTCGCCGGCACGCACAAGCTGCCGCAGGGCGAAGTCACCTTCAAGCAGCGCTTCCAGGTGCTCTCGGGCGACCTGGTCACCGAGGGCAAGACCTACGCCCTGGAGGGCAAGGTGCGCGGCAACGAGGTCAGCTTCACCGCCGGCGGCCGCGAGTACCGCGGCCGCATGAACGGCAAGCGCTTCGAACTGAAGAGCTAGCCCGCCAGCGCCAGCAGCAGCGCGTTGCTGCGCTTCACGAACCCGGCCGGATCCTCCAGCTGCCCGCCCTCGGCGAGCAGCGCCTGGTCGAACAAGAGGCCCGCCCAGTCGGCGAGCGCCGGATCGTCGGGCTTCAGGCGCTTCACCAGCGCGTGGCCCGGGTTGATCTCGAGGATGGGCTGCGAGGGCGGCGCGTCGCGCCCCGCCGCCTTGAGGATGCGCGCGAGGTTGCCGCCCATGTCGTGCTCGTCGGCCACCAGACAGGACGGAGACTCGACCAGGCGCGTCGACACCCGCACCGCCTTCACCCGCTCGCCCAGCGCTTCCTTCAGCTTCTCCACCAGCGCCTTGTGTTCGCCGGCGTCTTCGGGCTTCTTTTCGTCCGCGCCGGCGACCTTGTCCAGGCCCGGCTCGCCGCGAGCCACCGAGTACAGCTTCGTCCCCTCATATTCGGTCAGGCTGCCCACCAGCCACTCGTCGACGCGGTCCGACAGCAGCAGCACCTCCACGCCCTTCTGGCGGAAGATCTCCAGGTGCGGGCTGTTCTTCGCCGCGAGGAAGGTCTCGGCGGTGACGTAGTAGATGCGCTCCTGGCCTTCCTTCATGCGCCCCACGTAGTCGGCGAGCGACACCGTCTGCGCCTCGGTGTCCGCGTGCGTCGAGGCGAAGCGCAGCAGCTTCGCGATCTGTTCCGCGTTGCCGGGATCCTCGCCCGGGCCTTCCTTCAGCACGCGGCCGAATTCGGCCCAGAATTTCGCGTACTTCTCCGTGTCTTTCCCCGCCACGTCCTCCAGCAGCCCGAGCACGCGCTTGGCGCAGCCGGCGCGGATGGCGTCCACGTCCTTGCTCTGCTGCAGGATCTCGCGCGACACGTTGAGCGGCAGGTCGGCCGAGTCCACCACCCCGCGCACGAAGCGCAGGTACGCCGGCAGCAGCTGCTCGGCGTCGTCCATGATGAACACGCGCCGCACGTAGAGCTTCAGGCCCTGCTTGCGTTGCCGGTCCCACAGGTCGAAGGGCGCGTGCGCCGGGATGTACAGGAGTTGCGTGTACTCCTGCCGCCCCTCCACCCGGTTGTGCGTCCAGGCGAGGGGCGCCTCGTAGTCGTGCGCCACGTGCTTGTAGAACTCGGCGTACTGGTCCTCGGTGATGTCCGCCTTGGGCCGCGTCCACAGCGCGCTCGCCTGGTTGACGGTCTCCTCCTCGATGCCTTCCTTGTCCGAACCGTCCTTCTTCATCAGCACCGGCACCGCGATGTGGTCGGAGTACTTGCGCACGATGGCGCGCAGCTTCCAGCCGCCCAGCAGCTCGTCCTCGCCCTCGCGCAGGTGCAGGGTCACCTCGGTCCCGCGGCCGGCCTTCTGCGCCAGCTCGATGCTGTAGGCGCCCGCCTCGGTGGCCATGTTGCATTCCCAGCGCACCGCTTCGTTGGCAGGGGCGCCCGCACGACGGGTGAGCAGGGTCACCTTGTCGGCGACGATGAACGCGGAATAGAAGCCGACGCCGAACTGGCCGATGAGGTTGGCGTCCCTGGCCTGGTCGCCCGACAGCGATTGCACGAACTCCCTGGTGCCCGAGCGGGCGATGGTGCCGATGTTCTGCACCACCTCGTCGCGCGACATGCCGATGCCGTTGTCGGCGATGGTGAGCGTGCGCGCGTCCTTGTCGAAGGAAATCCGGATGCGGGGTTCCGGATCGTCCTCGTACAGCGCGTTGTCCGCCAGCGCCTCGAAACGCAGCTTGTCGGCGGCGTCGGCGGCGTTCGAGATCAGCTCCCTGAGGAAAATCTCCTTGTTGGAGTACAGGGAGTGGATCATCAGGTTGAGCAGCTGCTTCACCTCGGCCTGGAAGCCGAGGGTTTCCCGGCCGGCGGCGGCGCTGGCGGTGGCGGTGTCGGTCATGCGCGGTTCCCTTGCGTGAAATTCCGCTCCAGATGGGGGCGGGGCGCGCATTTTAAAGCCTCCCCCCGGCATAATGCGGCCTTCGCCATCCCGGAGCCCCCCCGAAATGCACGCCTTTGCCCCTGTCCGCACGGTCCGCCGCACCGGACTCGCCCTCGCCCTCGCCGGCGCCGCCACCTTCGCCTTCGCGCAGGCGCAGAACCCCACTGTCGGCTATGAACCCAGGTCCGGCCAGGAAGGCAAGGACGTGGTCTGGGTGCCCACGCCGCAGGTGCTGGTGGACCGGATGCTGGACATGGCGCAGGTGAAGCCGGGCGAGTTCGTCATGGACCTGGGTTCGGGCGACGGCCGCACCGTGATCACCGCCGCCAAGCGCGGCGCGCGCGCCGTGGGCGTGGAGTACAACCCGGACATGGTCGCGCTGTCCAAACGCGCCGCCGAGAAGGAAGGCGTCGCCGGCAAGGCCACCTTCATGAAGGCGGACCTCTTCGAGACCGATTTCTCCAAGGCCGACGTCATCACCATGTTCCTGCTGCCCACCATCAACCTCAAGCTGCGGCCGAAGATCCTGGAGCTCAAGCCCGGCACCCGCATCGTCTCCAACAGCTTCGACATGGGCGACTGGGCCGCGGACCAGACCGACACCATCCCGCAGGAAAAGGGCTGCAACGTGTCCTGGTGCACGGCGCTGCTGTGGATCGTGCCGGCGAAGGTGGACAGCGTGCAGAAGCTGCCCCAGGGCGAGTTCCGCCTGGTGCAGCAGTACCAGGAACTCTCCGGCACCGCGCGCATCGAGGGCACGAACCACCTGGTGAAAGGCAAGATCCGCGGCGACGAGGTCACCCTCAGCGCCGGCGGCAAGACCTGGAAGGGCAAGGTCCGCGCCGGCAAGCTCGAGCTGAACTGAAAAACAGGGACAGTCCACGTTTTTCCGGTAAATCAGGGACGGACCACGATTTTCCGCGCCGCCCTCGCCCTCGTCCTGATCCTTGCCGCCGGGCCGGCGCCCGCCCAGGCCCCGGCGAAGCCACAGCCCTACGAGCCCGTCCTGGGCCAGCCGGGCAAGGACGCGGTGTGGGTACCGACGCCGCAGGCGCTGGTGGACCGGATGCTCGACATGGCGGCGGTGAAGCCCGGTGAGCGCCTGATTGATCTCGGCTCCGGCGACGGGCGCCTGGTCATCTCCGCCGCCAAGCGCGGCGCGCAGGCCCTCGGCGTGGAGTACGAACCGCAACTCGTCGAGCACGCCCGGCGCCTCGCCGAGCGCGAACGCGTGTCGCACCTCGCCCGCTTCGCGCGCGAGGACCTGTTCCAGACCGACCTCTCCGGCGCCGACGTCATCACCCTGTTCCTGCTGCGCGACATGAACCTGAAGCTGCGCCCGAAGCTGCTCGCGCTCAGGCCCGGCACGCGCATCGTCGCCAACACCTTCGACCTGGGCGAGTGGCTGCCGGACCGCTCCGAGAACCTGACGCTGGACGATGGCTGCAACTCCGCCTGGTGCCTCGCGATGATGTGGACCGTGCCGGCCAGGGTTGAGGGCGTTCACCGCCTGCCGCAGGGCGAGTTCATCCTGGCGCAGGAATTCCAGATGCTGTCCGGCACCGCGACCATCGACGGCAAGGCGTTCCCGGTGGGCGGCAGCGTGCAGGGCGAGGCGGTCACGCTGACCGGCGGCGGCAGGACCTGGTACGGCAAAGCAAAGGGCGGGACGCTGCTGCTGGACTGAAAAACAGGGACAGTCCACGTTTTTCCGGCCCGTTTTCCGCCCCACGTGTAAC
>JALHLN010000038.1 GCA_022844545.1 Burkholderiales bacterium | reverse complement strand
TCCAGCATGCGCTCGCGCCAGGCGTACACCGGGTCGTCGGGCTCCAGCAGCCGCACAGGCGACACCGCTCGCGCCCACTGCAACGGCCCGAACAGGATGTAGTCGGCGAAGGCGGGCGCCGCGCCGCACACGAACGGCTGCGCCGCGAGCAGTGGCCGCACCGGGTCGAAGGCGGCGCGCAGCGCGGGCAGGGCGGCGTGCGATTCCACGCCCAGTTCTTCCAGCGTCTTGCCGAAGCGCTTCTCCCGCGTCTCCCGGAAGTAGGCCTTGTCCTTGTCGTGCAGGCTGGCAAAGAGGTCGGTGATGATGGCGCGGATCATGGTCGCGTGCACGTTGCGCTCGCACCAGTGCTTGAAGAACCAGGCCAGCGACCGCGCCTGCGGCCCCTCGAACAGGCGCGGACGATCGGGGTAGGCCTGGTCCAGGTACACCGCGATGTCCCAGGAATCGTGCACTTCGCGCCCGTTGTCGTCGATCACGGGCACCAGGCCTTGCTTCGAGAACGCAATGGCGTCCTTCTCGGTGAAGCGCCAGGGCACGGTCTCGCATTCGAGGCCCTTGTGCGCCAGCGCCATGCGCACGCGCCAGCAGTTGGGGGAAAACAGGCGGTCGTCTTCCGCGCCCGCGAGCTCCCAGTGTCGGATTGCCATGGTTCCTCCTCAGGCCGCGCGCAGCGCGGCGTCGATGCCGTAGCCCGGTCCGTTCACGATGCGCTTCCAGTATGAGGCATGCGCGTCGCTGCCTTCGGGCCACTGCGCGAGGAACGCGGACTGCCAGGCCTTCGCGTCGTAGCGGATGGGCACCGCCTCGATGACTGCCTGACCGACGCGCAGCCGGTAGAGCGCATCCGGATGCGGCGCCGGCGCGATGCGCGTGGCGAGGCCATAGGACGTGCCGGCGAAGTTGGGCATTCCCGACGCGCCGTTGTTGATGACGGCGCGCGCGCCGTCGAAGGCCTGCAGCACCGGCAGGCAGGTATGGCTGGAGGCGAACACGCCGGCGCCGGAGGCGGCGAACCATTCCAGCGCGGCGCGGCGCCCGCCGGCCGTGGCGAGGGCCTCCTGCGAGAAGCCCCAGCCGGCGAGCGACTCTCCATCGCCGTGCACGATCGCGATCCGCTGCCCGCCGACCTCGGCGACGCGGAACATGGGAAGCGCGGCCAGCCGGGCGGCCGCCCCGGGGGTGCGTCGCGCGGTGTCGCGCAGGCGCTCGGCGATGCGGTTGGAGCGGGCGACGTCCTCGTCGCCGACCCAGGCCGGATAGGCGCAGCCGCAGCCGGCGCCGGGCCTTGGGTCGGCGATCTCGGATTCGACGTTGCCTCGCGTCGCGGTGTGGCGCGCGACGCCTTCCTCGATGCGCGCGAATCCGCCGGCATCGACGTCGAACCAGTGGAAGTCGCCGTTGAACACCAGCGCCGTATCGCCGCACTCGGCGGCGACCATCGCCTCAAGCTCGCGCAGCGCGAAGGCGTTGCCGTAGAGGCCGCCGGCGATCCAGAGCGCGTCGGCATGCAGGGTCGCCGGCCCGGCGAGCGCCGTGGCGCCGTAGCGATAGTCCAGTGGGCAGGCGCGGCCGGGGGCCTCGGATTGGCGGTGTGGCATGGGGGGTTGGTCGCGATGCGGGGGAGATGCTTACGCGCGCGGCAGCATCGCCCACAGCGGCACAGCCTCGATGCCCTCGGCCAGGCGGAAGCGGTGCTCGCCCGGATAGACCACGTAGAGCACGTCCAGGCCCAGGTCTTCGGCCGCGATCCGCATCGGCGCGTGACCGAGGGCGCGTCGGCGCGCATGAACTCAACACCGATGCGCTCGCGGCCGCGCATGAAAACGGAATACGATAGTTTCGATTTTCATGAACTCGGCGGCGCGTAGGGGCCGGTTGCCGGCGCCGCCGGGGTAGCCTCGGCGGCCGACGCAGCCGATCCGCGCGGCGGCGTCGGCACATAATGCACCGGCACCGTGCCGCCCGCAGCCGCGCGCCGGCGCGCCGCCTCCGGCGTCTCCAGCAGCGCCCCCGCGGCCATCGCCGCCTTGCGGTCCACCGGCACCGGACCCTGCTCATCGGGCGGCGGCATCATGCTGGCGTGGTAGTACGCCATCTTCTGCGCGGCGGGGTCCATCTTGCGCTCGAGATCCAGGTCGCGCTGGTTCGTCCCCCGGGGTTCGACCGCGACGCCGTCGACCAGCTCGTGGTCGAACCACCATTTCTTGGCCGGGTTGCGCCGGCCGTTGCCGATCCAGTCGTCGAACCAGGCGGCGAACGGCACCGTGAAGGGCTTGGCCCACGGCACGTTGACCCCGACCCAGCTCGCCGCGCGCGTCAGCCAGGCGCCGTCGGCGTCCACCACCTTGTTGATCGGGCAGGTCTTCATGCAGCGGCCGCAGGCCGAGCCCTTGGGATTGGTGACGCGGTAGCGCGTGCAGCGCTCGACGTCCGGCTTCCACATTTCATAGCCGTTGAACATCACCTTGTCGCCGAACGGGATGGCGTCGCAGGGGCATTCGCGCGCGCACTTCCTGCAGTGGCCGCAGAACGCCTGCAGGCCGAAGTCGATCGGCTGGTCCACTTCCAGCGGCAGGTCGGTGGTGAGCACCACCGACTTGAAGCGCGGCCCTACGAAGGGGTTGAGCACCAGCTCGCCGATCCGGGACAGCTCGCCCAGTCCGGCCCAGAGGATGAGCGGGATGTGCAGCACGTCGCTGTCGGCATTGGTCTGGGCGCGGGCCGGGAAGCCCCGGCCGCGCAGGAACTCGGCCATGACGCCCGCGATTTCCGCGCCGCGCAGGTAGCCGCGCATGGATTGCGCGCCGGAGATCCAGTCATCGCCGCTCGCGCCCTCCATGGTGTCGAAACCCTGGTCGATGAGCATCACCACGGCGTAACGGTGATAGGGCGGAATCTCGGCACCGTTCTCCTTGTGCGAGAACCAGGCGTAGCGCGGGATCTCGCAGATGCCGGTGAGGTCCGCGCCGAGGAAGTAGGACAGCGACTTCACGGCGCGCGCGTTGGCGGCGGGGTCGGACAGGGCGGCGTCCCGCCTGGGCGACACTTCTCCGTCCTGGTACGGAACGAGTGCGCGGATCACCTGCAGCAGGCTGTACGAGAACGGCGTCTTGAACGCGAAGCGGGTGCGCTCGGTCTTCGCCTTGTCGCCCAGGTCGCCGTGCAGCGCGCGCTGGAAGAACGCGGCGCGCTTGGGCACGCGCGGCACCTCGTCATCGAGGATCAGCGTCGTCGGCCGCGCGACGCGCTTCACCGTCTCCATCGGGTAGTGGCTGAGGTGCGAGGGCCGCTTGGCGCGGCGCCTGCGCTCGCGTCCGGACTGCGCGCCGTTGACGCCCCACCAGTAGCGCAACCCGCCCGCCTTGAGGGCATCCGGATGCAGCGGGAGATCGACCGCCAGCGCGTAGTCCGTGGTGATCGCAGCGAGGGCAAAGCCGGTGCCGATGAAGGGCGCGGCAAGGACGTTGCCGTTGCGCACGGCGAGGCCGGCGAGCACCGCGAGCTTCTCAAGAT
The DNA here is from genome assembly GCA_022844545.1 of Burkholderiales bacterium. Taxonomy (GTDB): domain Bacteria; phylum Pseudomonadota; class Gammaproteobacteria; order Burkholderiales; family SG8-39; genus RBG-16-66-20. The sequence goes on along the minus strand of JALHLN010000038.1, from coordinate 14,777 downwards.
CCACCTGCGCATGGCCGGAGAAGTGCGCCTGTGCCTGGAATCCCATGTGGCGCACATGGCCGGCGAGGGAAACCGCGATCTCCGCGGCGCGCATGTCCGCCGCGGCGGCAACCGCGGAACGGGTCCAGTCGTGGGCGAGGTTGCCTTGCTCCGGCATGCGCGCGTGTTCAACCAGCACGACGAGGGCGAATCCGTGCGCAGGCGCCGGCAGCGCGCAGATGCCGGCCAGGCTGGCGTCCATGAAATACGCGCCGCCCTTGAGGTCCCTGACGCGGCGCCGGAGGTCCTCGCCCACGGGCGCCTTCGCCGCGGCAACCGGGCCGTCCGCGAAGCCGGCATAGAGGCCTCGGTAGCGATCCGCCGCGCGCGCGAGCAGACTCGAAGATGACGCGGCCGCCGCCGCGGCGCGCGGCGGGCGCTTCGCTTCCCGTTCGATCGCGCCCGGATCCCGCGGCAGCGTCTCCAGCGGGAATGGGCCGAGATGGAACGGCCGGTCCTTGCTGCGGGGATGGATGAACATGCGGACCTCGTGGCTGCGAGGATACTCGGAAATCGCTTAAACTCCCCCCGCCCATCCAGGAGGAGGAGACCACCATGAAGCGCATTGCGTTGATTCTCGTCGCCGCGTTCGCCGTCGCGGCCCAGGCGTTCGCGCAGGACTGGCCGGCGAAGCCGGTGAAGTTCATCGTCCCGTTCCCGCCGGGCGGCTCCGTGGATCCGCTCGCGCGCCTGGCCGGCGCCAAGCTGGGCGAGGCGCTCAAGCAGCAGTTCGTGGTCGAGAACCGGCCCGGCGCCGGCGGCTCGATCGGCACCGGCATGGCGGCGAAGTCCCCGCCCGACGGCTACACCTTCGTGTTCGTGTTCGACTCGCACGGCGTCAACCAGGCGCTGATCCGCAACCTGCCGTTCGACACCGCGAAGGACCTGGCGCCGGTGATGCTGGTGGGCCGCGCGCCCTATGCCATCGCCACGGCGACGGCGAAGCCCTGGAAGACCTTCACCGACGTGGTGCAGGCCTCGAAGGCGAAGCCGGACTCGGTGAGCATCGGCTCCATCGGCAACGGCACCATCGGCCACCTGACGCTGGTGATGGCGCAGCAGATGGGCGGCTTCAAGCTCATCCACGCGCCCTTCTCCGGGGGCGGGCCGATGAACCAGAACATCCTCGGCGGCCAGATCGAGCTGGGCATCGGCTCGGTGGCGCTGCTCTCGCCGCAGGTGCGCGGCGGCAAGATGCGCGCGGTGGCCACCACGGGCGAGGCCAGGGCCTCCGCGCTGCCCGACGTGCCCACGCTGATCGAGCAGGGCTTCCCGGGGCTCACCGCCTTCGCCTGGTGGGGCATCTTCACGCCGGCGGGCACGCCCAAGCCGATCATCGACCGGATGCACGGCGAGCTGGTCAAGGTCTTCGGACAGGCCGACGTGCGCAAGACCCTGACCGAGGGCATGGGCATGGAACTCATCGTCAGCACCCCCGAGGCCCTGCAGCAGTGGACGCTGGGCGAGATGGCCAAGTGGGGCAAGGTCATCCAGGACAACAACATCAGGACCGACTAGCCGGGGCGTGGCCGAGCAGCCCATCCCCCGCTGGGCCGGGATCGCGCTGCTCGCGGCGATAGCGGTGGCGTTCGGCGCCAACCACGTCGCGGCGCGCGTAGCCTTCGACCACGGCACCAACGTCACCACGGCGGTCGCGTTCCGCTCCACCGGCACCGCCCTGTTCGTGCTGGGCCTGCTGCTCGCCAACGGCGTGTCGCTGGCGCTGCCGGCGGCGACGCGGGGGCGCGCGGCGCTGATCGGCCTCATGCTCGCGGTACAGAGCTACTGCCTGTACTCCGCGGTCGCGCTCATCCCGGTGGCGCTGGCGCTGCTCGCGTTCCAGACTTTTCCCATGGTGCTGGCGCTGGTGTCCTGGGCCGCGGGCGGCGAGCGGCCTTCGCGCCGGGTGCTGCTCGCGATGCCGGTGGCGTTGTTCGGCTTGGCGCTTGCATTGGACGTCTACGGCAAGAGCGGCGACATTGCGGGCCGCTGGAGCGAGATCGGCGCCGGCGTGCTGTGGGCGACCGGGGCGTCGCTTGCCTTCGCCAGTGTGCTGTTCTTCACCACCAAATGGCTGCCGGCGGTGGACGGGCGCCTGCGCAGCCTCATGATCATGAGCGTGGTGGCGGTGGTGACCATCGCCGGCGGCGCGGTGGCGGATGATTTCCGGCTGCCGGCGGACCGGACCGGCTGGGTGGCGCTGGCGCTGCTGGTGGCGCTCTACGGCACCGCGATCACCTCCCTCTTCGTCGTCCTGCCGCGGCTGGGCGCGGTGAACAATTCGGTGGTGCTCAACTTCGAGCCGATCGCGGTGCTCGCCATCGCGTGGGTGGTGCTGGACCAGCGGATCGCGCCGCTGCAGGTCCTCGGCGCCTTCATCGTCGTCGGCGCCATCATCGCCACCGGGAGGAAGCATTGACGCGGCTGTGCATCGTGCGGCATGGCGAGACGGCGTGGAACGCCGAGCACCGGGTGCAGGGGCAGCTCGACGTGCCCCTGAACGACACCGGCAGGCGGCAGGCACAGGCAGTGGCCTCGGTGCTGGGGAAGGAACGCTTCGCGGTGATCTACTCCAGCGACCTCGGGCGGGCGCGGCAGACCGCCGCGCCGACGGCGGCGGCGCTCGGAATGGAGGTGAGGCTGGAGGCGGGCCTGCGCGAGCGGCACTACGGCATCTTCGAGACCCACACCTATGCCGAGGTGCAGGTGATGTTTCCCGAGGAGTACGCGCGCTTCGACGCCCGCGACCCTGACTTCGATTTCCGCACCGGGGAGAGCCTGAAGGACTTCCACCGGCGCGCCGTGGACAGCGTCACCGCGATCGCCGCGCGCCATCCCGGCGAGGACGTTCTGGTATTCACCCACGGCGGGGTGCTGGACAAGCTCTACCGCTACATCACCGGGCTGTCGATCTCCGCGCCGCGGGACTTCGGCATCCCGAATTGCGGCATCAACCGCGTCGGTGCCGCCCCCGGCGGCTGGCAGATCCTGGTGTGGGCCGACAAGCGCCACCTCAAAGCCGCCCTCGACGACCTCCCCCAATAATCAGCAGTAATCAGCAATAATCAGGGACAGTCCACGTTTTCCATCGCGGGAAACGTGGACTGTCCCTGTTTTGCGGGCTACTTCACGACCTTGAAGAGGTTGTTGAAGCTGTCGGTCCAGGGCTTGAGGCCCGGGATGGGGTCGATTCTCTCCGCGTCCTCGAAGCGCTTGTCGGCGGCGAGCTGCTCGTTCTCCGTGACCAGCACGTACTCGGTGCCGGAGTACTTGTCCTCGGAGGGATCGTCGCTGATGCGGATCGCCTTCATGCCCTCGGCCTCGGCGACGAGCTTGAGCACCGGCGCCAGGCGCACGAAGCGGTTGGTGACGTTGTAGACGATGACCCCGCCCGGGGCGAGGTGACGCTTGTAGGCCTGCAGCGCCTCGCGCGTGAGCAGGTGGATCGGGATCGAGCCGCTGGAGAAGGCGTCCACCGACAGCAGGTCGAATTTCTGCGGCGGGTCGCGCTCGAGGTTCAGGCGCCCGTCGCCGGTGACCACCTCGATCTTCGCCTTGGAGCCCGACAGGTACCAGAACTGCTCGCGCGCGATCTTCACCACTTCGGGGTCGAGCTCGTAGATGCGGAAGCTGTCGCCGGCCTCGCCCCAGGCGGTGAACACGCCCACGCCCAGGCCGACGATGCCGATGCGCCTCGGCCGGCCGCTGTAGAAATCCAGCGCCCGCGCGATCCCCGAGTTGGGCCCGAAGTAGCTGATCGGCTGCATGCGCAGGCTCGGATCGGTGTACTGCCAGCCGTGGTTGATGACTCCGTGCACCAGGCTGCGGGTCGGGCTCTCCGAAGTGCCACGCGGGTGTTCCTTGACGCGCAGCGTGCCGTAGAAGCTGCGCGTCACCAGCAGCGCGTTCTCGCGGATGTAGGACAGGTACTCCAGCGACAGCCAGCCCACCACGCCGGTGATCGCGAGCGCGACCGCGGGCACCCCGATGCGGACCATGGTCCAGGGAATCTCTGCCCGCGACTTCCAGGTCAGCCAGGCCGCGAGCAGGCCGCAGGCGACCAGCGCGAGCGGCAGCTCCAGGTACGTGTCGAAGACTCGCGGCGCGATCAGGCCGACGAACAGGCCGCCGGCGGCGCCGCCTACCGAGACCATGAGGTAGAAGCGCGTCAGGTACTTCGGCGCCGGGCGCATCGCCGCGAGCTCGCCGTGGCAGAACATGCAGGCGACGAACAGGCCGGCGCTGTAGAGCGCCACCGCGCCGCGGATGTCCATCACGCCCAGGTTGTCGAACAGGAAGTACGCCATGCCGGCGAGCAGCGCGAACAGCGCCGGCAGCGCCCAGGTGCGCGAGTACCAGCCGCTGCGGCCGCGCCCGGTGCCGACGTCGAAGACGAGGATGAACGACAGCAGGTACAGCACCAGCGGCACGATCCAGAGGAACGGCACCGAGGCCACGTTCTGCGTGATGTGGCTGGTGATCGCGAGCAGCATGAGCGAGCCCAGCGCGGACAGTCCGAACCACATCAGGTAGGCGCCTGCGCCGGGCGCCGGGCCGGCCGCGGCCGTGGCGGAGCTTGCCGCCAGAGGCTGTTCGATGGTCGCGCGGGTCGCCTTCCATGCAGAGGCGGCGCACAGCACCGCGAACAGCACGTACAGCGCGCTCCAGCCCCAGGCCTGCGCCGCGAGCGTGCTCGCCGGCTCGATCACCGGCGGATAGGCGATGAGCGCCAGCAGCGAGGCGAGGTTCGACAGCGCGAACAGTCGGTACACCGTGCCGCTGGGGAAGCTGCGCGCGAACCAGGCCTGCACCAGCGGCCCGGTGGTGGAGAGCAGGAAATAGGGCAGGCCGATGGTGGCCGCGAGGAGCAGGAGTATGCGGCCGCCCGGCTCGGTATCCGGGTCCGGCTTCCAGGACTCGGAGGCGAGGATCGGCAGGAAGGCGAGGCTGGCGAGGAGCAGCGCGGTGTGCAGGATCGCCTGCGCGCGCGGCGCGAGCTTGCGGCTCACCGCGTCCGAGTAGGCGTAGCCCGCGAGCAGCACCAGCTGGAAGAACACCATGCAGGTGGTCCAGACCGCGGCGGTGCCGCCGAACCAGGGCAGGATCTGCTTGGCGATGATCGGCTGCACCAGGAACAGCAGGAAAGCGCTGGTGAACACCGTGGCGGCGAACAGGATCATGAATGAGTGGGGCGGGCCAAAAGGCCGCAATTATCCCTGAATCAGGGCAATGGCAAAGGCTCTTCGTCCATGGCCGAGGTCTGCTCGCGCAGCTCCAGGATCCGGTCCTGCCAGTAGCGCTGGGTGTTGAACCAGGGGAAGGCGGCCGGGAAGGCCGGGTCGTCCCAGCGCCGCGCGATCCAGGCCGAGTAGTGCAGCAGGCGCAGGGTGCGCAGCGGCTCGATGAGGGCGAGTTCCCGGGCCTCGAAGTCCTGGAAGCGCCGGTAGCCGTCCAGCAGCGCCTTCAGGGACCGCATCGCGCCCTCGCGGTCCCCCGGCAGCATCATCCACAGGTCCTGCACCGTCGGTCCCATGCGCGCGTCGTCGAAATCGACGAAGTGCGGGCCGCGGTCGGTCCAGAGGACGTTGCCGGCGTGGCAGTCGCCGTGCAGGCGGACGTTGCGAACCGAACCGGCGAGGCGGAACGCGACCTCGACCCGCTCGAGCGCCTGCTCGGAAACGGTTTCCCAGGCTTCCCGCAGGTCGCCGGGAATCATCCCGGACTCCAGCAGCCACTGCCGCGGCTCGGTGCCGAAGGCCTCGATGTCCAGCGCCGGGCGGACCGCGAAGGGCCTGGTGGCGCCGACGGCGTGGATGCGGCCGAGGAACCGGCCGATCCACTCCAGCACCTTCTCGTCTTCCAGTTCCGGCGTGCGCCCGCCGCGGCGCGGGAACACCGCGAAGCGGAAGCCGCCGAAGGCGTGCAGGGTGGTGCCACCTGCGGCGAGCGGCGCGACCACCGGGATCTCGCGCTCCGCGAGCTCCGTGGCGAAGGCGTGTTCCTCCAGGATCTGCGCGTCGCTCCAGCGCTTGGGGCGGTAGAACTTCGCCACGACCACGGAGTCATCCTCGAGGTTGACCTGGTAGACGCGGTTCTCGTAGCTGTTCAACGCCAGCATGCGGCCATCGCCGCGCCAGCCCGCGCTGTCGAGCGCGTCGAGCACGGTATCGGGCGTGAGGCCCTGGTAGGGCGGCAATGCAGTCGCTGGCATGCTGCTATGGTACGGCGCATCTGGGCTAGACTTGCGCCTGCATGGCAGACGAAGAAATCCTGGTCGAAGTCTCCGACCTGCACTTCAGCTACGGCGCATTGCCGATCTTCCGCGGCCTGTCGCTGAAGATCCCGCGCGGCAAGGTGGTGGCGATTCTCGGCGGCTCGGGCAGCGGCAAGTCCACGCTGTTGAAGCTGATCGGCGGCCAGCTCGACCCCTCGCGCGGCTGGGTGCGGGTGGCGGGCAAGCTGGTGCACAAGCTGCCCACCGACGAGCTCTACGCGCTGCGGCGCAAGATGGGGATGATGTTCCAGGTCTCCGGTCTGTTCGACGACCTGTCGGTCTACGAGAACATCGCGTTTCCGATCCGCGAGCACCACAACCTGCCCGAGGAACTGGTGCGGCCGCTGGTGCTGATGAAGCTGGACGCGGTGGGCCTGCGCGGCGCGCGCGACATGATGCCCTCGGACCTCTCGGGCGGCATGGCGCGGCGCGTGGCGCTGGCGCGCGCCATCGCCACCGACCCGCTGCTGGCGATGTACGACGAGCCCTTCGGCGGCCTGGATCCGATTTCGCTCAACGCGATCGCGCAGCTGATCCGCAAGCTGAACGACGCGCTGGGCCTCACCTCGGTGGTGGTGACCTACGACGTCTCGGAGTCGCTGAAGCTGGTCGACTACCTGTATGTCATCGCCGACGGGCGGCTGGTGGGCGAGGGCACGCCGGAGGAACTGCTCAACTCGGAAGACCCGTTCCTGAAGCAGTTCCTGCACGCCCTGCCCGACGGGCCGGTGCGTTTCCACTTCCCGGCGCCGCCGCTGGACGAGGCGCTGCGGCTGAAGTCCCCGGGGCCAGCTACGCCTTCTGCGGGATGAAGGTCAGCGCCACGCCGTTGTTGCAGTAGCGCTGGCGCGTCGGCGGCGGGCCGTCGTCGAAGACATGGCCATGGTGGCCGCCGCAGCGGATGCAGTGGTACTCCGTGCGGGGATAGATCAGGTAGTAGTCCTTCTTGATGCCGAACACCCCCGGGATGGTGGTGAAGAACGACGGCCAGCCGGTGCCGCTGTCGAACTTCATCGCCGAGGTGAACAGGGGCAGCCCGCAGCCTGCGCAGGCGAACACGCCCGGGCGCTTCTCGCGGTCCAGCGGACTGGTGCCGGCGCGCTCGGTGCCTTCCTCGCGCAGCACCTTGTAGGCGGGCTGCGGCAGGCGCTTGGCCCACTCCGCCTTGGTCAGCTCCAGTTTTTGCGCCGGGTCGGGAACCTGCGTCCCGGGCGCGAGCAGGGTCTTCCAGTTCTTCTGCAGTTCTTCGATGTCTTTCATGGTCCTGGGCTGAGCCTGAACGTAGTGGATATGCGCCGCAAATGGCGCGGCCGCGAGGTATTTCAACACGGTCCGTCGCTGCATGATGTCCTCCTTTGCGCCCTTGGTCGCGCCCGGGGCTGCATCCTGACGCCGGCTAATCTATCATCCAGACCTTCTAGAGGAGGAGAACGCCGTGAACAAGACCTTATTCCTTGCCGCATTGCTGGGGGTGTCCACGCTTTCCGTGGCGCAGGACTATCCGACCAAGCCGGTCACCCTGATCGCCCCGTTCCCGCCGGGGGGCGTGGCCGACATCGTCGGCCGGCCGCTCGCGGCCAGCATGGAGAGGACGCTCGGCCGCCCGGTGCTGGTGGTGAACCGCAGCGGCGCCGGCGGCGCGGTGGGCACCACGGCGGTGGCCAAGGCCGCGCCCGACGGCTACACCATCCTGATGTCGCTCTCCTCCATCTCCATCTTCCCGGTTTCGGACCCGCTCAACGGCAAGCCGGCACCCTACACACTGGCCGATTTCGCGCCGATCGCGCTGGTGACCTCGGATCCCACCGTGCTGGTGGTGGCCGCCGACGGTCCCTACAAGACCATCCAGGAGTTCATCGCCTCGGCCCGCGCCTACCCGGGCCAGATGAACTACTCGTCCTCGGGCGTCTACGGCACCCTGCACGTGGCGATGGAAATGTTCGCCAATGCCGCCGGCATCAAGCTGTTCCACGTGCCGTACCAGGGCGGCGGGCCGGCCGTCGCCGCGCTGCTGGGCGGGCAGGTGCATGCGCTCGCCTCGGGACCAGCCGCGGCGATCGGCCAGATCAGGGGCGGCAAGATGCGCGCCCTTGCCGGCTGGGGCGACAAGCGCCTGCCGATGATGCCGGACCTGCCGACCTTCAAGGAACTGGGCTACAAGGATGTCGAGTTCTACATCTGGTCTGGCGTGTTCGCGCCCGCGGCCACGCCGGCGCCGGTGATCGCGAAGCTGCGCGCGGCGGTGCGCGCCGCGGTGAATGACCCGCAGTTCAGGGGCGCGATGGAGAAGGTGTCGACGCCGATCAGCTACCTCGACGCGCCCGAGTTCGCGAAATTCCTCGCCACCGACGCCGCGCGCCTCAAGGTCGCCGTCGAGAAAATCGGCAAGATCGGCTCGAACTAACCCCGAATTCAAGAAATCAGGGACAGTCCACGATTTTCCGGCCGGGAAATCGTGGACTGTCCCTATTTTTTCCTGGGCCGGCGGTACTGGAGGAGGTTGCCGACTTCGCGCTCGAAGGGGTCGCGGCGCATCGGTTGGCGCGCCTGCGCGGGGGTGAGCAGGCGGTAATGACGGACGGACTCTAGCGCGTCGACCACGTCCCAGGCGCCGTCGGTCGCCGTGACCCATTGCGCCGGCTTCAACCGGCGCAGGTCGTAGGGCACCGAATAGGTGCGCAGGGTCTTGTGGTCGCGCTTGTTGTAGTACTCGTGGAACCACGACATCGCCAGTTCCCGCAGGCTGCGATAGACAGGGTCGCGCCAGCGCAACCCGATGCCGTTGGTCTTGGAGATCGCGCCCCAGCGGCCGCGGCGCCGGAACAGGGCGACCACATGGTCGTAATCCCGCACCGCCTGCAGGTCGAGCAGCAGCGGCGGCTCGCCGTGCACCCATAGCGCGCAGGCCGCCAGCATCGCGCCCTCGATGCAGTGCGCGCGGCGCTCGCGCAGCACGACGCGCACCGAATGGCAGCTGTCGCCATCCGGCTCGAAGTTCTGCTTCAGGTCGTAGAGGAACTGCTGGATCTTCTCGGGGGTGCGCAACCGGCGCAGGACGGCGAATTCGGCCCGGGTGAGGCCGAGCGTTTCGCGAGTTGCGCGTCGTTTCTTCATGTTATTGAACGCCAGTGTAGCTAGAATTCCAAGATGGACCATTGGCAGAGAATCGAGGCCGCGATCGCGGGCGCCGAGACCGACCGCGTGCCGGTCGCGCTCTGGCGCCATTTCCCGGTGGATGACCAGGACCCGGGCAAGCTGGCCGCGCACACGCTCGCCTGGCAGCGCGCCTGGGACTTCGACTTGGTGAAGTTCATGCCCTCGGGCACTTATGGCATCGAGGACTGGGGCGCGAAGACCGCCTTCGAGGGTGCGGAGAACGGCGCCCGCGTGGTGACGCAGGTCGGCCTTCAGGGTCCGGAGGGCTGGGCGCGCCTGCCCAGGCTGGACGTCCGCAAGGGCGTCTACGGCGCGCAGAACGCGGCGCTCGCCGCCGCGGCGAAGGAACTCAAGGGCTCGGCGCCCATCCTGCAGACGGTGTTCAGTCCGCTCACCACGGCGCGCAAGCTCGCCGGCGAGCCGACCCTGCAGCACCTGCGGCAGCATCCCGAGGCGCTGGAAGCGGGCCTGAAGACCATCACCGAGGTCACCATCGCCTTCGGCGAGGAGGCGCTCAAGGCCGGCGCGCACGGTTTCTTCTTCGCCACGCAGCTCGCGACCACGGATGTGCTGGCGCCCGCCGAGTACGAGCGCTTCGGCAAGCGCTGGGACCTCGAGTTCTTCGCGGCGCTGAAGGGGAAAATGCAGGACCGGACGCGAATCGACATGCTCCACCTGCATGGACTGAACCCGATGTTCGACGAACTCGCCGGCTACCCGGTGGACCTGGTCAACTGGCACGACCGGCTCACCACGCCGACCCTCGGGATGGCCGCCGGCCGCTTCAAGGGGGCTCTGGTGGGCGGCGTGGAGGAACTCGGCCTGCTGGTGAAGGGCTCGGAGGCCCAGGTGCGGGCGCAGGCGCGCGACGCCATTGAACAGACCGGCGGCCGGCGACTGCTGCTGGGCCCGGGGTGCGTGGCGGGAATCGCCGCGCCGGAGCACAATATCCGTGCCGTCATCGAAGAAGCGAGGAAAAGCCCATGAAGCGTACCCTTATCGCCGTCGTAGCCCTTGCCGCCGCCACCGTCGCGCAGGCGCAGTCCTGGCCCGCCAAGCCGGTGAAGTTCATCGTCCCCGCCGGACAGGGCGGCACCATCGACCCGCTGTCCCGGTTCTTCGCCGACGCCTACACCAAGGCCTTCGGCCAGAGTTTCGTCGTGGAGAACCGTCCCGGCGCGCAGGGCAACACCGGCCTCGCCGCGATCGCCAAGGCCGACCCGGACGGCTACACCGTCGGCATGGCGGCCTCGAGCATGATCGCCATCAACCCGCACCTGTACGCGGCGATGCCCTACGACCCCAGGAAGGAGCTGACCGGGATCGTGCTGGTGGGCGACGTGCCCAACATCCTGGTGGTGCACCCGGAGGTGCCGGTGAAGACCATGGCCGAGTTCACCGCCTACGCCAAGGCGAACCCCAACAAGCTCAACTTCGGCTCCACCGGCAACGGCAGTTCCATGCACCTCGCCGGCGAACTCTACAAGACGCTCACCGCGACGCAGATGACGCACATCCCGTACAAGGTGCCGGCCGACGCCACCAACGATCTCATCTCGGGCCGCACCCAGCTCATGTTCCAGCTGATGACCGGGATCCAGGGCCAGGTGAAGGCCGGCCGCGTGCGTCCGATCGCGGTGTTGTCGGACAAGCGCTGGCCGGGCCTGCCCGAGGTGCCGACCTCGGTCGAGCAGGGCATGGGCAACCTCAAGTCCTCGGTCTGGTTCGCGGTGGTCGCGCCCAACGGCGTGCCGGCGGCGGTGGTCGAGCGCATCAACGCCGAGACCAACAAGCTGCTCGCCGACCAGGCGTTCCGCGACCGCGTGCAGGCGCTGGGCGCGGCGCCCATGGGCGGCAGCGCGGCCGACTACCGCGCGCTCTACGAGAGCGAGTACGCGCGCTGGGCCTCGGTGGTAAAGGCCTCGGGCGCGAAGATCGACTAACTGAAGCGGTAGGCGTCCATCGCCAGGGAGCCCATCTCGATCCCGGCATGGAGCCGCTCGGCGCGGTAGTTCGCGCCGGCGGCGCCCAGCGCCACGAACAGCGGCAGGAAATGCTCGTCGGTGGGGTGCGCGCGCACGCCGTGCGGGTTGAGTGCGCGATAGTCGACGAGCGCATCGAGGTCCCGCGCCTCGATCTTCTCCCGCACCCATTCCTGGAATTCGGCGGCGTAGGGCAGCGGTCCGTTGTCGCGGCGTTCGCGCAGGTTATGCGTCATGTGTCCGGAGCCGATGATCAGCACGCCTTCGGCGGCGAGCGGGGCCAGCGCCCGGCCGAGTTCGACATGGTGGCGCGTCTTCAGTTCGGTCTGCACCGCCACCTGGACCACCGGGATGTCCGCATCCGGGTACATATGCAGCAGCGGCGACCAGGCGCCGTGGTCCAGGCCGCGCTGCGGGTCCACCGCGGCGGCGAAGCCCGCCGACTGCAGCAGCCCGAGCGCGCGTGCGGCGAGCGCCGGGTCGCCCGGCGCCGGGTACTGCACTTCATACAGCGGCTGCGGGAAGCCGAAGAAATCGTGGATCGTCTCCGGCTTCGCCGCGCCGGTGAGCGCCGGGATGTTCGTCTCCCAGTGCGCCGAGGCGATCAGCATCGCCTTCGGCTTCGGCAGGTCGCGCGCGATGCCCTGCCAGACGGCGCGCACCGCGCCGGGCTGGAGGGCATGCATCGGCGAGCCGTGGGAGAGGAACAGGACCGGCAGCGCCGAGGACATTACTTGACCAGGCCTTCCGCTTTCAGCGCTTCCTGCACCTTCGGCCTTGCGGCCACGCGCTTGTGGTATTCCTGCAGCGTGGGCCACTTCGAGAGGTCGAACTTCGACGGCGCCGCCCAGTTGAGGATGGTGAAGAGGTACGCATCGGCGACGCTGAACTGCTCGCCCATGAGGTAGGGCTTGGCGCCCAGCTGCTTCGCCACCCAGTCCAGGCGCAAGCCAAGCCGGTCGGTGACCGCCTGGCGCCAGCCGTCGTTCATGGCCGGGTTGAAGAAGTTGCCCATGCCCTTGTGGATCTCGGAGGTGATGAAGCTGAGCATCTCGGCCATCTTCAGGCGCGCCTGGTCGCCCGCCTCGGCGGACAGGCCCGAGCCGGGGTTCCGGTCGGCGATGTACTGCAGGATCACCGGGCACTCGGTGAGCACGCCCTCGGGGGTCTCCAGCGCCGGGACGTAGCCCTTGCCGTTGACCTGCTTGTAGTCGCCGCCGTCGACTTGCTTGGCCTTGAGGTCCACCTTCTTCAGGCCAACCGGGATGCCGGCCTCGCGCATCGCGATGTGCGGGGCGAGCGAGCAGGCGCCGGGGGAGTAGTAGAGGTTCATGCGGTTTCCTTTTCGTCTTGTCGCAGGGAAGAAATCATGCGTTGCAGCGAACTGGACAGCGCCTCGGCCTCGCGCACGCTGAGGTGCGCGCCGAAGAGGCCGTCGATCTGCTTGCGGTACACGGCCCACATCCTGGCGCGCAGGGCGCGGCCCCTGGCCGTGATGACGCACATCGTGCCGCGGCCATCCTGCGGGCAGTCGGCGCGCGCCACCAGGCCCGCCTTCTGCAGCCGGTCGGCGAGCCGCGTGACGTTGCTGCGCGAGAACACCGCCCGGCGGGCGATGTCGGCCATGCGCAGGCGCCCCTCGGGCGCGCTCTCCAGCACCCAGAGCACGTCGTACCAGTCCAGCGAGGGCAGGTCCGCGGCGGCCAGCGCCGCCTCGATGCGCTCGGTGATCAGGGCGTGGGCGACGACGAAGCGCGCGTAGGCGTGCTGGCGGGGGTCGGCGGCGGGCATGAAGGCAGTCTACGCCGTCATGATTGCAATTGCAACTAAATTATTGCAGTCGCAATGACCGGGCGCGTTCAGTCCACCTTGGCGCCCGAGGCCTTCACGATCGGGCCCCAGCGCTTCATCTCGTCCTGGATCATCGCGCCCATCTGCTCCGGAGTGCCGCCGACGATCTCGTAGCCCAGGTCGGTCATGCGCTTGATGAAGTCGGGCGCCCTGGCCGCCTTCTGGCCCTCGGCGTTCATGCGCGCGACGATCTCGCGCGGCGTGCCCGCCGGCATGGCGAGGCCGAACCAGGCGGTGGACTCGTACCCCGGGACGCCCGACTCGATCATGGTGGGCAGGTCCGGCATGGCGACGGCGCGCTTCGGGCCGGTGGTCGCCAGCGCGCGCAGCTTGCCCGAGCGCACGTGCGAGATGGCCGAAGGGATGTTGTCGAACATCAGGTTCACCTGCCCGCCCATGAGGTCGGTGATCGCCGGGCCGCTGCCCTTGTAGGGCACGTGCGTGATCTGCAGGCCGAGCATGCTCTTGTACATCTCGCAGGACATGTGGATGGTGGAGCCGCTGCCGCTGGAGGCGCAGGTGAGCTTGCCCGGCTGCGCCCTGGCGAGCGCGGTGAGCTCGGCCACCGACTTCGCCGGCACCGCGGGATTGACCACCAGCACATTGGCGAAGGAGGCGAACACGATCACCGGCGCCAGGTCCTTGTTCGGGTCGTAGTTGAGCTTGCTGTAGAGGAAGGGCGTGATGCCGTGCAGGCTGCTCGCGGTCATCACCATGGTGTAGCCGTCGGGCGCGGCGCGCGCCGCCATCTCGGAGCCGAGGTTGCCGCCGGCGCCGGCGCGGTTGTCCACGGTGACGGCCTGGCCGAGCGTCTTGGAGAGCTCGATTGCCGCGGCGCGGGCGATGATGTCGGTGGCGCCGCCCGGGGCGTAGGGCACGATGAGGCGTACCGCCTTGTTCGGATAGGCCTGCGCGGCGGCGTGAGTACAGCCCAGCGCAAGCGTTGCGGCCAGCAGGGTGCGGCAGAAGCGCGTCATGGTTCCGTCCTCTTCCTCAGGGGTGAGGCTGCAGGATACGCCAGGCCTTACGCATCGATGCGCGTGCCGGCAAACGCGGGCGCCGGCAGGCCGGCGGACGGCGGTCCCAGATGGTCCGCTGCCTCCATCAGGACGTGCTTTCCGGCGCCGATGACCGGCACCAGGAAGGCCCCCCAGCGGAAGCCCGGAGCCCGGGCGGCATCCGCCAGGTGGCGCTGCACCATCGCGGCTGCGCTCTCGTCGTCGCCGGACCCGACCGGTTCGACCACCGTCATGCGCACCGCGTCCGGAACGATCCCGGCTTCGCCCGCGCGCGCGACTTCCACCAGCACCGAGGCGACGACTTCGCGACGACGCGGGACCATGCGGCGCGTGGCCTCGTCCTGGCGCAGCTTCAACTGGCCCGGGCTCGGATCGAGGAACGTGCGCGCCTCGTCGGCGCCGAAGAGCGCCAGGTAGCGGCCCGCACCATCCGCGTAGTGCGCCGCCCAGGTGTAG
>JALHLN010000037.1 GCA_022844545.1 Burkholderiales bacterium | reverse complement strand
CCGGCGACGCGGAACGGCGGCAGCTTGAGGTCGGCGCGGCTGCGCAGCAGCAGCGCCGCGATGCGCAGCGCGAACACCAGCCGCCAGTCCGGGCCGTCGAAGGCCTCGTCGCGCACCTTGGCGAGCTTGCCGCGGTGCGCGAGCACGATGCGCGCGAGGCGCTGCTGCTCCATGCGCGAGAACCCGGGCATGTCGGCGTTGGACAGCATGTAGGCCGAGTGCTTGTGGTACTGCGAGTGCTCGATCGACAGGCCGATTTCCGACAGGCGCGCCGCCCAGTCGAGCAGCAGGCGGTCGGCCTCGTCCTCGGGCCCGCGCTCGCGGCCCGCCTCGAGCGCGTCGTAGATTCGCAGCGCCAGCGCGCGCACGCGCTCGGCCTGCGCCTCGTCGACGTGGTAGCGGCGCATGAACTGGGCGACGGTCGCCTCGCGCATGTCGCGCCGCTCGCTGCGCCCGAGCAGGTCGTAGAGCACGCCGTGGCGCAGGGCGCCCTCGGAGACCTTCAGCGCTTCGATGCCCAGCTCGTGCAGCGCCGCGTCGAGGATCGCGACGCCGCCCGGGAGCACGCCGGCGCGCCCGGCGCGCAGCCCGGCGATCCGGTCCGGGTCGGCACGCTCGTGCTTGACCAGTTGCGCGCGCAGCCGGTCCAGTCCTTCGCGGGTGATGCCTTCGGTGCACCAGCCGTTCTCGTGCAGGATGATCTCGATCGCGCGCATGGTGCCTGAGGAGCCGACCACCTCCTGCCAGCCGAGCTTGCGGTATCCGCCCGCCATGCCGGCCAGTTCCTGGCGCGCGGCGAGTTCCGCCGCCCGCATGCGTGCCTTGTCGATGCGACCCTCGGCGAAATAGCGCAGGCTGTAGCTGACGCAACCCATGTAGAGCGACTCGGTCAGTTCGGGTTCGAGGCCGGTGCCGATGATGAACTCCGTGGAGCCGCCCCCGATGTCGATGACGAGGCGCCGGTGCGGCGCGGGCGGCATGGAATGGGCGACGCCGAGGTAGATCAGGCGCGCCTCCTCGCGGCCGGCGATGACTTCGATCGCGAAGCCCAGCACGGCGCGCGCCTCGCGCAGGAACTGGGGCGCGTTCTTCGCTACCCGCAGCGTGTTGGTGCCCACCGCGCGCACCGACTGGCGCGGCATGCCGCGCAGGCGCTCGCCGATCCGGCCGAGGGTCTCCAGCGCACGCGCCTGGGTGGCGCGGTCGATGCGTTTCTCCGAGGTGAGGCCGGCGCCGAGACGGACCGCCTCGCGCACCGAATCCAGCGGATAGATCAGCCCGTCCACCACCCGCCCGACCAGCAGGTGGAAGCTGTTCGAGCCCAGGTCGACGGCGGCGAGCACTTCGGGGCGGGGCATGCCGCAACGCTAGCATTGCGGCACTGCGGTAGCAATGGACTGTCACGGAACTGCAACATGGCCCGGGTTACAATCCAGACTGCGACAGGAGCCGCGCCAGCGGGTCCGCTCCCGCCATGATCAGGAAAGTCCTCCAGCCCTCGCATTTCCTCAATCGCGAGCTCGGCCTGCTCGAGTTCAACCGGCGCGTGCTCGCCCAGGCCGCGGACGACGCTGTGCCGGTGCTGGAGCGGCTGCGCTTCCTCACCATCGTGTCCTCGAACCTGGACGAGTTCTTCGAGATCCGGGTGGCAGGACTCAAGGAGCAGATCAAGCTGGGGGTGAAGGCCTCCGGCCCCGACGGGCGCAGCCCGGCGGAGGTGTTCGAGCTGGTTTCGGCGCAGGCGCACGCCCTGGTGGCCGAGCAGTACCGGCTGCTGAACGAAGTCCTGTTCCCGGCCATGGCGCGCGAGGGCATCGTGTTCCCCAAGCGCGAGGCGTGGAACGACGCGCAGCGCGCCTGGGTCAAGGATTACTTCTTCCGCGAGCTGCTGCCGGTGCTGACGCCGATCGGCCTCGATCCGGCGCACCCGTTCCCGCGCGTCTACAACAAGAGCCTGAACTTCGCCATCGAACTGGAGGGCCGCGACGCCTTCGGCCGCAAGTCGCGCGCCGCCATCGTTCAGGCGCCGCGCGCGCTGCCGCGCGTGATCCGGCTGCCGGTGGACGTCGCCGGCGCCCCCTACGGCTTCGTGTTCCTGTCCTCCATCCTGCACGCGCACATGGACGAGCTGTTCTCGGGCATGGAGGTCAAGGGCTGCCACCAGTTCCGCGTCACCCGCAACTCGGACCTGTTCGTGGACGAGGAGGAGATCAAGAACCTGCGCATCGCTGTGCAGGGCGAACTGCTGCACCGGCATTTCGGCGACGCGGTCCGGCTTGAGGTGGCCGACAGCTGCTCGCAGGAGATCGCGGACTTCCTGCAGCAGCAGTTCAACCTCGGCGCCGCGGACCTGTACCGCGTCGAGGGCCCGGTGAACCTGTACCGCCTGCGCGAGGTGCCTGAGCAGGTCGACCGCCCGGACCTGATGTACCCGCCGTTCCAGCCCGGCCTGCCCGAGCCGCTCGCCCGCACCCGGGGAACGAAGGGCGGGGAAATCTATGCCGCACTGCGCCAGGGCGACGTGCTGCTGCACCATCCCTACCAGTCCTTCATGCCGGTGATCGAGTTCATCCGCACCGCGGTCACCGACCCGCGCGTCATCGCCATCAAGCAGACGGTGTACCGCACCGGTACCGATTCCGAGCTGATGGAGATCCTGATCGAGGCGGCGCGCCGCGGCAAGGAAGTCACCGTGGTGGTGGAGCTGATGGCGCGCTTCGACGAGGAAGTGAACATCGGCTGGGCCTCGCGCCTGGAGGAGGCCGGCGCGCACGTGATCTACGGCGTGGTCGGCCACAAGACCCACGCCAAGATGGCGCTGGTGGTGCGGCGCGAGGATCTGCCCACCGGCCCGGCGCTCAAGCGCTACGCGCACATGGCCACCGGCAACTACCACCTGCGCACCTCGCGCCAGTACACCGACTTCGGCCTGATGACGGCGAACGAGGAGCTGTGCGCGGACGTGAACGAGGTGTTCAAGCAGCTCACCGGCCTGGGGCGCGCCAGCCGCATGAAGCACCTGTGGCTGTCGCCCTTCACGCTGCACAAGCGGGTGCTGGCCGCAGTGAAGAACGAGGCGCGCATCGCCAAGGAAGGCCGCCCGGCGCGCATCGTGGCAAAGATGAACGCGCTGCTGGAGCCCGAGCTGATCGAGGAACTCTACGGAGCCTCGCAGGCCGGCGTTCAGATTGACCTCATCGTGCGCGGCGTGTGCGCGCTCAGGGCCGGGGTCGCCGGCCTGTCGGAGAACATCCGCGTGCGCTCCATCGTCGGCCGTTTCCTGGAGCACACCCGGGTGTTCCACTTCCTCAACGACGGCGCCGATGACGTCTACCTGGCGAGCGCCGACTGGATGGACCGCAATTTCTTCCGCCGCATCGAGCTCGCCGTACCGGTGCTGGACCCGGCGCTGAAGCAGCGCGTCATCCGCGAGGGCCTGCAGAGCTACCTCGAGGACACGGCGCAGACCTGGATCATGAACGCCGAGGGCGGCTACGAGCGCCCGCCGCGCAAGGCCCGCGACAAGCCGGTGCAGCAGGACCTGCTCGCGCTGCTCGCGCCCTCCGCCTGGTCAGCCGAGAGCCAGCTCGCGGCCGACGAGATGGCGGGCATGGCGCGCGCCTAGCCGCGCCGGGATGGAGAGTCCCCACAAAGGCGCGACCGGCCTCAAGCGCCTGGTCAACGCGACGCGCTATTCATTCTCGGGCCTCGCCGCCGCGGCGCGCCACGAAGACGCCTTCCGGCAGGAACTGCTCCTCGCCGCGGTACTGGTGCCGCTGGGCCTGTGGCTGGGGGAGGGCGGCGTGGAGCGCGCGCTGCTGGTCGGCAGCGTATTGATGATCCTGGTGGTCGAACTGCTCAATTCGGCGGTCGAGGCGACCGTGGACCGCGTGTCGCTGGACGACCACAACCTCGCCAAGCGCGCCAAGGACCTGGGCAGCGCCGCGGTGATGGTCGCGCTCGCCTGCACCGCGGCCGTCTGGCTGCTCGTGCTCCTCGCCTGAAGAAGGGCGTCATCGTCCGGTAACGGATCCTTCATGCGGGCTTAACACGGCGCGCGCAGGCTCGCGCCCCGTGCGCATCGCGATGGTCACCGAGACCTACCCGCCGGAAGTGAACGGCGTCGCCCGGACGGTGCAGCTGTTCGCCGAGGGCCTGCGCCGGCGCGGGCATCGCATCCAGCTGGTGAGGCCGCGCCAGAACCCGGGGGACCGCGCGGCCGACCGCGATGGGTTCAGCGAGTTGCTGCGTCCCGGCCTCGCGGTGCCGCGCTACCCGCAGCTGCGCTTCGGATTGCCCTCGACCGCGGTGCTGGCGCGCGCCTGGCGCGACGGGCGGCCGGACGTGGTCCATGTGGCCACCGAGGGGCCGCTGGGCTGGAGCGCGCTCTCGGCCGCGCTCCGGCTCGGCATCCCGACGGCAACCGACTTCCACACCAACTTCCACGCCTACAGCCGCCACTACGGATTCGCCTGGCTGCGCCGGCCGGTCGAGGCCTGGTTGCGGCGCTTCCACAACCGCGCCGGCTGCACCATCGTGCCCACCGACGAACTGGCCGGCGAGCTGGCGCGCCTGGGCTTCGAGCGCATGCGCGTGGTCGGGCGCGGCGTGGACGCTTCGACCTTCTCGCCGGCCAGGCGCTCGCGCGAGCTGCGCGCGCGCTGGGGCGCGGGCGAGGACACGCCGGTGGCGCTGTGCGTCAGCCGCTTCGCGCCGGAGAAGAATTTCCCGCTGGTGATCGAGGCCTACCGTGCGATGCGCGCCGCCCGCCCGGACACGAAGCTGGTGCTGGTGGGCGACGGGCCGATGCTGGAGGAACTGCGCGCCATGCTCAGCGGCGGCCTGGGCTGCCTGATCGCGGGGCGGCTGGTGAACGGCGAGTTGTCCGCGCACTACGCCTCGGCCGACATCTTTCTCTTCCCCAGCGTCACGGAGACCTTCGGCAACGTCACGCTGGAGGCGATGGCGAGTGGCCTTGCGGTCGTGGCGCATGACTACGCCGCGGCGCGCCAGTACATCGGCCACCAGCGTTGCGGCCTGCTGTCGCCGCCGGGGGAGGATGCCGCGTTCATCCGCCAGGCGGTGAGCCTGGCGCAGGACCTCGAGGGCGCGCGCGCCATGGGGCGCGAGGCCCGTGCCGTCGCCGAGCGCCTGGGCTGGGACAGCGTGGTGGGCGACTTCGAGCGGGTGCTGGCGCTGTCGGTCGCCGAGGCGGCGGCATCCGGGGAGGCCGCGCATGCCGCGCCTTGACGCCGCCTTGAGGAGCCTGCGCAGCTGGGACCTGCGCGCCTGCGAGAGCTTGAACCGCGCCGCGCGCTACCGCGTGCCGCTCGCGTTCTTCCGCGCCGTGAGCTGGCTGGGCGACGGCCTGTTCTGGTACTCGCTGATGCTGGGGCTCCTGCTCGCGCACGGCGCCGACGCCGCACTGGCCGTGCTGCACATGGTGGTCGCGGGCCTCGCCTGCACCCTGGTCTATCGCGCGCTGAAGCGGGGAACACTCAGGCCGCGGCCCTACGAAGTGCATGCGCACATCGCGGCGGGCGCGGTCCCCTTGGACCGGTTCAGCTTCCCCTCCGGGCACACCCTGCACGCGGTCGCCTTCAGCATCGTTGCCTGTGCCTACTTTCCTTACCTGGCGCCCGTGCTGGCGGCCGCGACCGTGCTCACGGCGTTGTCGCGCGTAGTGCTGGGCCTGCACTATCCGAGCGACGTGATCGCCGGCGCCGGGCTGGGCGCGGCGATCGCGCTCGCCTCGCTCAACCTGGGCTAGGCGCGGCGCCGTACCCCGCGCGGCAGCCGCAAATGTAACCGATCGGTTACATTCGGCGCGCCGGCAGGCCGACGGCGACGAGGATCCCGAGCACGCTCACGCCGGCGGCGATGAGCACCGCCGAAGCGTAGCCCTGCGTGCGGTCGAAGAGCCACCCCGCCAGCACCGGCAGGCCGACCGCGGCGACGCACCAGGCGACGTAGAGCAGGCTCGCGACGCGGCCGAAGGCGTTCCGCGGCCAGTAGCGCGCAATGGCCGCGGCGGTGAATCCCGAGGTGAAGCCGTAGCCCATCGCGATCATGGCGAGCGCGGGCAGCGCCACCATGGGCCCCGGCCAGAAGGTCAGGATCAGCGCCCCGGCCAGGGACCACAATTGCGCGCCGGCGGCGACATGGGGCACCGGGAAGTGATCCACCAGCCAGCCCCCGCCCATCCGCGCCAGCGCGACGGCGCCGGAAATGAAGCTGGTCGCGCCCAGTGCGAGCGCGGTCGCGCCGCCGTAGGCCTGGACGATGCCGGCGGCCTGGCTGAGCACCATCAGGCCAGCCGAGGCGGCGAGGAAGAACACGGTGCCCAGGCGCAGGAACAAGGGCCATTGCGCATCGCGCCCGTCATCGGCCGGGGCGTCCGCGTCATGCATGCGGATCACCGCAACCTTGAGCAGCGCCGCCGACAGCGCGCAGGTCGCGAGCACCACGACGCCGAGCCCGGCCAGCAGCGCGCGCAGTCCCCAGGCCTCGACTGCCCAGCCGAACAAGGGCGCGCCCATCATCGCGCCGAGCGGATACAGGCTGACCACGTAGCCGTTGGCGAGGCCGCTTGAACCCTTCACGGTCTGGTTCACGCCCTGCTGCACCAGGATGAAGCCGACGCCGGCGCCGAGGCCGAACAGCACGCCGTAGCCCAGGGCGAAAGCGGCGAAGCCTTCCGCCGCGGCGGCGATGAACAGGCCGGCGCCGCTGCACAGGCCGCAGGCGAGCGCGAGCAGGGGCGGCGGCACCGCGCGGTAGATCCGCGGCGCCAGGTTCATGCCGATGGTGAGGGTGATGGTGGCGAGCGCGAAGACGAAACTGGTCTCCGCGCGGCCGATGCCCAGCAGCGCCTCCAGGGGCTTCAGCACCACGCTGAAGGCGTACAGGGTGCCGAAGGGCAGGTTGAGCGCCGTCGCCGCCGCGATGGCGGCGGCAGTCCGCTGCCCGGGCGTAAGGCGACCCATGGAAGACCCGGCGCTCACGCCGGGATTATGCCGGCCCGCTCAGGGCCGCAGGTAGGCGAAGCCCTCGCGCTGCTGCAGCCGCGTGATCTCGGCCACGCCCGAGGGCACGTAGGTCGCGTCCTCGATGAACTGGTCCTTGGTCAGCTTGCGGTTGCGCAGCGTGATCTGGCAGATGTCGAAGCGCACGCCCTGGCTCTTGAGGTCGGTGACGATGGTCTCGTAGGGATTGCCGTTGGCGTCCTTCCTGCCCTTCATCAGGTAGTCCACGCCCTGGGCGTGCGCCACGACCACGATCTGCGCCTTCGGGTTGACCTCAAGGTGGTTGCGGATGTTGCGCAGGCCGTTGGTGGCCTGGGGCAGGCCGTCGTTCAGGTGGTAGACCACCTTGTCCGGGGCCACCGTGTCGCCGGGGGCGGCGCAGCCGGCAAGGGCGATGGTGGATGCGGTAACGAGCGTCAGCAGTACTCTCATGTGTTCCTCCTCGGTTGCCGTGGCCGCACCGCCTCCTCAGGCGATCGCGGCCTCGAAACGGTTCTTGTCGCCCCTGTTGTCGAGCCAGCTGATCTCGACCTTGTCGCCGGCCCTGGCGCCCTTGAGCCGGAACGAGAACAGCGGGTTGCGCGACACCGACTGGCTGATCTGGCTCTCGATCACCGTCTTGCCGTTGAGCTTGACCGTCACTTCCTGGATGAAGTGCAGCGCGACGAGCTTGCCGTCGCTGTCCTTCCTCTGGCCGGTTTCCATGGGATGGCCCATCAGCACGCGCACCTCGGCGATGTCGCCCTTGAGCGTGGCCCGGATTCGCATCGGTTCCGCCATGTCAGCCTCCGCACCCGCCGATGGTGACTTTCACTTCCTTCACCGCGGTGAAGAACTTGCCGCCGGCCTCGACCACGACGCGCACGTTGGAGGATTCGCCCATCTTCACGTTGACCCTGACGAACGGCAGCGCGCCTTCCCGGAAGTCGAACTTCGCCGCGAGCGGGAACAGGTTCTTCTCGATCAGCACGGCGAGCGACTTCGTGCCGGGCACGTTGCTCGTCACCTCGATCGGCACCACCGCGCCGTTCTCGGCGATCTGCGGCGCCTCGATGACGATGTCCTTCGTGTCCGCGGGGCTCGCCGCCCCGAGGGCCTTCAATGCATCGGCGGTGCTTTTCGAGCCGAACGCGGCCTTGTTCCAGCCGGCGGCGAGCGCGCGCAGCGGCACGAGCAGCAGCAGCGCGAGCGCCGCGCCCGCCTTCAGGGTCGTTCTTCGACAGGCATCCATGCTTCCTCCATTGCCGACCGGTCGGCCGGAACGGCATCAGGCATCATAGCAACGGTCGATCATTGCGCAAGGGCCCCGCCGATCAAATATGATTATCCGCCCATCGAGAACTCGCCGCGGCGCGGGCACGCGGAAGGTGTATGGTTGGCCTTCCTGCCCGGGAAGGACGGGAGTAGAGGATGAGAGAAGCTGGCGTTCGCCATGACGCTCGCGCCGCCGCCGAAGGCGGCGTCCGTGTGAACGCGGCAGGGCGGTTCCCCGGATTTCGCCGCAGCCTGCGGCTGCTGCTCGCAGCGTGGCTTGCCGCGCTGGCGGCGCCGGCCCCCGCCGCCGGGGATTTCGAAGCACGCCTCAAGACGCTGTCGGGCTACTGGCTGGCGCAGTCGGAAGCCGCGCCGCAGGCGCGCGTCCTGCGCATCACCAACGTGATCCTCGCGGATGCCGACTCCGCGGTCCTCGCCGGTCTGTACGGCCCGCCTGCCCCGGTATTGCCGGAAGCGAGGGACATCACCGCCCGGCTGGAAGGCGGCCGGATCATGCTGGACATCGTGTCGGCGGACGGGGCCGCGGTGAGCCTGAGTCACGCCGCCGCGGGCCGGCTTCAGGGCACGCAGAGACATCGCGACGGCACCGTGTCGCAGCTCCGCTTTTCGGCCGCGTCGCTGGCGCAGTTCCATCGCTTCGTCGCCGAGAACCCGCAGCCGGAAGCGCG
Source organism: Burkholderiales bacterium (assembly GCA_022844545.1). Taxonomy (GTDB): domain Bacteria; phylum Pseudomonadota; class Gammaproteobacteria; order Burkholderiales; family SG8-39; genus RBG-16-66-20. The sequence goes on along the minus strand of JALHLN010000037.1, from coordinate 9,359 downwards.
CGCGGGCCGCGGCGCGAGGATCGAGCTGGTTTACGTCGGCGCCGACGATTGCTCGCAGTGCCGCGCGTGGGAGGCCGGGCATCTCGGGCCGCGAGGCAAGCTCGAGTCCTCGGCCGAGTGGCAGCGCCTGCGCTTCACCGTGGTGAAGCTCGCCACGTTGAAGGCGGCCTTCCGGGTGGAAGATGCCCCCGAGCGCCTGCGGCCGCTGTTTCACGCCATGATGGCGGACGGGCCGCGGATCCAGGGCGTGCCCTCGTTCGTGCTGCTGGTGAACGGCGCGCTGCGCGCGCACGCGCTCGGCTCGGCCGCATTCGCGACGCTGATCGAGCCTGCGCTGCGCGCCGCGGTGCGCGAAAAGCGCGCGGCCGAGCGCACTTAGGGTGCCGCCCTAGGGCGCCAGCACCCGGCGCAGGAACTGCGCCGTCCATCTGGCCGCATCCTCGGTGGCGAGCTTTTCCTCCGGGCGCTGGTCGGCGCGGAAGTCGAAGGCGCGCCGGGCATTGGGATAGACGCGCAACTCGGCGTGCACGCCGCGTTCGAGAAGCCTGTAGAAGGCGCGGTGGATCCCCATGCGGCGCAGCTCGAAGTCCTCGCTGCCGACGATGAACAGGCTCGGCACCGCGATGCGGTCGATCTCCGGCGCCCAGCGGTACACCTGCCAGGGCTCGGGGGCGTTCGGATTCACCATGTGGCCATAGTAGGTGACGACGCAGGCCACCTCCCTGCGCTTCGCGGCGAGCAGGATGGCGTGATACCCGCCGCGGGAAACGCCCACCACGCACACCTTGTCGGCCCGCACCGCGCGCACCGTTTTCAGGAAATCGAGCGCCAGCTCGACGTCCTTTTCCGTCTCCGGGTCGTGGGACTCTGGCCAGGTGGGAATGAAGCGGGGGCTGTGGTAGTCGGGCGCGAGCACCGCCAGGCCGTGGCGCGCGATGCGCTGCACCTGGCCCTCGGCCTGCTCGCCCCAGCCGCGCCGGCCGTGAACGAACAGCACGACGGGATGCGGGCCCTCTCCGGGCGGCAGGTAGAGCCTGGCGGTGATCTCCACCGCCCCGTTGCGGTAGCCCACGTCGCGCACTTGCGCCGCCGCGCCCGCGCCGGCAGAGGGCGGGAGCAGGACCAGGACCACAAGCAGCCCGCGGAGGGCCGTCATTCGCGCGCCACCGGCACGGCCGGGCCGGGTCATCGGCGCAGGAACTTCACGATTTCATCGCTGGCGTCCTCGCCGTAGAGGTCGCGGAAAAAATGGTCCGAGCCGGCGACGACCGCCACGCTCAGGCGCTTGCCGTCCGCCAGCGGGGCGAGGCGCTTGTCGAGGTCGCGCACGATCTGGTCGGCGCCGGCGACGACCACCAGCGCGGGCTTCCTCAGCCGCTTGAGCAGCGCCGGCATTTCGAGCTGCGGGCCGACCGCGTAGTACGACAGGAACGACTCGGCCGTGACGCTGGTGTCCGGGCAGTTGAGGAACGCGACGTTCTTCAGCCACGCACCGCCCCTGCCGGCGCTCGCGAGCGCGCGCGCCTGCTCGAGCACGGGCTCGAGCCGCTTGCCGGACTGCGCCTCGTAGCGCGCCGGCTGCGCGAACTCCGCCGGGTTGATCGGCGCGAGCAGCACCAGGGACGCGAGCGCGGGATGATCGCGCTCCGCGGCGAACCACGCCGCCTGCTGGCCGCCGCGCGAGAACCCGAACAGCACGACGCGTTTCGCGCCGTTCGCCTGCAGCCATTCGAGCCAGGCGCCGATTTCACCGAGCGCATCGCCGAAGCGGTGCGTGCTCGGGCGCTCGCAGTCGTACAGGCCGCGACGGTTGTCCACGCCCAGGCCGAGGTTCACCGCCAGCGTGCTGAAGCCCTGCGCGCGGAGCAGGGTCCGGAACGCGCGCATGGTCGAGAAGTCATTGTGCTGCATGGTGCCGTGGACCATCAGGACCACGCCATCGCCGGCGGATTTGCCTTCGGCGAGCTCGAGCGTGGCGTTGAGCGTGAGCCCCGCATGCCGCAGCGTCACATCGCGCGCCGAGGCGCCCGCCGGGGCGAAAGCCGCGGCCGCAAGCAGGACGACGACCGCGGCGGCGGTCCTACGCATCCAGCAGGCGGTACTGGATCTTCATGGTCAGCGCGGCGCCGGCGATCATCGCGGCCACCGCGATGAAGGAGCCGAGCGCGAGCGTCGAGACGCCGCTGACCCCCTGGCCGATGGTGCAGCCCATCGCCGCGAAGCCGCCGAAGCCCATCAGCACGCCCCCCGCGGCGTGGGCGGCGAAGTCGCGCGCCGAGGCGAACCATTCGAGGCGGAACCCGCCGCTCGCGAGCGCGTGGAGAGCCGCGCCGAGCACGACGCCGCCGACCGCCACCACCCCGAAGGTCAGCAGCCTCAGGTCGCCGGGCTGCGCGAGGTAGCGCGCGGCGTCGCCGATCGGGCTGATGAAGGTGAAGGACTGCGCGCCGACGCGCAACGGGCGCTGCTCGCCGGCCATCATCGCGTACTCGCGCCACTCGGCGCCGAGCGGCCCGGCGGTGAGGTACCAGCCGATGACCACCGCGAGGCCGACCACGATGCCCGCGAGCACGTGGTCGAAGCTGGCGCGGAAATCGCGCGACTTGAAGACGAACCAGAGCAGGACCGCGGCGAGCGCGACACCGGCGGCGAGTTGCGCGCGCGCGGCCTCCAGCCCCGTCCAGGCGCCGATCAGGGCGCCCAGGTCCTGGCCCTTGACGCCGAAGCGCGCGAGATCGAGCGTCGCCGGCTCGGACCAGCTCGTCACGCTCAGTTCGAACAGGCGCGTCGCGTACATGAGGTAGACGACCGCGGCGACCAGCGCCGCCACCACGAGCGACTTGAGATTGCCGCCCCCGGCGCGCACCAGGGTCTTCACCCCGCAGCCGCTCGCGAGCGTCATGCCGACGCCGAACACGAAACCGCCAACGGCGTAGCGCAGCCAGGCGAAGCTCGCGCCGCGGTACGGCGGCAGCGTGTCGCGGCCGATGCTGGCGAGCGCGGCGGCCTCCAGGGCGAGCACGCCCGCGATGGCGACCGCCATCGCCAGCAGCCACGCGCGCAGGCGCCCGAGGTCGTCCATGTTGACCCAGTCGGACACCGCGCCCATGGTGCAGAAGTTGGTGCGCCGCATCACGGCGCCGAGCACGAGCGCGACGGCGAACGCCGCGCCGAGCACCTGGTAGTGGATTGCCGCTTCCTGCATGCTCGGGTGCGCGACGCTCGCGCGGGCGCTAGGTGATGACCTTCACGCGCGCGCGCGGCTCGACTTGCACGCGTTTCACCTGGCGCAGGTAGTTGGCGACCACGTCGAACACCGGCGGACCATCGACCTGCATCATGCTCGCCCAGCCGGCCGCCTTGTAGCGCCGCGCCGGGTCCATGAGCTGGCCGCCGATGCGCAGATCCGTGATGCGCTGGCCGCCGTCCTTGCCGGGATCGATGGTGTAGCTGACGCCGCCCACGCGCACCATGTCGCCGCCCTGGCGGTAGTACGGATCCTTGTGGAAGAGGTTGTCGGCCACATCCTCCATGATCGTCTTGATGTCGGCGCCGCTCATCTCGCGCGACCAGGTGTTGGGGTAGGTGAGCGCGGTCTGGGTGTAGACATCCTCCAGCGTGATCGCCTGTCCCGGCAGCACGCTCGCGCCCCAGCGGAAGCCGGGCGAGAACACCACCTGCGCGTCGTAGTGCTTGAGCATCGCCTCCAGGATCACATCGTCGAAGCTGCCGTTGAAGTTGCCGCGGCGGTAGAGCAGGCCCTCCGACACCGCGAGCTTTTCGGCGAGCCTGGACTGGTACGGGGCGCGGATGTTGCCGATGAGCGCGGCCATTTCGGCGTCCGCGGGGATGTCGTTCGACAGCACCGGGAGCAGCTTGTAGCGGTAGCCCGCGATCTTTCCGCCCCTCACGTCCAGGTCGAGCCGGCTCAGGAACTTGCCGTAGGCGCCGGAGTTGATGACCAGGGTGTTGCCCACCTTGATCGGCTGCGGGATGGCGTCGTGGGTATGGCCGCCGAGGATCACGTCGATGCCGCGCACGCGGCCGGCGAGCTTGAGGTCGACCCCCACCCCGTTGTGCGAGAGCAGCACCACCGCGTCCACTTTCTGCTGCCGCAGCTCATCGACCCGCTGCTGCAGCTGCTCCTCGCGGATGCCGAAGGACAGGTCCGGAACGAAGCGCAGCGGGTGCGAGATCGGCACGTAGGGAAACGCCTGGCCGACGATGCCGATGCGCGCGCCGCCCAGCTCGCGCACGGTGTAGGGCTTGAACACCGGATCCCCCGGCGCGCCCCAGGAGATGTCCATCACGTTCTGCGCGATGAACTCGCCCTTGAAGTGGCCCGGCTTGTCCTTGTCGCCGAAGATCTCCTTCACCCGGTCGATGCCGAAGGTGAACTCCCAATGCGGCGCGAATACCTCGACCCCCAGCTGGTTGATCACCTGCAGCATGTCCCCGGCGTTGGTCCAGAGGGCGGTGGCCGAGCCCTGCAGGGTGTCGCCGCCATCGAGCAGCAGCGTTCTGCCGGGGCGCTCGGCGCGCACGCGTTTCACCAGCGTGGCGATGTGCGCGTAGCCGCCCATCCTGCCGTAGCGCTTGGCGAGTTCGGCGAAATCCAGGTGCGCGAGCGCGTAGGCCTCGGCCGTGCCGCGCCGGATGCCGTAGAACTTCAGCAACGCCTCGCCGGTGAGGTAGGGCGGCCGGCCCTTCTCCGGCCCGATGCCGAGCAGCGTGTCGGGCTCGCGGTAGTGCACCGGCAGCAGCATCGCGTGGCTGTCGGTCATGTGCAGCAGCGTGACGTTGCCCAGCGGCCGGAACTCGAGCAGCTTCTCGGCCGCGTTCGCCGCCAGCAGGCCCGGCCGGTCGGTGGCGGCCAGGCCGCCGGCGATGGCGGCGAGCTTGAGGAAATCGCGCCGGGTCACCTCCATCGCTGCCTCCCGCCCCGGCGCCTCAGGACCGGCATCGGCTCAGTGCGAGAGCCTCGGCACCAGCACCTTGTCGCCGCGCCGCGTCTGCTTGGCGATAAGGAAGGTCTCCAGGTCCGCGTACTCGGGCGCGTCCCCGGGCAGCATGTTGGTGAGAAGCGGCGTCATGCACCACTGGAAACGGATGCGGATGTCGATCGGCCGCTGCCACGCCGTGCGCCAGTACGGATGGTTCACCATCGCATCCTTTTCCACGTCCGCGAGGAAGCGTCCGCCGAGGAACTTGTTGCCGCCGCCGCGCGCGGTGTGGCAGTCGGCGCAGGCCTGGCCGCGCTGCCCGACCTTGCGCTGGAACAGCGCTTCCCCGCGCTTGGCCGCCGCCGCCACGTTGGCGTCGTTCAGGTCAAGCTGGTAGGGCATGCCGTTGGACTGCGACCGGACCAGGATCGACATGGTGAGATTCAGCTCACCCTGCGAGGGCATCGCGTGGCCGGTCGTCTCGGGCGAATGCACCGCCAGGAAATCCTCCACCGACATCATGCGGCTGTGCTGCGCGATCCACTTCGGATAGCGCGCGCCCGCGCCCACCATCGAGGCGATCACGCCCAGCGGCCGCTGCGCGTCCGGCTTGCCGACCGCCCCGTGGCAGCCGGCGCAGGACTGGCCTTTCGGACCGGCCTTGCTCCACAGCGGTACCGCGACGTTGTCGGCGATCGCCAGCACGGGATTCGCCGTCATGTCGAGCGGATCGCCGTACTCGGGTTTCACCACATCCCGGGTGAACGGATTCCATTGCTTGTCGTCGGTGACCTTGAGCGGCACGCCCGCCGGCTTGCCCTTGAGCGTCTGCAGGTAGGCGACCACGTCCATGATCTGCTGGTCGTTCCACATGCCGGAAGCGCCGAACGGGGCCATCGGGCTGTCGGCGCCGTAGAGAACGCGCGGGTCGTAGATCACCTGGTACAGGAAACTGTCCGGGATGCCCCGGTCGCCGATGGTGCGCAGGTCGGGACCCACGTTGCCAGCCGGCCAGACGGTTGCATCCGGGATCAGGTGGCAGGCGGTGCAGGTTCCGCGCATCAGCGCGTTGCCTTTCTTGGGATCGCCTTTGATCCCGGCGGGCATTTCCCCCTTCCTGGGCGGCGGGTAGGCGGGGCTGTCGGCCGCGAACGTCGGCCACTTCTCGAAGTTGGCGGTGCCGAAGCCGCCGAACGGGTAGCGCTCCTGGATGCGCTTGCCGCCCACTTCCTTGACGATACCCTGCGACTGGGGGATCGCCCTGGAGACCCATTCCCTGGACGTGACGGTCGTGCCGACCGTCGCGCACGCGGCGATGAACACCACGCCCAGCGCGACCAGCCCCGGCCGCTTGAGACTAAGCAGTTTCCGCACCAGATGTTTCATGACATCCCCCTCCTCTCTTGACGCTCCGGGGACGGCCCGCCGCGCGGCCGCCGCTTCAAAACTTGATCTCGACCTGCCCTTCGTAGGTCTTGCCCTGCGTGTCGTGGAACACGATCTTCACGACGCCCGGCGCATCGGCCTTGACCGTGAACGAGACGAAGGGATTCTGGCTCACCGCCTGGGTGGTCGCGGCCTCGAACACCTTCCTGCCGTTGTAGGTGGCCTCGACCTTGTGGACGAAGTTGTAGTTCTTCTCGACGGGCTTGCCGCCCTTGAAGGCCATCATCTCCATCGGGTGCGAAACCAGCGCGCGCACCGTCACGATCTCGCCCGGCTTGATCTTCTCCGGAATGCGTATCCGTACCTGGGACATCACCTACCTCCGAATTCTTCCTGTTCCTGCATTGAGTGCACCGGGAAGACGCCCGTCAATGCGGCCCGCAGGCCGCATGCGCGGCCCGGCTTGCCGCCGAAAGCGCCGCACAGAGAAGAGCGCCCGATGATCAGCCGCCGCAACCGCCGACCGTCACCTTCACTTCGCGCCTGGCCTCGTAGATCACGCCCTTGCTCGTTTCCGCGATCGCGCGCACGTCGGTCGTCGAGCCGAGGCGGATGTTCGTTCCCACCGAAGCCTTGCCGGAGTCGGGCGTGAACGAGAATTGCGCGTTCATCGGCCGACGGTTCTTGTCGCTGATGATGTAGACGTTCTTGACGTAGTCGTCCTTCGTCATCGGCAGCTCGACCTCGATGCGCAGCGGGACCACCGCGCCGTTTTCGGCGATCATCGGCGCCTCGAACTTGATGCGCTCGCCCGCCGACTGCAGCGGCCGGTCGCCGAACAGGCGCTTCAGCGTGTCGGCGACCTTCTCGTCGGGCAGCGGCATGCCCGCCCCACCCTGCGCCGCGGCGCCGCCGGGGACGACCAGGCCCCAGCAAAGCGCGCCGAGCGCCACACCCGTCGCGCCGAGCCGCTTGAGGACTGCGCGGCGCGTCGATCGAAGATCCTGTTGCGATTTCATATCCACCTCCTCCGTAGGGCAGCGGCCTGAGTGCCGCCGCTGCAGATTAGACCCCTCTTAAAACATTGTTAACCAGCGTCCAAGCCCATGTCCAGCCGTGCCGCTTTATGGCCCCATAAGGTGGACAGGCTGCGACGCGCAAGTCGCGTTGGTGCAGCGCGTCACTCGACCCCGAGGCGTGCGCGGACGAAGCGCGCCCTGACAACTCAGCACTGCTCCCACGGCAGCCCGTCGTGGCGCCAGCCGGAGACCGCATTGCGCTGGTGCTTCTCGTTGAGCGGGCCCTCGAAGCCGCCCTTCACGTTGTAAATGCGCGAGAAGCCGTGGCGCTCGAGCGCTTCGCCCGCCTCCTGCGAGCGGTTGCCGCTGCGACAGATGAGCACGATCGGGCGCACCGCGTGGTCGGTGCCGGCGAGCTTCCTCACCTGGCCGACGAAATGCGGGTTCAGGTCCCAGTCCGGGCCGTCGTTCCAGGCCACGTGCAGCGCCCCCAGCGGGTGGCCGACGAACAGGTACTCCATCTCGCTGCGGCAGTCGATGAACAGCGCATCCGGGTTGCGCTTGAGGAAGTCCTGCGCCTGCTTGGGGTCAAGGTGCTCCATGGCCCGGCAGTTTACCGCTACAACAACATCTACCGCTGCTCGAGCACCCAGGTGGCGAGCCGCCGCAGGTCGGCATCCTGGATCTGCGGGTTGGGCGGCATCGGCACCGCGCCCCAGGCGCCCTGGCCGCCGCTGCGGATCCTGGAGGCGAGGCGCGCGGCCGCCTCCTTGTCGCCGGCGTACTTCGCCGCGACTTCCCGGAACGAGGGACCCACGATGCGCTTGTCGGGCGCATGGCAGCCGGTGCAGCCGTTCGCGCCGAGCAGTTGCTGCGCCGGGTCGCCCTGCGCCGCATGCGTGTCCGCCGACGGCGCAGGGGCCGGCTGGTCGCGGTTGTAATAGACGGAGAGGTACTCGTGGATGACGGCCACGTCCGCGTCCGTGGTCGGCCAGCCGCGCTCCCGCATGTTGCGCAGGTTGTACGCCCACTCGTCGCGCGACAGCCTGGCGCGGCGGATGTGCTCCAGTTCATGGCACAGCTTGCACTGGTTCTCGGTGAGCGTGCTGCCCGGGCCCGGGATGAGCTTTTCCTCGCCCTGCGCCAGCACCGTGCCCCAGCACAGCGCGGCGGAAAGCGCGATGAACTGCGCCGCCGCGCCGGCCAGCTCAGGCCGCAACAATCACGACTCCCACCCGGTGGATGCCGTTCCAGAAATAGCCCAGGGGATTCCACAGCGGCGTCACCGGCTGCACGTTGCCGCGGTCGTCGGTCGCGCGCGCGAGGAAGGTCACGTAGCCGAAGCGCTGCGGCTGGAACTCGATGCTGAACGTGCTCCAGGCGTACTTGTCCTTGGCGCGCTTGAGCGAGGCGCGGTGCCAGGTCATGCCCTCGTCCCAGGAGATATCCACGTGCGATACCCTGCCTTCACCCACCCACGCCTTGCCGCGGACCGTGATCTGCTGGTTGCCCTTGTGGCTGGTGTCCGGCGCCGGCGAGGTGATCATGGACTTGATCGGCCAGGCCTGCGTGGAGACGGTTTCGGGAGGCATCTTCTCGCCCGGCTTCACCGGATACCTAGGCGTCACGTAACTGCTGTCCATGTACGTGCCCTTGAACGGCGCGTCGAGCACGGTCAGCGTGTGCAGCCACTTGGTGGAGGCCGAGCCGACCCACCCCGGCACCACGAGGCGCAGTGGGAAGCCGTGCACCGCCGGCAGCGGCCCGCCGTTCATGCCCCAGGCGACGAGAGTGTTCTCGTCCATCGCCTTGGAGATCGGAATCGAGCGGATGACCGGCGCGGCGGTCGCCACCGCGCCCGGATCGCCGCCCTGTCCGGCGACATGCGCCGCCTTGCCGGCCAGGCCCGCGGCCTCGAGCACGTCGCGCAGGCGCACCCCGGTCCACTGCGGGCAGCCCATGCCGCCGGTGGCACCCCAGGGCGTGCCGCTCGCGCGCGGCACGTAGTTCG
>JALHLN010000036.1 GCA_022844545.1 Burkholderiales bacterium | reverse complement strand
AGTTCGGTGCGCCGCGCTTCGTGCGCCTCAACTTCGGCACGCAGCGCGCACGGCTCGCCGAAGCCCTGGCCCGAATGAAAAACGTGGTGCGTCCCTGATTTCCGATCCTGGCGGCACCTTGTCCCACGAATAAAAACGCCGGGCCGAATCGATCCTCGGTCCCGGCGCCGAATGGAAGGCGAGCCGGCTCGGGGCCGGCGCGCGTTTCTCTCCCCCTATTTCTTCGCTTTCATGTCGTCTTTTTCGAGCGAATCCCCGTCCTTCCCTTCCTCCTCCGTGCTCTTCTCCAGGTCCTGCTCCATCTCCTTGGAGGTGTCGCCCTCCAGGCGGTTCATGCTGTCGTCCACCTGCTCGGTCTTGATCGCGCGCGATTCCGCCTGCAGGTGCGTCGGGAACCAGGTCGCGATCGCCGGGAACGACACGATCATCGCGATCGCGATCACCTGCAGGATCATGAACTCGAACATGCCCTTGTAGATCGTGGACAGCGACCATTCCTTGACCACCTGGCGCAGGTAGTAGGCGCTCATCGCCACCGGCGGCGACAGGAATGCCGTCTGCAATGTGACCGCCACGAGGGCGCCGAACCAGACCATCACCATCTCGGTCGGGATGCCCAGCGACGTGCTGAGGTCGCCCTTGAGCGCATCCATCACCGGGTAGAAGATGGGCAGGAACACCAGGATGATGGCCGGCCACTCGAACGGCCAGCCCAGCAGGAAGATCAGCACCAGCACCACCACCAGCATCAGCACCGGCGAGAACTGCAGCGCCAGCATGGACTCGGTGATCCAGTTCGCCGTGCCCATGCGCGCGAACACCGCGCCGAAGATGTTCGAGGTCGCGGCCAGCAGCAGCACCATGGCGGAGGTCGCCGTGGTGGCCAGCACCGCGCGCTTGACGCCGTCGTAGGAGAGCTTGCCGTAGGCCGCGGCCAGCAGCATCGCGCCCAAGGCGCCGACGCCCGCGGCTTCCGTCGGGGTTGCGATGCCCGCGAGGATGGACCCCAGCGCGGCGGCGATCAGGCCGACCAGCGGCACGACGCCGATGATGACTTCCTTGATCATGACCGGGATGCTGTTCACGCGCTCTTCGAGCGGGACCGGCGGGCCCAGCTTCGGATTGAAGAACGCCCGGCCGAGCAGGTAGGCGAGGTACAGGAAGGCCAGCAGGAAGCCCGGGCCGAAGGCGGCGGCGTAGAGGTCGGCCACCGAGACCCCGAGCACCGGGCCCATGACGATGAGCATCACCGAGGGCGGGATCAGGATGCCCAGCGTGCCCCCGGCGGTGATGGCGCCCGCGGCCAGCTTGGCGTCGTAGCCGGTCTTGATCATGATCGGCGAGGCCATGATCCCCAGCACCGTCACCGCGGCGCCGACGATGCCGGTGGCCATGGCGAAGATGGTCGCGGTCAGGATCACCACCGCGAACAGGGATCCCCGGATCGGCGCAAGGATCATGCGCAGGGCGACGAACAGGCGCTCCATCAACCCGGCCTGCTCGGTGAGGAAGCCCATGAAGATGAACAGGGGCACCGCGGCGAGCAGCGACTCCTTCATCATGCCGATGGTCTGGAAATAGGCCAGGCTGAACACCACCTCCCCCAGGCCGAAGTAGCCGAAGGTGAGGGCGAGGAACAGCAGGGTGAAGGAAATCGGGAAGCCGATGAAGATCGAGCCGATCATCACGACCAGCATGACCATGCCCAGCGCAGCGAGTCCGGTCATGGCCTAGACCTCGATCTTTTCTTTGTGCTCGAGCTCGATGCCGGTGCGCGCGGCATAGACGCTCTTGATGGTCTCGGAGATGCCCTGGATCAGCAGCAGCAGGCAGGTGAGCGGGATCACGAACTTGAACGGCCACAGGATCGGCCGCCAGGGCGTCTGCTCGGAGGTCTCGCCGATCTGGAACGCGTACCAGCCCTCGCCGCCGCTGACGATGAGGAAGGTGAAGATGGACGGGAAGAAGAACACCAGGTAGGCGATCGAGTCGATCATGCCCTTGGTGCGGATGGACCACTTGTCGAAGAAGAAGTCGGTGCGGATGTGCGCGCCCTTGTGCAGCGCGTAGGCCGAGCCGAGCATGAAGATGGTGCCGTAGAGCATGTAGGTCAGTTCGAAGGACCACTCGGTGGGCGCGTCAAAAAGATAGCGCGCGAAGGCCTCGTGGCAGACCACGTACACCAGGGGGAGGTTGAGCCACGCCACCCAGGTGCCGGTGGTGTCGGTGAACTTGTCGATGATCCGGACCAGCCGGATCTGCATCGGTACTGCTTCTTCCATCGGGTCAGCCCCGGTTCACGAAAACGAAAAAGAAAAGGGGGCGTTGCCGCCCCCTTTTTCCAGGCTGTCGCTACTTCTTCGCCGCCGCCTTGGCCGCGGCCGGCTTGGCGCCGCCCTCCGGCCAGTAGTAGTTGGCGACGAACGAATACGGCGGGAACATGAAGCGCTTGGCCGGCACGACCAGCGCCGCGTAGGCCTTCTGCGAGTCATGCACCTTCTTGAAGAACGGGCTCTTCGCCCCTTCCTCGGCCGCGATCTTGTCCCAGGCCTTCAGGAACTCGGTCAGGATGTCCGGCGGGGTGCGCAGGATGCGCACGCCGTGCTTCACCTGGAGCTCGCTCAAGGCGTCGGCGTTCTGCCGCTGCCATTTCGCCCACCACACCACGAAGGTGTCGCTGGCGACCGACTTCATCAGCTCCTGGTGCGCCGGGCTGAGCGCCTTCCAGACATCGCCGTTGATCAGCACTTCGCCGATGGTCACGTTCTCGTGCACGCCGGGCGTGTAGTGGTACTTCCACACGTTCTGGAAGCCGAGGCGCTTGTCTTCCTCGCCCCCGATCCACTCCGCGCAGTCGATCACGCCGCGCTGCGCCGCCGGGATGATCTCGCCGCCGGGCATGTTGACCGTGGTCATCCCCATCTTCTGGAATACCTCCGCGGCCATGCCGGTCTGGCGGCACTTCATGCCCTTGAAGTCGGCCAGGTTCTTGATCGGGCGCTTGAACCAGCCGAAGGCCTGCGGGCCGGAGGGCAGGATCGGGATCCAGTGCACGTTGAGCTTGAGTTCCTTCTGGAAGAACTCGTTGCACAGGTCGATGCCGCCGCCGTGGTGCATCCAGCCCAGGGCATCGATCATGTCCATGCCGAAGGTGCCGCCGGGGCCGCCGGTGCACAGGATCGCGGCCTTGTTCTTGCCGACCCAGTAGCCCGACCACGCGTGCGCGCCGTCAAGCACCTTCTTGTGGGTGGCATCCAGCACCTCGAAGGCCGGCACGACCTGCCCCGCGGGCATGGCGTTGATCTTCACCGAGCCGCCGGAGATCTTGTTGACCTTGTCGGCGAAGTACAGGAAGTTTTCGTACAGCGTCAGGCTGGCGGGCCAGGTGGCCTGCATGTTCAGCGTGGTTTGCGCCTGCGCGCCGGAAGCCATGGCCCCGGTGCACGCCAGCGCGACGAGCGCCTTCTTGAAATGCGACATGATCCCTCCTCCTAGAGTGATTTCCGCAAAGCGAAACGCAGGGTACACGCTTCGGATAGCCCCGGTCAACAAAGGGGAAACAAAGTTCCCGGCCGTTTCAACAGCCCCGGGCGAGGTTCAAAAAAAAGGGCGGCCGAAGCCGCCCTTTTCCGGTGCAAACACGCTCCGGCGCTACTTCTTGGCCGGCGCCTTCTTGGCCGCGCCCTTGCGCACGTCCTCCGGCCAGTAGTAGTTGGCGAGGAAGGAGTACGGCGGGAACATGAAGCGCTTGGCCGGCACCACCTTGGAGGCGTACTCGCGCTGCGAGTCGAGCACCTTCTTGAAGAACGGGCTCTTGTCGGACTCCTCCTTGGCGATCTCGTCCCAGGCCTTGAGGAACGCGGTCAGCACGTCCGGCGGGGTGCGCAGGATCTGCGTGCCGTGCTTCTGCTGCATCTCCACCAGGGCGTCGGCGTTCTGGCGCTGCCACTTCACCCACCAGCGCATGAACGTCTCCAGGGTGGCCGAGCGCACCGCTTCCTGCTGCTGCGGCGAGAAAGACTTCCAGACGTCGGTGTTGATGATCAGCTCGGCGATGGAGGAGCTCTCGTGCACGCCGGGGGTGTAGTGGAACTTGAACACCTGCGGCAGGCCGAGGCGCAGGTCCTCGACGCCGCCCACCCACTCGGCGCAATCGATGACGCCGCGCTGCGCCGACGGGATGATCTCGCCCCCGGGCATGTTCACCACCGCCATGCCCATCTTCTGGAAGATCTCGGCCACGATGCCGGTCTGGCGGCACTTCATGCCCTTGAAGTCCGCGAGGTTCTTGATCGGGCGCTTGAACCAGCCGAAGGCCTGCGGGCTGGCGGGCATGATCGGGAACGCGAGCACGTTGAGCTTGAGTTCCTTCTGGTAGAAGTCCCAGTACATGTCCAGGCCGCCGCCTTCGTACATCCAGCCCAGGAAGTCCATGTGGTCCATGCCGAACGGACCCGCCGGCGTGGAGGAGAACAGGGTCGCGGCCTTGCTCTTGCCGACCCAGTAGTAGGAAATGCCGTGGCCGCCGTCGATCACCTTCTTGTGCGTGGCGTCCAGGATCTCGAACGGCGGCACGACCTGGCCCGCGGCCAGCGCCTCGATCTTCACCTGGCCGCTGGTGAGCTTGTCCATGCGCTCGGCGAAGAAGCGGAAATTGTCCTGCAGCGTCAGGCTGGCCGGCCAGGTGGACTGCATCTTGTAGCTCTTGACGCCTGCCGCCGGGGCGGGCGCCTGCGCCACGGCCTGCGCCGCAAAGGCGGCAAGGGCGAGCGCGACGATCGGTTTGAGCTGGATACGCATTGGTGGTCTCCCCAAAAGAGAACCGATGGTAGGGGCCTGAAACACGGGTGTCAACGAAGCTTCGATGCCCGACAATGGGGCGCATGAAGATCGAACAGCTGGAAACCCTGCGCCTGGGGGAGTTTCCCAAACTGGTCTGGGTCCGCCTGCACACCGACGAGGGCCTGGTCGGCCTGGGCGAGTCCAACCTGGCCGCCGAGTCCATTGAAACCTACCTGCACGAGTACGTTGCGCCCCGGGTGCTGGGGCGGGACCCGCTGCAGATCGAGGGCCTGGTGCGAAGCCTGCAGGGCTACCTGGGCTACCGCGGCTCGGGGGTCGAGACCCGGGCCATTTCGGCCGTGGACATCGCGCTGTGGGACCTCCTCGGGCGCGCCAGTGGCATGCCGCTGTACCAGGTGCTGGGCGGCGCCAGCCGGCCGGCGATCCGCACCTATAACACCTGCGCCGGCTACCGCTACATCCGCGACGCCCGGCAGCAGACCTCCGCCAACTGGGGCTTGCAGGAGGGGAAGAGCGAAGGGCCCTACGAGGATCTCGAAGGCTTCCTGAACCGGGCCGACGAGGTGGCGCTTTCACTGCTCGAGCAGGGCATCACGGCGATGAAGATCTGGCCCTTCGACACCGCCGCCGAGGCGAGCGAGGGCTGGCACATCTCCGGCCCGGACCTGGAGCGGGCGCTGGAGCCGTTCCGCAGGATTCGCAAGGCCGTGGGCAACCGCATGGACATCATGGTGGAGTTTCACTCGCTCTGGCGCCTGCCGCCGGCGCAGCGCATCGCCCGCGCCCTGGCGGAGTTCGACACCTACTGGCACGAGGACCCGATCCGGATGGATTCGCTGGAACTCCTGAAGCAGTACGCGGCGCACTCGAAGGCGCCCATCTGCGGCTCCGAGACGCTCGCCGGGCGCTGGGGCTTCAAGGACCTGCTGCAGACCGGCGTCGCCGGCATCGTCATGTTCGACCTCGCCTGGTGCGGCGGCATTTCCGAGGCGCGGCGCATCGCCGCGCTGGCCGACGCCTGGCAGCTGCCGGTGGCGCCGCACGACTGCGTCGGCCCGGTGGTGTACATGGCCTCCTGCCACTTCTCTACCTGGTGCCCGAACGCGCTGGTGCAGGAATCGGTGCGCGCCTTCTACACCGGCTGGTACAACGAGCTGGTGACGCGCGTGCCGCAACCCGTGCAGGGGATGATCGCCGCGCCGCAAGGCCCGGGCCTGGGCTGCGAGTTGCTGCCCGAACTCTGGCAGCGCAAGGACGCGATCATCCGATTCTCGAAATAAGGCGAAATCAGGGACAGTCCACGTTTTCCAGCCCGAAAACGTGGACTGTCCCTGATTTTCAGTCGAGGCGGACGACGATGCCTTCGAGGTCTTTCGACGGCGCGGGGTAGCGCTGCATCACCAGTGGGTCATGCCCCGGAATGATGTGCGCCGGCGAATCGGCCAGCGCGCGCAGCCTGCGGTAGCCCTCGACCATGTCGCCGACGTTGTAGACGATCGGGAACGGCCGCACCTGCTCCATGTTGGCGTAGAAATGCGAAGCGTCCGAGGCCAGCACCACGTGGCCGCGCCGCGTCGCCACGCGCACCACCTGCAGCCCCATGGTGTGGCCGCCGATCAGGTGCAGCGAGACCCCGGGCGCGATCTCCTCGTCGCCATCGTGGAACCGCACCCGGCCGGCGTAGACCCGGCGCACCATGCCGACCACGTCCTCGACCTCGTAGGCGCCGCGGAACACCGCCTGGCCCATCTGGCGGCCGGTGGCGTAGCGCATCTCGTGGTCCTGGAGGTGGAAGTCCGCCGCCGGGAAGAGCTCGAAATTGCCGATGTGGTCGTAGTGCAGGTGCGTCACCACCACGTCGCGCACGCTCGCGGGTTCGCATCCGAGCAGTCTCAGGCCGTCGCCGGGGCAGCGGATGTGGTCGCGCTGGCGCTTGGCGGCCATCGCTGCGGAAAAGCCGGTGTCGACGACGATCTCGCGCCCCTGGCCCCGGACCAGCCAGACGAAGTAGTCCAGGGGCATCGGGCCGTCGTGCTCGTCGTGCTGCAGGCCGCCCAGGAAGTTCTCCGCGGCGCGGCGCGCGTGGTGCGCGTACTTGATCGCGTAGACCTCGTACATCGCCGCGCTCACGAAAGCGTCACCCGCGCGACCTTGCGCTTGCCCACCTGCACCACGTAGGCGGCGCCCTTCGCCAGCACCAGCGAGCGCTCGGCGACGCGCGCGCCGTCCACCCGGACGCCGCCCTGCTCGATCAGGCGGTTGGCCTCGGTCGCGCTCGGCGCCAGCTCCGCCTGGCGCAGCAGCTGCGTGATCGGCATGCCGCCGGGCGGCGCGCTCAGGGTTACCTCGGGCATCTCCGAGGGCAGCGCGCCGTCGCGGAAGCGGGAATTGAATTCCTCGCCGGCGCGCGTGGCGGCAGCGCGGCCGTGGAAGCGCTCCACGATCTCCAGCGCGAAGGCGAACTTGACTTCGCGCGGGTTGGCGCCCTCGCCCACCGAGCGCTTCTTCTCCCGGATGCGCGCCATCGGCTCGAACGACAGCAGCTCCAGGTAGCGCCACATCAGCTCGTCCGACACGCGCATCAACTTGCCGAAGATCTCCTGCGGCGCCTCCGCGATGCCGATGTAGTTGCCCAGGGACTTGGACATCTTCTCCACGCCGTCGGTGCCCTCCAGCAGCGGCATGGTGAGGATGCACTGCGCTTCCTGGCCGAAATCCTTCTGCAGCTCGCGGCCTACCAGCAGGTTGAATTTCTGGTCGGTGCCGCCCAGTTCGACGTCGGCCTTCATCGCCACCGAGTCGTAGCCCTGCATCAGCGGGTAGAGCAGCTCGTGCACGGCGATGGGCTGCTGGGCGCGGAAGCGCTTGGCGAAGTCGTCGCGCTCCAGGATGCGCGCCACGGTGTAGCGCGAGCACAGGCGGATCATGCCCTCGGCGCCCAGCTTGTCCGACCACTCGGAGTTGAACATCACCTGCGTCTTCTCCGGGTCGAGGATCTTGGCCATCTGGGACTGATAGCTCTTCGCGTTATGCAGGATCTGCTCGCGCGACAGCGGCGGGCGCGTGGTGTTCTTGCCGGTGGGGTCGCCGATCATGCCGGTGAAGTCGCCGATCAGGAACTGCACCTGGTGGCCGAGGTCCTGGAAGTGGCGCAGCTTGTTGATGACGACGGTGTGGCCCAGGTGCAGGTCGGGCGCGGTGGGGTCCAGGCCCAGCTTGATGCGCAGCGCGCGCCCGGTCTTCAGCTTGCGCACGAGCTCCTCCTCCACGATCAGCTCGTGGCAGCCGCGCTTGATGACCTCGAGGGACTCGGAAACCGGTAGGGTCATTTCTTTGCTAAACTCTCGCAGGCACCTGATAAAAAAAGAATTCTAGCCGAAGCATGAGGTTGGAGACTTGATTCGGAACCTTTCCCTTGCCCGTGCGGGCGTCCTGGCCGTGCTGGCCCTGTCCGGCATGGTCGCCGCGCTCGCCACCATCAGCGAGGCGCCGGACGCGCAATTGCTGCTGCCCAAGACCACGCTGCCCGAGCCGCTGGCGATCGCGGTCGAGGAGGCGACGCTTCCCGCGCCTGCGAGCTTCATCCGCGAGGAGCGCTTCCAGCGCGGCGACACCGTCGCCACGCTCCTGGCGCGGCTCGGCATCGGCGAGACGGACGCCCGGGCGCTCGCCCGCCTGCCCCAACTGCGCCTGTTCCGCCCCGGCACCACGGTCGCCGCGGACGTGCGCCCCGACGGCACGCTGGTCTCGCTCTCGTTCCTGTCCCCCCGCGACGTGCTGGTGCGGGTCGAGCGCGACGGCGCCGGCCTCGCGGCGAGCGAATCGCCGGCCGCGCTCACCACGCGCCAGGAGATGAAGTCGGCCGAGATCCGCAGCTCGCTGTTCGCCGCGACCGACGCCGCCGGGATCCCGGATTCGGTGGCGATGCAGCTGGCGGACATCTTCGGCGGCGACGTCGACTTCCACCGCGACCTGCGCCGGGGCGACCGCATCGCCGTGGCCTACGAGATGCACACGCTGGAGGGGCGCGCGTTGCGCGCCGGGCGCGTGCTGGCAGCCGAATTCGTCAACCAGGGGCGCAGCCTGCGCGCGGTGTGGTTCGCTGCCGCGGATGCGGAGGGTCGCCGCAACGGGGGCTATTACGCGCCGGATGGCAAGAACCTGCGCAAGGCCTTCCTGCGCTCGCCGCTGGAGTTCTCGCGCGTCAGCTCGACCTTCGGCATGCGCAAGCACCCTTTCCTGCAGACCTGGCGCGCGCACCAGGGCGTGGATTACGCCGCGCCGACCGGAACGCGGGTGCGCGCGGCGGGCGACGGCGTGGTGGAGTTCGCCGGGCGCCAGGGCGGCTACGGCAACGTGGTGATCCTGCGCCACGGCGGCAACAACACCACCCTCTACGCGCACCTGAATGGCTTCGGCTCCGGCATCCGCAAGGGCGCGCGCGTGGCGCAGGGCGAGATCGTGGGCTTCGTCGGCCAGACCGGCTGGGCGACCGGGCCGCACCTGCACTACGAGTTCCGCGTGGGCGGCACGGCGCGCGATCCGCTGCGCATGGCGCTGCCCGCGGCGCTGCCGGTACCGTCCGCCGACCTGCCGTACTTCCGCGCCCAGGGCGCGCCGCTGCTCGCACAGCTGGATTTCCTGTCCGGGACGCGCATCGCGCTGTTCGAGTAGCCCGCCCGCTTGATGGACCGCGCTTGAGCAATCTGTACGCGGGCCTGATGTCGGGCACCAGCCTGGATGGTGTCGACGCGGTGCTCGCAGATCTCGGCGCCTCGCGCCCGCGGATCCTGGCGCACAGCCACGTCGCGTTCGACCCGTCGCTGCGCGCCGAACTGCTGGCGCTCAACTCGCCGGGCGGCAATGAACTGGAGCGCGCAGCGCTCGCCGGCAATGCCCTCGCCCGACACTACGCGCAGGCCATCGCCGCACTGGGACCGCCCGCGCGCGGCGAGGTGCGCGCCATCGGCTGCCATGGCCAGACGGTCCGCCACCGGCCCGAGAAGGGGTACACGCTCCAGATCGGCAATGCCGCGCTCCTCGCCGAGCTGACCGGGCTCGCCGTCGTCGCCGATTTCCGCAGCCGCGATGTCGCCGCCGGCGGCCAGGGCGCGCCGCTCGCGCCCGCGTTCCACGCCGCGGCCTTCGCGAGCGCGGACGAGGACCGCGTCGCGCTCAACCTCGGCGGGTTCGCGAACATCACCTGGCTGCCGCGCGCCGGAACGGTGCTGGGTTTCGACACCGGGCCGGCCAACTGCCTCATGGACCTCTGGGCCGCCCGCCACCTGGGCACGGCGCACGACGAGGACGGCGCATGGGCCGCGGGCGGCAATGTCGATGCCGAGCTGCTCACGCGCCTCCTGGAGGAGCCCTACTTCCAGGCGCCGCCGCCCAAGAGCACCGGGCGCGACCTGTTCAACGCCACGTGGCTGGAGGCAAGGCTGCGGGGCGGCGAGGACCCGCGCGCGGTGCAGGCAACGCTGCTGGAGCTGACTGCGCGCAGCATCTCGGAGGCCTTCGCGCGGCACGCCGCGGGCGCCCGGCGCGTCATCGCCTGCGGCGGCGGCGCGCGCAATGGCGCGCTGATGCGCAGGCTCTCCGCGCTGCTGACCCCTGCCGCGGTGGAGGGGAGCGACCGCCATGGCATCGCGCCCGGACTGGTGGAGGCGACCGCTTTCGCCTGGCTCGCTCAGCAGGCGCTGGAGGGAAAAGCGGGCAACCTGCCCGCGGTCACCGGCGCGCGCGGCGAACGGGTGTTGGGAACGATCTACCCGAAGTAGGCCCGCGCAGTGAACGCGCGCCCCGGAAATGCAAACGGGGGCGTGCGCCCCCGTCCGGAAAACGTGGTCCGTCCCTGATTTACGCGCGCATTGCTACGCGGAAAAGGACGAGCCGCAGCCGCAGGTGGTGGTGGCGTTCGGATTCTTGATCACGAACTGCGCGCCCTCCAGGCCTTCGCTGTAGTCGATCTCGGCGCCCACCAGGTACTGGTAGCTCATCGGGTCGATGAGCAGCATGACGCCGTCCTTCTCCATCACGGTGTCGTCCTCGTTCTTCACCTCGTCGAAGGTGAAACCGTACTGGAAGCCCGAGCAGCCGCCGCCGGAGACGAAGACGCGGAGCTTGAGCTCCGGATTGCCTTCCTCCTGGATCAGCTGCTTCACTTTCCCGGCCGCGTTGTCGGTGAAGACCAGCGGCGCCGGCATTTCAGTCACTGCGTTCATCGTCTGCTCCTGTTGTCCCGGTTCAGGAGGCGAGCTTGAGCTCGACCGCCTTGTTTGCGTCCGTGCTGTGGTGCACCAGCCTGCCCTCGACCACCGCGCCCTGCTGGATCTCTATGCTCTTGTAATGCACGTCCCCTTTGACACGGGAACTGGCCTGGAGTTCGAGCGACTCGTGGCAATGCACCGGCCCGTTGATGGTGCCGTTGACCACGATGTGCGCGGCCTGCACCTCGCCGTCTATGCGCGCGTGCTCGGACACCACCAGGGTGCCCGCCTGGTCGGGCAGCGCCGCGACGTTGCCGCGCACCGCCCCGTCCACGCGCAGCCCGCCGCTGAAAAACACGTTGCCCTCGATCCGCGTGGTGGCGCCGATCAGGCTGTCGATGCGGTTCTGCGGCTTGCTCGCCCTGCGAAACATGGCTCGATCTCCTTGCCCCGGGTTCTCAGCCCGGCGTCGCGCTCTGGGTCGCCATCGCCGCGGCGGACCCGTTCTCGTAGATCCTGACCTGGACCGTCCCGACCTTCGCCTTCGGGCTCACCCGGAACGACCCTTCCATCCGCTGGAAGTGCTTGAAAGACAATCGAAAAGCAGGCGCGCCTGCGTCCGCAGCTTCCGGCACGGTGATGATAGCACTCCGGCCGTCTTCCGTCAGGTTGACCGCCAGCTCGAGGCGGCCCGCGAAATCCTTGCCTTTGCGGGCGGCCGAGGCGCGCAGCAGCACCCGGTAGCGATATTCCCCCGGCAGCGCCTCCGGTTCGACCTTGAAGCGCAGGATCCCGATTGGGGCGGCCGCGACCATAGCCTCCGAAGACAGCATGCTCTCGAAAATGGCCAACTCCTCGCGCAGGCGAGCGTTGTCCTGCTCCAGGCTGCGGATCTGCTGCGCCAGCTTCTGCTGCGCCGTGCGCTCGATGGACAGGCGGCTGTCGGCGGCATTGGCCGAGGCGCGCAGGCCTTCCAGCTCAACGCGCAAGGCGGCAAGGTCCGTTCGCGCCTTGGCCAGTTCCTGCTCGATCTCGCCGCGGTCGAAACCCGCGAAGCGCCGCCCGGCGTCGTACATCCAGGCCGCCAGCGCCGCGGAAAAGGCGAACAGGACCGCGAGCAGCAGCCAGCGCAGGTACCAGGGCACATGCGTGCGCACCGACACCCTCGGGGCGGCGATCCCGAAGCGCTGGCGCAGCTTCCAGAGGCGACTGGCCACCCGTGCCTGGCCTAGGGAACCACCGGCGCCTGCTGCAGGCCGAGCGTCTCGGGGAAACCGAACATGATGTTCATGTTCTGCACCGCCTGGCCCGAGGCGCCCTTCATCAGGTTGTCGATCACCGACAGCACCACCAGCGTGTCTGACGTGCTCGCCCCTTCCCGCGGTCGGTGGACTGCGATCCGGCACACGTTGGCGGCGCGCGCCGAGCGCGTGTCCGGGTGGCTGCCGGCGGGCATGACATCCACGAACGGCTCACCCGCGTAGCGCTTTTCGAACAGCGCCTGAAAGTACGAGGCGTCCGACTTCGCGGACTCAGCCGCTTCCTTCGTGATCCGCGCGTAGAGCGTGGCGTGGATGCCGCGGATCATCGGCGTCAGGTGGGGCGTGAACACCAGGCCGACATCGCGGCCGGCCGCCCGCGCCAGGCCTTGCCGGATCTCCGGCCAGTGGCGGTGGCCCATGACGCCATAGGCCATGAAGTTGTCCGCCGCCTCGGCGTGCATCAGGTGCAGTTCCATCTTGCGCCCGGCGCCGGAGACGCCGGATTTCGCGTCCGCGATGAGGTGGTCCACGTCGACCACGCCGGCCTCGACCAGCGGCAGCAGGCCCAGTTGCACCGCGGTCGGATAGCAGCCGGGATTGGCGACCAGGCGCGCGCCGCGGATCCGGTCGCGATTGACCTCGCACAGGCCGTACACCGCCTCGGCCAGCAGCTCGGGGGCGGCGTGCTTCACCTTGTACCAGCGCTCCCATTCGGCCGCGTCCCTGAAGCGGAAATCCGCGGAGATGTCGATCACGCGCGCGCCGGCGGCGAGCAAAGCGCGCGCCTCGCCCATGGCGACACCGTTGGGCGTGGCGAAGAACACGACGTCGCACTTCTCCAGCGCGGCCTTGTCCGGGTGCGAGAACTCCAGCGCGACGCGCCCGCGCAGGCTCGGAAAGACGGCGCTCACCGCCTTGCCCGCCTCCTGCCGCGATGTGATCGCGGTCAGTTCCGCTTCCGGATGCTGCACCAGCAGGCGCAGCAACTCGACTCCCGTGTACCCGGTGCCGCCGACGATTCCGACCTTGATCATGGACCACTCCCGCTGCAGGTGAAACCAGGAACCGCAAACAAAAAAGCCGCCTCGCGGCGGCTTTCGGAATCCGGGGCCGGTCGCCCCGGGGGTTCAGCGTTTCGAGTACTGCTTGCGCCGCCGCGCCTTGTGCAAGCCGACCTTTTTTCGCTCCACTTCGCGCGCGTCCCGGGTGACCAGGCCCGCGGCGCTGAGCACCGGCTTGAGCGCGGCATCATACTCGATGAGCGCGCGCGTCAGGCCGTGGCGCACCGCGCCCGCCTGGCCGTTCTCGCCCCCGCCCTGCACGTTGACCGAGATGTCGAAGCTCGCCTGGCTCTTGGTGAGCTCGAGCGGCTGGCGCACCACCATGCGGCCGGTCTCGCGGCCGAAGAACTCGTCCACCGGCTTGCCGTTGACGACGAACAGGCCCTTGCCGGCCTTGAGGAACACGCGCGCGACGGCGCTCTTGCGCCGCCCGGTACCGTAGTAGTAATCGCCGACCATGTCAGATGTCCAGTGCCTTGGGTTGTTGCGCCGAATGCGGGTGCTTGGAATCGGCGTAGATCTTGAGCTTGCGCAGCATCGCGCTGCCCAGCGGGCCCTTGGGCAGCATGCCCTTGACCGCCTTCTGCAGCGCGCGCCCCGGGAAGCGCGCGTTCAGCTTCGCGAAGTCGGTTTCCTTGATGCCGCCGGGGAAATTGGTGTGGCGGTAGTACTTCTTGCCCAGTTCCTTGCGCCCGGTGACGCGGACCTTGCCCGCGTTGACCACGACGATGAAGTCGCCGGTGTCCACGTGCGGGGTGTACTCGGGCTTGTGCTTGCCGCGCAGGCGCATGGCGATGCGCGAGGCGAGCCGGCCGAGCACCTTGTTCTGGGCGTCGACGATGTACCAGTCGTGGACGGCGGTTTCGGCTTTGGCGCTGTAGGTCTTCATCGTCTCGTTGCGGTTGTGCGGCTGGAGAAAAGGCGCGAATGGTAGCAAAAAAACGGCGCAACCTGTTGAGATTGCGCCCGAATGTTCCAAATCACCGCCCTTGGCAGGCGGGGGGAGGAGACGGCCCCATTATCCATCTTGAAATGCTGCAAGGCAAAACGTCTTAAATCCATTAAAATCATAGCCTTATAAACTGGAGGGAAAAATGGATTGCACAGTGCGCTGGAGCGGCGACGGAATGTCCTTCCTCGCCGAGACCGGGAGCAACCACCTGCTCGCCATGGACGGGGCTCCCGACGGCGGCGGCCGCAACCTCGCGCCGCGACCGATGGAGACCCTGCTGGCGGGCGCCGGCGGCTGCACCGCCTACGACGTGGTGGTGATCCTGAAGAAGAACGGGCAGGACATCACCGGCTGCGAGGTGCGGCTGGAGGCCGAGCGCGCCGCGACCGATCCCAAGGTGTTCACGAAGATCCACTACCGGTTCAAGGTGCGCGGCCGCAACCTGAAGCGCAACCTGGTGGAGCAGGCGGTGCGCCTGTCGCACGAAAAGTACTGCTCGGCGACCGCGATGCTGGAGAAGACTGCGGCGGTTACGAAGGAACTCGAGATCGTGGAGGAGTAGTCAGGACTCGCCGCGGTTCGCGGCGTAGGCCATGCGCCGCTGCTCCTCGAACCACTCATCCGCGTAATCGCAATCCCGGTATTCGTTGAAGTAAGGGCCGCCGATCGTGAAATGCACGATCTTCGCCCCCGGATTGCGCGTGTACTCCCCGACCAGCCAGTTCCATTCCAGAGGCAGATCGCCGATCTGCGAATCCTCCAGCCACGTGAACCGCTGCAGGTCGAGGCCGGTTGCGGCATTGACATACTCGGTGGTGAGCGCCCGGCACTTCGCGTTGTTGAACAGCATGACGCTCGACCAGTTCTTGCGCGGGTAAACCGTCTGCACCTGGTTCAGGAACTTCCGGGTCGGGCCCGGCGTGTAGTCATGCTTGCAGACCAGGACCGCCTTGTCCGCATGGCGCTCCGTGAATGCCGCGAGCTCCGCGAAATTCGCGCGGCACAGCATGTCGCAATCCATGAACAGGGACCAGCCGCGGTACTCCGACAGCGCCGGCACCAGGAAGCGCGTCAGGCTGAACTCGGTGGACTCGGTCGGCCCGCGCTCGCGCCGGTACAGGCCGCCCAGCTGGGAGCGCATCAGCGGCGCGATCGAAACCGGGATCGAGGAGCGGCGCAGGATCGAGTGCGCCAGCGTGTGGTAGGCGACCGTCTCGTTGGGGTCGTAGCCGATGAATACCTGGAACATGCGATGAATCCGGACCCGCTCAGACCCGGTATGCGACCGTGGTCATCACCTTCGCCGCGGCGCGCATGGCGAGCTTGAGCGGCTGGGGCATTTCGGCGGCCCCCAGCCCGATGGCAGTATCCCGGTGCTTCTGCTCGTCGGCGCGCATGGCCTCGATCACCGCGCGCGTGCGCTGGTCTTGCGGGTCGAGCCGCTCAAGGTGGCCGGCCAGGTGCGCTTCCACCTGGCGCTCGGTCTCCGCGAGGAACGCAAGGTTCCATTTGTCCCCCAGCGCCCCCGCGGCGACGCCCATCGCGAGCGAGCCCGCGTACCAGAGCGGATTGAGCAGGCTGGTTCGCCCCCCGAGTTCCCGGATCCGGTCCGCGCTCCAGGCCAGGTGGTCGCGTTCCTCGCCCGCCGCCTGCTCGAGTGCGACGCGATTCGCGGGATCGCGCGCCGTCAGCGCCTGCCCCTGGTAGAGCGCCTGGGCGCAGACCTCGCCGACATGGTTGACGCGCATCAGCGCCGCGGCGCGGGCGCGCGCCTCCGGCGTCAGGCCGGCTTCGCCGTGCGGCTCGGCCGGCGAAGGGCGCGCCGGCTGGCGCACGCCTGCGACGGTGCGAAGGGCGGCGTCGAACATCCCGATGGCGCGGTCGACATCGATCGGCAGCATGTGAGGATTTTACCCGGTCGTCATGCTGGTTCGCCGGTGTATGCTTCGCGGCCATGGGACGCGCGGACCTGATCAGCGACGAGTACCGCGAGATGCAGCGTGCGCTGCACGAGAACCCGGCCTACGGCGTGGCGTCGCTGCATTACGCACCGCTCGTCGCGAGGATCATGGAATCCGTCGGCGCGGAGGAATTGCTCGACTACGGCGCCGGGAAGGGCCGCCTGGGCGTTGCGCTGCAGGAGGCGCTCCAGCGCCCCCTGACCGTCCATCATTACGAGCCGGCGATGCCGCAGTGGTCCGCATCGCCGCAACCGTGCCGGTTGGTGGCCTGCCTGGACGTCCTCGAGCACATCGAGCCCGCCCTGCTCGACACGGTGCTGGATGACCTCAAGCGCGTGACCGCGCAGATCGGGGTGTTCTCGGTGGATACCGCGCCGGCGCAGAAAGTGCTGCCGGACGGCCGCAACGCGCACCTCATCCAGCAGCCGTTCGAGTGGTGGCTGCCCAAGCTGCAGGCGAGGTTCGACATCCTCTCGGTCCATCCGACGGGGCGCAGCTTCTGGTTGGTGGTCGGGCGCAAGCGCCCGTGGTGGCAGCGACTGCTCGCGCGGCTCGCCGGGCAGCGCGGACCGCAGATGCCCGCTTGACTGCCGGTCAGGCGGACTACTGGCCGCAGTCGTACCTCAGTTCGAATCTGCAGCCGCGGCTCGGCGCGCGGCCTCGATCTTCGCCAACTGAGGCACGTAGTCGCAGTAGCGCGACAGCGCATAACCTTCCCTCGCTGCCGTTGCGCGCGGATTCCGGGACAGGAGCCGGCGGCCATCGCGCAGCACCCGGTGATAGAGCAGCGGAGGGGCCCTGTTGAGGACCACGAGGTCCACTTCGTTCATTCCCGGCGCGGCAATCAGGTGCGCCGTCAGTTCCGCCGCGTATCCGAACGGACCGGCCTGTGGCGGCTCAGCGCTGATCCAGACCGCAACGTCGATGTCGCTGTGCGCCTGCGCCCGGCCGGTCGTCTGCGATCCGAACAGGTAGGCGTCCTGGACTTCGGGTCGCGCCTCCAGCGCGACCACCAGCCGGCGCTCGATCTCGGCAAGGGAGGGCGATGCGGCACTCACCATACCACCATTGCAACTGCGCGAGATCGCGCTGCCGGCCGTAGTCGTACTTCAGCCGCCGGCCATGGGCACCTTGAGCCCGGTCTGCGCGCCGGCGCCGCCCGCTCTATGCGCCACGCCGGCAGACGGATTGGGCATCAAGCGAGCGGGATCCGCTCGAACGCGCCCGCCGCGCGGCGCAGTTCGTCGCGCAGGCCCTCCGGCGGCGTATCGCCGAGCAGGTCGAGCACCGCGTGCGCGAAGCCGACGATCCAGGGGCGGACGCTCTCGATGTCGCCGCTGCCCATCTCGATGTGGGGCTTGTAGTCGGCGGTGTGGCGCTTGGCCATCAGGTCGTTGAGCCTCGCGACGGTATCGCGGGGCAGCGCGGCGGGCTTCACGAAGTGGAGCGCGAGCAGCGTCTGCACCGCCTCGTGGCTCGCGGCGGCGATCCCCCGCGACAGCAGCAGCGCGTTCGCCAGGTGATAGCTGGCGTAGTACAGATCGCTCATGCAGCGCGCGTAGGCCTTGCCGTGCGGGCCCTCGAGATTGTTCATCGCCGCCGACAGGCACTCGCGCGCCGCGCGCAGCTCATCGGCGGCCGCCTGGAGTCTTAGGGCCTTGTCCATACGGTCTCCATCTCGGCCGCGGCCGCTTCGAGCAGCGCCGAGGCCTCGCCTTCGTAGAACGGCACCGCGCGAAGATGAATGCCGTAAGCGCCCAGCCAGTACGGGCGCTGGGCCGCCAGCGCGATCGAAGCGAGCCGTGCCTCGAGGCCGGAACTCCGCGGCGGCGCGAAAATCACCGCGACATCGAGGTCGGAGTTCGCGTGCGACACCCCTCGCGCCCGGCTGCCGAACACCACCGCGCGCAGCGGCGGGCGGGCCAGGGTGCCGAAGGCGCCGCAGAACCTGCGCAGCACATCCTGCTCTCCGGGCGTCAGGTGGGTGTCCGGGCGAAACCGGACGGCGGACAGGCTGGGGTCATGGTGAAGCGTGGAGTGTCGCCGGAGACCCCTCGCGCGAACGCGGGCCCGGTAGCGGCGGGCGCGTTCAGCCGGACTGAGCGCACGACCGGTCACGGGTCTTCCGCGTTTGCGGGCAACTAGAGTAGACATATTATTATTGTAACGTCGTCACGATAAATAAGCGGGGCGGAGAGGCACGCCTCTCGCAGTGTCCGCTTTATAGTAAGGCGATTTTGCATTATAATAGCCACACCACTCATGCGCCTGCGAGGACACCATG
>JALHLN010000035.1 GCA_022844545.1 Burkholderiales bacterium | reverse complement strand
GTGACGCCGGAATCGGCGCAGGCGACGCAGGACGGCCCCGCCGGCACGTCGAATGTCACCGTGATGCTGCCGCAGGGCTACCTGGAGTTCCTCGCGCCGACGATGGACACGCCCAACGCAGCGAAGCTGCGCGCCGCCATGTCCCGCTATTGCGGCGTGCACCTCGCCTGCTTCGGCACGCCGGCCGCCGGGGAAGAGCATGCCCGCCTCGCCACCCGCGGCTTTTCGCCGCTGCCGCTGGTCGAGCTGATCCGCGAGACCGAGACCGGGCGGGCACAGTTCAAGGTGCTCCGCCCCGCGCCCGACGCGATGCCCGAAGGACGGGTGCAGTTCGTCGAGCACCTGAGTCCCGAGGTGATCTGGCACCCGCGCTGGATGGGGCACGCCAACGGCGTGCGCAAGCTTGCCTGCCTGTTCGTGGTCGCGGACGATCCGGTCGCGGTGGCGGCGCGCTGGGCGCATTTCGCCGCGCTGCTGCCGCGGCCCGCCGGCCGCTTCGTGCACCTCCGGACCGATCGCGGCGACGTGCTGGTGGGCCGGCGCGGGGAATGGGAGCGCCTCTTCGGAGACGAGGTGCCCGCGGCGCCGGCACTCGCAGGCTATGCGCTCGAATGCGAGGACCCGGAAGCTTTCGCAGGCCGCGTACTGCTGGCCGGCGCCGCGGTGCGCAAGCTCCGCCCTCGGCTGTTCACCGCCGCCCTGCCGGCGGCGCTGGGCGGGAATTGGGTGTTTGGGACGCGCGAGTCGCTGGCGCTGGACTAGGCCGGCACCGCCCAGATCGGCAGCACGCCGCGCTTGCCCCGCAACTGCGTCTCGCCCACCGGCCTTGCGCTGAAGCGCGCCGGCCCGCCGGCCAGGTCGAGGGTGCGCCCGGATACGAGCAGCGGCCTGTCGAGGCTGCGCGTCAGCGCCTGGATCCGGCTGGCGGTGTTCACGGTGTCGCCGATGTAGGTGTACTGGAGCAGTTGCGGCGAGCCGATCGGCCCGGCCACCACCGGCCCCGAGTGCAACCCGATCCCCGCGGCGAGCGCCACTTCGCCGCGCCCGCGACGGCGGCGGTTGAGCGCTTCGAGCCGGCGCAGCAGCCCGCGGCCGGCCTTCACCGCGCGCCGGGCATGGTCCGCGCCGCCGCTCGCCGGGAACACGGCGTAGAGGTTGTCGCCCACGTACTGCACCGGGATGCCCCCGCGCGTGCTCACCTCGTCGGCCATCTCGGTAAAGAACTCGTTCAGCAGGCGCACCACCGCGTCCGGCGCCATGGCCTCGGCGATCGTGGTGAAGCCGCGCAGGTCCATGAACAGCGCGGTCACCTGCTGCAGCTCGCCGCCAAGGCGAACCGCGCCCGGATCGCGCGCGATGCGCTCGACCACCGGCGCCGGCAGGAAGCGCACCAGCGCGTCGCGCTGCACCACCTGGCGCACCACCGTGTCCAGCCGGCGCGC
Source organism: Burkholderiales bacterium (assembly GCA_022844545.1). Taxonomy (GTDB): domain Bacteria; phylum Pseudomonadota; class Gammaproteobacteria; order Burkholderiales; family SG8-39; genus RBG-16-66-20. The sequence continues at coordinate 17,182 of JALHLN010000035.1, read as the reverse complement.
GGAGAGCGCGAGCACCCAGCCCAGCAGCCCCATCGACAGCAGCTCGACGTAGGTCAGCACATCCACCGCGCCGTTGCGCCAGAGCACGATGGCGTAGGCGGCGGCCCCGTAGGCCACCGACCACACCGACAGGCGCCAGGAGAAGCGCAGCACGTCGGCCGCGAGCAGCGCCATGAGGACGACGCCCGAGGCGGTGAGCTGGTGCGGCGCGAGCGCCGGATCGTTCAGCAGCAGGTAGCGGTGGCCTGCGTCCATGCAGACCGCGAGCACCGTGATGTCCAGCGTCGAGAGCGCCGCCGAGACCCAGCCGCGGTAGAAGCGCCGCAGCGCCGTGGCGCCCAGCAAGCCCGCGAGCACGCCCCAGCCGGTCGCGATCAGCGCACCCGGCGAGACCGTGCCGTTCGCGTAGAGTTCCGCGCCGCCGGTGGCGCCGCCGATCAGCGTCCAGAACGCGGCGCGAAAGGCGTTCAGCGCCCGTTCGTTGCGCCAGGCCTCGGCGCCGAGGACCTGCGCCAGCGCCGGGGATTCCGCCGCCATCAGCCCCCGCGCTCGAGCACCAGCTGCACGTCGCCCAGCGCCCGTTCGGCGAAGCCGCCCTCGCAGTAGCTGAGGTAGAACTCCCACATCCGGATGAAGGTCTCGGGATAGCCCAGCGCCCGCACCCGCAGCGAATTGGCGAGGAAATTGTCGCGCCAGCGCGCGAGCGTCGTGGCGTAGTGCGGGCCGATGTCCTCCAGCGCGACGATGCGCAGGCTGCTCGCGCCGGTCATCGCGTTGGCAAGCGCGGTCACCGACGGGATGCAGCAGCCGGGGAAGATGTAGCGCTTGATGAAGTCCACCTCGCGCCGCGCCTGCTCGTAGCGCTGGTCGGCGATGGTGATCGCCTGCAGCAGCATGCGGCCGCCGGGCCGCAGGCGCTCGTCGCAGACGCGGAAGAACTCGCCGTAGTACTGGTGGCCGACCGCCTCGATCATTTCGATGGACACCAGCTTGTCGAACGTGCCCTCGAGATCGCGGTAGTCCCGCAGCAGCACGGTTACCCGGTCCTGCAGCCCGGCGGCGCGCACGCGCTCGGTGGCGAGCGCGTGCTGGTTGGGCGAGATCGTGGTGGTGGTGACGCGGCAGCCGACCTTCCTCGCCGCATGCAGCGCGAAGCCGCCCCAGCCGGTGCCGATTTCCAGCACATGGTCCTGCTGCCCGAGCTCCAGCTTGCGGCAGATGGCCTCGAGCTTGGCAACCTGCGCCTCCGCCAGCGTCATCCCTGGGCGCTCGAAGATCGCGCTCGAATACATCATGGTTTCATCGAGGAACAGGCCGTACATCTCGTTGCCGAGGTCGTAGTGCGCCGAGATGTTGCGCCGGCTGCCCTCGCGCGTATTGCGGTGCAGCCAGTGCGCCGCGGTGCGCATGGGCGAGGACAGGCGCGCCAGGTCCCCTTCCATGCCGTCCAGCGCTTCGCGGTTGCGCAGCAGCAGCCGCACCAACGCGGTCAGGTCGTCGGCGACCCAGTGCCCCAGCATGTAGGCCTCACCCGCGCCCACCGAGCCGCCAAAGGCGAGTTCCGGATAGAACGCCGGATGGCGCACGGTGACGTTCACGTCCGCGCCGCCGGCCGGGCCGAACGCATGGGCCTCGCCGTGTTCGTGCAGCACCAGCCTGCCGTGGCGAAGCCCGGACAGCCGCGCGTGGACCAGCCGCCGGGCGAGGCCGGCGAGGAAGCCCGGGCGCGGCCGCGGGCGGGAGCGTTCGGACAGTTCGACTAGGGTCGGATCGTTCAGGTTCATGGGTGGGCGTAGAAGGGCGTGCGTCGGGTCCAGAGACGGAAGGCCTGCCAGTAGATGGCCGCCACGACCTGCACGGTCATGAGCGGAAAGCGCGCAAGCGCCCCGGCCAACGAGGCGGCGCCGATTTCGCGCCGCTCCAGGTCCAGCGTGGCGTCGAACACCTTGGCGCCGCCGTCCAGGTTGCGCATGTGCACCGCCAGGCGCTCGCCGGGCTCGCTGAAGCGCCAGTCGTACTGCAGCGCCATGGGCAGGAACGGCGAGACGTGGAAGGCCTTGCCGAAGCGAAAGCGCAGGTCGCCGCCGCTGGCCGGCAGCACGTAGGCGTGGCGCTCGTTCCAGGGCGTGTTGGTGATCTCCGCCACGATGGTTTCCACTTTCGCGCCGGCTGCGTCATAGCAGTAGTAAAAGCTCACCGGGTTGAAGCAATGGCCGAACATGCGCAGGTGCGTGAGCAGGCGGATCGGTCCCGCGGGCCGCACGCCGGTTTCCGCGCCGACAAGGTCGCGCACTGCCTGGTCCAGGGACACGGCGGGGTCGCCGAGGTAGTCCCCGCGGCGGAACCACGCCAGCGCGGGCCGGCGCACGGACCAGAACCAGCGGTTGCGGAACACCTCATCCAATTCGGCCAAGTCCAGGCACGCCATGAACAGGCGGTAGCGGAACTCGCGCGGCTGCGGCGCGAAGCGGCGGTGCCTAAGCGACCCGGTGTACAGGGCGCTGTGCATGGCCGATGTCCTCCTTGAAATGCGCGAGCGCCGCCAGGGCGCTCACCACGCCGTCCTCGTGAAAGCCGTTGCGCCAGTACGCGCCGCAGTAATACGTCCGCCGCCCGCGGTTCAGTTCCGCCTGCCGCGCCTGCGCCGCGACGCCGGCCGGGGTGAACAGCGGATGGTGGTAGGTGATGCGCCGGAGCACCTTCGCCGGATCCACCGCGTCGCTGCGGTTCAGCGTCACCAGGAACGGCTCGGGCGCATCCAGCCCCTGCAGGATGTTCATGTTGTAGGTGAGCGCGATGTGTTCCCGTGCTTCCGGCAGGACGTGGTAGTTCCACGCTGCCCACGCAAGGCGCTCGCGCGGCAGCAGGCGGGTGTCGGTGTGCAGCACCGCCTCGTTCTCCTGGTAGGGAATGGCGCCCAGGACCTCCCGCTCGGCCTGGCCCGGGTCCGCGAGCAGGCGCAGCGCCTGGTCGCTGTGGCAGGCGACGAACACGGCGTCGAAGCGCTCCGCCGCGCCATCGCGCGTCTTCACGATTACCTGCCCCGGCAGGCGGCGGATCCACTCCACCGGCGCGCGCAGGCGGATGCGGTCCCGGAACGGCGCCACCAGCTTCTCGACGTAGCGCGCCGAGCCGCCGCGGATGACGCGCCACACCGGCCGGTCGTCCACCGACAGCATGCCGTGGTTGTGCAGGAAGCGGATGAAGAAGCGCGCCGGGAAGCCCAGCATCGCCTCAGGGCTCGTGGACCAGATCGCCGCGCCCATCGGGACGATGTAGTGCCGGACGAAGGCGCGGCCGTAGCCGCCGCGGTCCAGCACCTCGCCCAGCGGCAGCTCGCCGCCGGGCTGGCCGAGGAGCGCCGGCGCCTCGCGGTTGAAGCGCAGGATGTCCCGCACCATGCCGAGGAACGACGGCCGCAGCAGGTTCCGGCGCTGCGCGAACAGGGTATTGAGCGACGTGCCGTTGTACTCCAGGCCGCTTGCCTCGTCGCGCACCGAGAAGCTCATGCGGCTGTCCTGCCATTCGACGCCCAGTTCGTCGAGCAACGAAATGAAGTGGGGGTAGGTCCAGTCGTTGAACACGATGAAGCCGGTGTCCACGGCGTACGGGCGCCCACCCTGCTCCACCTCGTGCGTGTGCGTGTGGCCGCCCGCATGGCCGCCGGCCTCGAACACGGTGATGTCGTGCTCGCGGTGCAGGTGGTGGGCGGCGACGTTGCCGGCGATGCCGCTGCCGATGATGGCGATTTTCATGCCCGCCTCGCTTCCCGCACCGCCGCCGGCACCGTGCGCAGCTCGCGCACCAGCCCCAGTGCCGCCAGCAGCTTGAGACCGTACCAGCTCAGGTCCACCTCCCACCAGTAGAAACCCTGGCGCGCCGCCCCCGGATAGTGATGGTGGTTGTTGTGCCAGCCCTCGCCGAAGGTGAGCAGCGCGAGCCACAGGTTGTTGCGCGAATCGTCGCGCGTCGCGTAGCGCCGGCGGCCGAAGCGGTGCGCCAGCGAGTTGATGGTGAAGGTGGCGTGCCATAGCGCCACGGTGGAGACGCAGAAGCCCCAGACGAGGTACTCAAGGCCGCCCGCGGCGTAGAGGCTCGCCGCGAGCAGGGCCGGCACCAGCGCGTCGTAGCGGTCCAGGAAGCGAAGCTCGGGGAAGCGGGCAAGGTCCGCCACCAACTCGTGGCGCGTGGCAAAGTTCTCCCGCGACAGGAACCAGCCGGCGTGGCTCCAGGCGAAGCCGTGCTGGAGCGCGGAGTGCGCGTCCGCCGGGCGGTCGGCGTGCGCATGGTGGTGGCGGTGGTGCGAGGCCCACCACAGCGGGCCGCGCTGCACGGCGGAGGCGCCCAGCACCGCGAACACGAACTGCATCGCGCGCGAAGTGCGGAAGGCGCGGTGCGAGAAATAGCGGTGGTAGAACGCGGTCACCGCGAACATGCGCAGGGCGAACAGGGCTGCGGCGAGCGCCGCCAGTTCCACGCTCGCGCCGACCCACAGCACGCCGAGGCAGCCGGCGTGGATGGCGATGAAGGGCAGCACGCGCAGGAGGCTGGATCCCGTCGACGGGGAGGCGCTGTCGAACCAGCAGCGGACGGTGTCGAGCGTGCGCTTCATGGCCATTGCTGCGGCACCTTGCGCACCTGTGCCGTGTCGTAGCCCTGCTCGCGCAGGAAGCCGAGCAGGCGCTGGTAATCCGCTTCGGGGATCCGCGGCTGGCGGGCCATGATCCAGACGTAGTCGCGCTTTTCGCGCCCGATCACCACCTGCCCGTAGTCCGGCGACAGGTAGGCAATCCGGAAGTCAGCCTTGATCGGCCACAGGAACTGCATTCCCCAGACCGCATTGGAGGCCTTGTCGAGCACGAAGCCGCGCGGCGTGTAGCGCTTCGGTTCGCCGTCGAAGCCGCCCTCGCGGAAGGTGAAGGTGGTGGCGATGCTGCCGTCCGCCTCCAGCCGGTAGGACTCGACCGCGTTCCAGGCATCGGTCTCGATGAAGGTCGGGATGCTGGCGATGACGTACCAGTCGCCCATGAAGCGCGCGAGGTCCACCTTCGGCACCAGTGCGAGCGGCGGCAGCGCCGGGCTGGAGCAGCCGGCGAGCAGGAGGATCGCGATCGCGGCGTACCTCATATCCCGCGCCTCGGCCCCGGGAAGAACGCATTGGTGCGCAGCACGTAGTTCGCGTACTCCGGCCGGCGCTGCCCGATGTCCTTCTCCAGCAGCGCCACGCCCGAGACGCGCAGCAGCAGCACGCTCATCAGCAGCGGCGAAAACACCGTCCACCAGGCGCCCGCGCCCGCGGCCACCAGCCAGAAGCCCCACCAGACGCAGAACTCGCCGAAGTAGTTCGGGTGCCGGGTATGGCGCCACAGGCCGCGATCCATGACGCGCCCCGCATTGCGCGGATCGGCCTTGAAGCGCGCGAGCTGCGCATCGGCCACGGCTTCGAAACCCAGGCCGAACACCACCAGCACCGCGCCCGCGGCATCGAGCAGGCCTGCCGGCCGGCCGGAGAGAATCGCCGCGGCGAGCGGCGCGGAAATGATCCAGGCCAGCACCGCCTGCAGCCCGAACACCAGGTACAGGCTCTTCCAGGCGAAGCCCGGTTCGTTGCGGGCGCGGATGGCACGGTAGCGGTGGTCCTCGGGCGCGCCCCAGTTGCGCGCGGCGAGGTAACCCGCCAGGCGCAGCGACCACAGCGCCACCAGCGCGAGGACCAGCACTGCGCGGCCGTCGATGACATCCGCGTTCCCGGCATAGGCCCCGGCCGCCCCGAGGAAGAACAGCGACCAGAAGATATCCACCAGCCCGGCATTCGCGCGCGCGGTCGCGATCGCCCAGGCGAAGAGCGCCAGCGCGAGCGTGACCGGCAGGCCGGGAAGCCAGTCGAGGACGAAGCTCATCTCGCCTCCAGCCGTCGCGCGAACGCGAACAGCAGCGGCGTGGCCAGCGCCCAGCCGGCGGCCACCGCGGTCAGGCCCAGCAGCGGATCGGCGAATTGCAGCGCGCCCAGCCGCTCGCCCGCGTAGTAGGCCACCGGGCCGCCGACGGCGCCGAAGAGCACGCCCAGCTCCGGCCACTCGCGCAGCCAGCGCAGGGAGACGTTGAGGGTGGTGGCGAACAGCGCCCAAAGCGCGACCATCCACACCGGGGCGAGCAGCGGCGCCGGCACCGCGCCCTCGAAGTCCACCCAGCCTGTCAGCGCGAGCGCGGAATCGAACGCGAACCCGGCCGCCGCCGCGACGGCGACCAGCGCAAGCTCAGCACGCGGTTGCCTGGAACGAAAGACGATGAACGCCGCGATCAGCAGCGCGAGCAGCGCGCCCTGCCACGGATAGCCGCGCGCCGCCCCCAGCACGCAGGCAAGCCAGCCGGCCTGGAAGAGGAAAAAATTGACCGCCACGGCCATCCGGGGCTCCACGACGATCCCTGTTCAATCCGCGGAACGTTCTGGACGTTCGAACAGGTAATGGCTGACCCACCATTCCTGACCGGCCGCGTGGCCGAAGAGGCCTGCACAGGCCATGAAGAACAGGCGCCAGCGCTGCAGCCACAGCTTCGCGTCGTCCGCCCCGTAGGTGCGCGCAAGCACCGGAAGCGCCTCGTCGCGCCGCCGGTCCAGGTTCTCCAGCCAGGCGTTGGCGGTGCGCTCGTAGTGCGTGCCGTCCCAGCGCCAGCGGCACAGGAGGCGCAGCCGGTCCTGGAAGCGCAGCGCGAGTTCGTCCGCGGGCATGATGCCGCCGGAGAAGAAATGCCGGCTCATCCAGTCCGACGGGCCCTCGTCGTTGAAGGCGTAGCTCTGCGCGCGGTGGCAGAACACATGCATGAAGAAGCGGCCGCCGGGACGCAGCCAGCCGTGGACGCGCTGGAGCATCGCGCGCCAGTTGCGCATGTGCTCGAACATCTCCACCGACACCACGCGATCGAAGCGCTGCGGCGTGTCGAACACGTTCATGTCCGCGGTGCGCACCGTGAGGTTGGCGAGGCCGCGCGCGCGCGCCTCGCCCTCGATGTAGGCACGCTGCGAGGCGGAGTTGGAGACCGCGGTGATGCGGCTTCCGGGGTAGGCGGCAGCCATCCACAGCGACAGCGAACCCCAGCCGCAGCCCAGTTCCAGGATGTCCTGGCCCTCGGCGAGGCCGGCGCGCAGGCAGGTTTCCGCGAGCGCCGCTTCCTCGGCATCGGCGAGCGTGGTCACGCCCTCCGGCCACCAGCAGCCGCTGTATTTGCGGTGCGGCCCCAGCGCCAGGCCGAAGAACTCCGCCGGCACCTCGTAGTGCTGGGCGTTGGCCAGTTGCGGCACCAGCGCGACCTCCGATGTATCCATGTCGCGCAGGAAAGCCTCGGCCCGCAACGCGGCGCCTTCGCTGCCGCCCTGCGCGAGTTGCGCCAGGCGCTGCTCCACCAGGCGGCGGATGCCCCGGCGCACCACGGCATCGGGCACCAGGCCCTGCTCGACCCAGTCGAGCGCCAGTTGTGTCGTGCTCATGAATTCCTCTCCTTGGGCTGCAACAGCGCCGCGAGGCGCCGCACGCCGGCTTCGATGTCCGCGCCCAGCGGCACCGCGCCCGCGGCGACGATGGCGTCGCGATGGCGCACCGAGGTCTGGCCGCCGACCAGCACCGGCACCGGCACGCCCGCATGCTCGGCCTGCGCGACCAGCGCCGGCAGCGCCTTGCGCAGGGTCGCCGGCTCCGGGTCCACGGAACTGGAAATGACGATGGCGTGGCACTCGGCCCGCCTCGCCGGCAGCGCCAGTTCCGCCAGCGGCATGTTGGCGCCCAGCGGCACGCAGCGCAGGCCCGCCTCGCCGGCGGCGATGGCGAACAGGAGCAGGCCGATCTCGTGGAATTCGCCGGGGGCGCAGGCGAGCAGCAGCTTCGGGCCGGATTGCAGCCGCCGGTGGTGCAGGCGCGCGCCGAGCTTGTTCCTCAGGTAGACGGCGAAGAAGTGCTCCTCGGCGATGCCGCCGGCGGCCCGGTCCCAGCGCTGGCCCAGCGCGGCGAGCAACGGCATGAGCAGGCCCTTGGTGACGCGCTCGATCGGGTGCAGCGACAGCGCCTCGTCGTACACCGCGTCCAGCGCCGCTTCATCGAAGCGCGCGATGGCAGCGGACATGCGCTCCAGGTACCGGGTCCAGGGCCCGGCGGCGGGCCGCGACTGGCGCGCCTGCGCGCTGCCGGTCAGCGCCCGGCGCATCTGCCCGATGGGCACGCCCTTCGCCATCAGCGCCAGCACCTCGTGGATCTGGTCCACCTGCGCCTGGGTGTACAGGCGGTGGCCGGTGCTGGTGCGCGAGGGGCGGATCAGGCCGTAGCGCCGCTCCCAGGCGCGCAGCGTCACCGGCAGCACGCCGGTGAGGGAGGCGACGGTGCGGATCGGGTAGCGCTCGGCGCTGGCGGGACGGGTTCCGGAGCTCATGCCAATTACTATACATAACCTATACATCTTGGGACGTGTGAATAATACCACCCAACTATTACCGATACATTACTTATACATTCAGGCAAACCCGCGGCCCCGGCTACAATTCCGGCCATGAGCGCCGACCTGTGCACCCTGACCGCCACCGAACTCCTTGACGGCTATCGGAAAAAGGCCTTTTCGCCGGTGGAGGCCACGCGCGCGGTGCTGGAGCGCATCGAGCGCCTGAACCCGGTGCTGAATGCCTTTGTCCTCGTGGCCCGCAAGGAAGCCATGGCCGCGGCCAAGGCCTCCGAGGCCCGCTGGCGCGTCGGCCATCCCATGGGGCAGCTGGACGGCGTGCCGGTGTCCATCAAGGACCTGCTGCTGACGCGCGGCTGGCCGACCTTGCGCGGCTCGAAGACGGTCGACCCGCGTGGTCCCTGGAACGACGACGCGCCCTGCGTGGCGCGCCTGCGCGAACACGGCGCGGTGCTGCTGGGCAAGACCGCGACCCCTGAGTTCGGCTGGAAGGGCGTCACCGACGGTCCGCTCTCAGGGATCACGCGCAACCCGTGGAACCCGAAGATGACCCCGGGGGGCTCCTCCGGCGGCGGCGCGGCCGCGGTCGCCTCCGGCATGGGCCCGCTCACGGTCGGCACCGACGGCGGCGGCTCCATCCGCATTCCCTGCGCCTTCACCGGCCTCGTCGGCATCAAGCCTTCGTTCGGCCGCGTGCCCGCCTGGCCGCTCTCGCCCATGGGCACGGTGGCGCACGTCGGACCGATGACCCGCAGCGTGGCCGATGCCGCGCTGATGATGAACGTGCTCACCCTGCCCGATTCGCGCGACTGGCATGCGCTGCCCTGGGACCCGCGCGACTACCGCGTCGGGCTGGAGGACGGCGTCAAGGGCCTGCGCATCGCCTACTCCGCGGACCTGGGCTACGCGCAGGTGGACCCGGAGGTGGCGAAGATCGTGAAGAAGGCGGTGCGCGCGTTCACCGACCTGGGCGCCGTCGTGGAGAACGAGGACCCGGGCTTCGGCGACGCGCTGCAGTTGTTCGCGGACCACTGGTTCCCGGGCGCGGCCTCGGTGGTGCGCGGCATTCCCGCAGCGACGCGAAAGCTCATGGACAAGGGCCTGCTTGAGGTTGCGCGCGACGGCGAGAAGGTCACCATGGCGCAGTACTTCGATGCCATGAAGCAGCGCGGCGCGCTGGGCGAGCTGATGAACCGGTTCCACACTCGCTTCGACCTGCTGGTCACGCCCACCCTGCCCCTGCCCGCGTTCAAGGTTGGGCGCGAGGTATCCGGATTGATGAAGGAAAAGCGCTGGACCGACTGGACGCCGTTCAGCTATCCCTTCAACCTCACCCAGCAGCCGGCGGCCACCGTCCCCTGCGGCCTGACCAAATCCGGCCTGCCGGTGGGCCTGCACATCGTCGGCCCGCGCTACGCCGACGCGCTGGTGCTCCGCGCCGCCCGCGCCTTCGAGTCCACCCACCCCTACCGCGCCCCCAACCTCGCCAAGCTCGGAAAATAGGGACAGTCCACGTTTTTCAAGACCGGCATAGCGGAAATCGTGGACTGTCCCTGTTTTTGATGCCGATGGAACCCAGGCATTTCGCCCACTGGCCGTCGCAGCTGCCGCGCAGCCTGCGCGCGCCGGAGATCACGCTGGGCGCGATGCTGGAGCGCGCCGCGCAGCGCTTTTCCGACAAGCCCGCTTCCATTTTCCGCGACGAGGTCCTGAGCTGGGGCGAGATGCTGCGCCGCGCCGAGGCGCTCGCCGGGCACCTGCAGCGGGCCTGCGGCGTGGAGCGCGGCGACCGGGTGTTGCTGGATCTGCAGAACGGCAGCGACTTCGTGGTCGCCTTCTTCGCCATCCTGCGCGCCGACGCGGTGGTGGTGCCGGTGGGGCCGGCCAACCTGGCGAACGAGCTCGCGCATTACCTGTCCGACAGCGATGCCCGCGTCGCCGTCACCGAACCCGAGACCGCGCCGCGCTTCTCCGGCCTCGACCTGGATCACCTCGTCGTCCTGGGCGAGACCCCGCTCAAGGCCGCCACGCCCTCGCCGTCGCGCTCGCAGCACCACGACCTGTGCCTCATGCCCTACACCTCGGGCAGCACCGGCAAGCCCAAAGGCTGCATGCACACCCACGCCACGGTGCTGCACAACATCGTCGGCGCCGCGGCGTGGAAAAACATCACCGAATCCACCGTGGCCCTGGCCACCGCGCCCTTCTTCCACGTCACCGGCCTCGTCCACAGCTTCCTCGCCACCGTGTGGGCCGCGGGCAGCATGGTGATCCAGCGCCGCTGGGATCCGCTCGAGGCGGCGCGCCTGGTCGAGCGCCACCGCTGCACGCACTGGGACAACGTGCCCACCATGGTGGTGGACCTGCTGTCGCACCCGGAGGCGCTGCGGCACGACGTCACGTCCCTGAAATGGATCTTCGGCGGCGGCGCCGCGATGCCCGAGGCGATCGCGCAGAAACTCTACGACCTGTGCGGGGTGCGCTACATCGAGGGCTACGGCATGACCGAGACCATCTCGCAGACGCACATCAATCCGCCGCAGTTGCCGAAGAAACAATGCCTGGGCATCCCCACCTTCGACACCGAGTCCCTGGTCGTAGACCCTTCAAGCTTCAGGGTCCTCGGCCCCGGCGAGCAGGGCGAGATCGTGGTGCGCGGCCCGCAGCTCCTGACCGGGTACTGGAAGAACGACCCGGCCTACCGGGAATCGTGGTGCGACGTTGACGGAAAACGGTTTTTCCGCACCGGGGACCTGGGCCGGACCGACGAGGACGGCTTCTTCTTCATCTCCGACCGCTTGAAGCGCATGATCAACGCCGCCGGCTACAAGGTCTGGCCCGCGGAGGTGGAGGCGGCCATGTACCGGCACCCGGCGATCAAGGAATGCTGCATCATCGCCTCCCCGGACGAGCGCCGGGGCGAGACGGTAAAGCTGGTCGCCGTGCTCAAGCCGGGCGAGAATGCGAGCGGGGAGCAGATCCTGGAATGGGCACGCACTAAAATGGCCGCCTACAAGGTCCCGCGCAAGATCGAATTCATCGACGCCCTGCCCCGCACCGGATCGGGCAAGCTGATGTGGCGGGCGCTGCAGGACAAGGAGTTCGGGCAATGACGCTTCAGATCGAGGCCGTGGGCATCACGCACCGCGGCGCCGTGCGCGAGAACAACGAGGACTGCATCGCCATCGGCTTCTGGGTCTCCCAGGAGTCCATGGAGAAGGCGCGCCGCTTCGAGCAGCCGGTGGACCAGCCCTTCGCCTGCCTGGTGGCCGACGGCATGGGCGGGCACAACGACGGCGAGAAGGCGAGCCTGCTGGTGGCGCGCAGCCTGGCGCGGCGCCTCTCGGCGCAGGGGCCGGGGCACATCGGCCCGGCGGCGCGCGCCGTGAACGCCGAGCTCTACGCGCAGTTCAAGGAACAGCCGGAACTGGCCGGCATGGGCTCAACCGTGGTCGGCCTTGTGGCCTACCAGAAGCGCCTGGCCATCTTCAACGTCGGCGACAGCCGCGCCTACCGCGTGCACGCGGGCAAGCTGGTGCAGCTGAGCATCGATGACACCGCGACCGGCAACTGGAAACCGGGCGACGAGGGCGAACGCAGCACCCGGCTGATGCAGTGCTTCGGCGGCCGGGAGACCTTCACCGACATCGAGCCCAACCAGCACCGCGAGTCGCTCGCGGCCGGGGACGTCTTCCTGATGTGCAGCGACGGGCTGTACGAGACGCTTCCCGAGGAGCAGATGGCGGCGCTGGTCGGCACGGACCTCGTCGCCTCGGCCGAGGCGCTGCTGAAGGCGGCGCTGGCGGCGAAATGCCGCGACAACGTCACCATCGCGCTGGTGCGCGTGAACCAGACCGCGTGATCGTCGTCCACCACCTCAACGACTCGCGCTCGCAGCGCGTGCTGTGGCTGCTGGAGGAGCTCGCGCTCCCCTACGAGATCCGGCACTACAAGCGCATGGACACGCGCCTCGCGCCGCCGGAGCTGAAGGCCGTGCATCCGCTGGGCAAGTCCCCGGTCATCACCGATGGCGGCCGCATCGTGTTCGAGTCCGGCGCCATCATCGACTACGTCATCCGGCGCCATGGCGGCGGGCGGCTGCAGCCGGATCCTTCCTCGCCCGCCTACGACGACTACCAGATGTGGCTGCACTACGCGGAGGGCTCCGCGATGCTGCCGCTGATGCTCAACCTGTACGTCTCGCGCCTGGGCGACGACGGCGAGCCGCTGCGGCCGCGCATCGAGAGCGAGATCGCCAACCACCTGGGTTACCTGGATGCGCACCTGAAGGGGCGCGACTACCTGCTGGGCGCGGAGTTCTCCGGCGCCGACATCCAGATGAGCTTCATCGGCGAGATCGCCGAGGCCTACAAGAAGCGGTCCGCGTACCCGGCGCTGGATGCGTGGGTGAAGCGGCTGCATGCGCGGCCGGCCTGGAAGGTCGCGCTGGACAAGGGCGGGCCTTACCGCTTCGCGAATTAGGCTCGAATGTAACCGATCGGTTACACCGTCAGTCGCCGTGGGTGGCGCGGGTGCACTCCAGCACGCCTTTCCTGCCCTGCTCCTCGCCCACCTCCACCAGGTGCGAGCCCGCCGTCCACATCCCCATCTTCACCTCCTGCCAGACGAAGTGGTTGCGGTTCGGCCGGGCCTCGATCGTGATCTTGGCGACGTTCTCGGTGTGCGACACGATCTCGTACTTGCCCGGGGGCACTTCCCAGAGGAAATAGGTGCTCGCGCCGGTGCGGCCCATCACCTTGCCGTTCAGGCTCACCGTCATCGCGATCGCCGCGCCGAAGGTCTCGTTGCGGTAGAGGTAGAGGTTGGCCATCCCCGGCCTGGGCTGGAACTGCTTGGCGGTGGTGTCGGCCTCGACCGAGGCCATCGGCACGGCGGCGCAGCCGCCCAAGAGCGCGGACAGCAGCGCCAGCGCGGCGATCAACAATCTCATGGCGTTCTCCCCCTTGGTGGTTGAAGGCGTCTGGCGCGCCTTTCAGGGAGGGACTCTACGGCCGAATCCTGCTTTCGTCACCCTCCCCGCCTGCGGCGCGCCAGCGCGATCGCGCCGTGCACCAGCCACAGCGCAGACAACCCCCAGAACGCGACGCCGAGGTCCGCGTACGGCGTACCGCCCAGCAGCCAGGCGCCCGCGGCCACCGGCGCGGCGAACATCGCGCCCAGCACGGACCAGTAACGCAGCGAGAACTCGCCCGGGCCGTAGCCGCCGGCGAGCCAGGGCACGATCGCCGCAAGGAAACCGTAACCGGCGACGACGTAAGGCCAGGTGTTCGCCGGGTCCGTCTCCGGCGCGTCGCGCAGCAGGAAGCCCAACGCGAGCGCCACTACCGCCGCCTGCAGCGGGCCGGAGGTGCGCAGTTCAGCGGGCGCCATGGCCCGGGCGCCTACTTGAGGCTTGCCCCGCTTGCGCGCGTCCGTGCTGCCCGGGCCGGCGGGCGACGGCGCCTGGCCTCGAGCACCGCCCGCAACGCCTTGTTGACGGCAATCGAGTCCGGAAACGCTGTCGCCACGTCCCGGTCCAGAAGGACGACGTTCGAACCCTCGGCCAGGAGACGCTTGCGATACCTGCCTCGGATCGCCTTCGAGTAATCGAACTCGTACTCGGCCCGCATCTGCTCGACGCGGTTGATGCGCTTAGGTTTCATGTCGTTTGCGCTTGTGTGCGGTGGCCAGCCATGCACTGATGATGCGTATTGTCTCACCCAGTTCGGTATGAACAACAACCAACAGCCGGAGGAGCGAGGATTGCCCGATGGTGATCAGGCGCTCCTCGCCGGGGCCGGAATCCGTGTCCGGAAACGTCGCCGACAATGCATCGAAGAAGACGCCGATCGCCTCATCGAAGGTGACGTGGTGCCTGGTTCTATTGGCCTCGACCTTTGACCGGTCCCATTCGAAGTGCATGACTCAGCCGAACTTGTGCGCGAAGGGTGGCCGCGAGCGATCCACGCGAGTCGAGCACGGGTGCCACAGCGAACCGCCTTTGCCGAAAGACTGATCAATCAGGCGCACGCCGGAATCTTGGACAGATGGCGCGTCGAGGACAATGGAAACTTGAGCATTAACGTCCGAACCCAACGGCACCGCACAACCTGGCACCCATCCCCTCCACACCCTGCCCCATGATAGGCCGCAGGATTCACGCACCACTCTGATTCTTCATATCTATCTGAATCCAAGATCAACGCCCGCCCAACTCACTGCCGCACCGCCAGCTTCCCGATCGCCCGCCAGGAATCACACTCACTAGCCCCGCGAGCGCGGTTGTCCTTCACGATCTTCTCGACCTGCTCCGTCATCGCCCGGGCATCGCGCTTGTCCCTCTCCGTCGTCACCGGCGCGGTCTTTACCATCCGGACCATGGCGTCCACCATCTGGCGGCATTGCTCCTCGGTCGGCTCCTTGTGCTGCGCGGCCGCCGGAAGAGCGACGAGCAGGAACCCCGTGCACGCCAAAATGTGCACGATCGGTAACATTCTGGATTTCCCGCGGTGCATTGTTCTCATCCGCTCTCCTGTATCCGTCGATGCAACTACCGCGGCCGCGCGCCGCCATGGCGCTCCACCAGTTCCTTCACGACTTCGGCGGCCGCGAGTTCAGCCGCCCGCGCGAGGGCGGCCCGGAGGACCGCGGGATCGCCGAAGTACTTGGCCAGCTCGTGCGTCGGCGTGCCGTCGGTGCGGTTGTTGATGAACGAGCCTTCATCGAACTCCGCGCGATCGGCCTTGTCCAGGACTTCGAGCCGCACGCGCAGCCAGGGCTTGTACTCGTCCGCGAAGGGCCCGCGCGCCGAGATGCCGTAGCTGGGTATCCCGAGCCGAAGCCGGTACGGCGCGCCCTCCCTCGGCAGCGCCAACTCGGGCGCCGCCGCCGCGGCCTTGCGGAACTCGGCGAGGACGATCTGGCGGATGTCGATGGCATGCTGCGCCATGTAGAGCCGGATCCGCTCCCTGGAATCCTCGACCGCGGGTGCGGCGACGATGCCGCCCAGGGCGCCGAAGACGCCGGCGAGGCCCTGGCTGGAGCCGAAGAAGTGGGGCTTGTCCGGAATGGCGATCTCGCCTTGGATCGGGAGGCTGGCGACGAGCTGGGCCCAACTGGAGGCCGCGAGCAGGACCAGCGCGACGGGCAGCAGACGAACGAATCGGATTCCGGGGCGAATGCGCATGGTCGCGGGTGGGATGAATGTTAGCGTTGAACCACCGGCAAGGTACGATTCTCCCCTGCGAAAGGACACCCTCCATCATGAAAGTGGTCACCGAAGTCGCCGGCAAGGTCTGGAAGATCGAGGCCCGACCCGGCGCGCAACTGTCGGCCGACGACGTCATTCTCATTCTGGAATCCATGAAGATGGAGATTCCCGTGGTGGCGCCTAGGGCGGGCAGGCTGCTGGAGCTGCGGGTTAAGGAAGGCGACACGCTCAAGGAAGGGGAAGTGGTCGCCATCCTGGAGTGAGATTGCTGCGTCGCCCCATTGCCGAGGAAGTGCCTTCGGTGTAACGTCCTCCCCTCTCAGGAGAGGAAACCAGACCATGAAAACCAAAGCCTTCGCACTGACGTTGGCCGCTGTGCTCGCGTTCACCGTGCAATCCGCGTTCTCGCAGGACAAGCCCAAGCCCCCGCCCGCCTGGCATCAGGGCAAGCCCGCGGCGATGGCGGAATCGAAGCTCGCGCCGGTCCCGGGCAAGATGACCGAAACCCCCGCGAGCGAGATCCCGATCGACAAGCTGAAGCTGCCCAAAGGCTTCAAGGCCGAGATCTGGGCGAGCGGCCTGGTCGGCGGCCGCGCGATGACGATGAACGACGAGCAGACGAAGATGTGGGTCGGCACGCGCGCGCTGGGCCGGATCTACGAAGTGACCATCGACGGCGGCAAGACCTCGCACAAGGTGCTGGTGGACAAGCTGCTGCAGCCCACCGCGGTGTTCGCCAACGGCGCGCTGTACGTGTTCGCCATCGACAAGGTGCTGCGCTACGACAACGCCGCCAACGGCGCCGGCGGCCAGCCGGTGGACATGACCGCCGCGTTCCAGCTGCCGCCGGAGCAGCACCATAACTGGAAGTACGTCCGCGTCGGGCCTGACAAGAAGCTGTACGTTCCCTTCGGCGCGCCGTGCAACATCTGCGAGGTGTCCAAGGAATATGCCCAGATCCGCCGCTACAACCTGGACGGCTCGGGCATGGAGGTGATCGCCACCGGGGTGCGCAACTCCGTGGGCTTCGACTTCCACCCCAAGACGGGCGAGCTCTGGTTCACCGATCATGGCCGCGACTGGATGGGCGACAACGGCCCCGAGGACGAGCTGAACCGCCTGTCCAAGCCGGGCCAGAACTTCGGCTTCCCCTACTGCCACGCCAATGGCGTGGTGGACCCGGACGTCGCCAAGGGCCGCAAGGACGCCTGCAAGGGTGTGACGCTGCCGGTGACCACCATGGGCCCGCACGCCGCGGTGATGGGGCTGCACTTCTACACCGGCACCATGTTCCCGAAGGAGTACCAGGGCGTGGCCTTCGTCGCGCGCAAGGGTTCCTGGAACCGCACCAACAAGTTCGGCTATGACGTGGTGACGGTCAAGGCGGGCGCCGACGGCAAGGGGGCCAAGATCACGCCCTTCGCCACCGGCTTCATGAACCCGAAGGACAACAGCTTCTGGGGCCGGCCGGCGTACCTGGCGCAGCTGAAGGACGGCTCGCTGCTGGTGTCCGACGAGCAGCTGGGCGCC
>JALHLN010000034.1 GCA_022844545.1 Burkholderiales bacterium | reverse complement strand
ACGGTGTAGCCGCCGATGCCGTAGCTCATCGGCAGGTAGACGCCGATGATCTTCTCGCCGTCCGTCTTCCCCGGCAGGCCCTTGGGATCCTCCGTGGTGACGAAGCCGATCAGGCGCATGTCCTGGATGCGCACCGCGACCACCTGGCTGAAACCTTTCCTGGAATCGCCCGACATGAACGCAGCGATGTCGCGGATGCTGAGGTAGATGCTCTTCACTACCGGGATGCCCGCCAGCACCGAGTCCGCCTGGCCCAGCAGCCAGCGCGCGAGGCGCGCGTTCACCACGATCCCGGCGGCGAAGATGATGCCCACGCCGAGCGCGATCCCGAGCCCCGGCCAGTACGGCAGGTCCGGGAGGAGGGCGCGGATGATCTCGCCCAGGTACTCCTCGGAGGCCATCGCGAACCAGGCGAGGACCGCGATCGTCAGAGCCGTCGGCAACACGACGACCATGCCCCGGAGGAAAACGCCGGAGACCACCCGTCCTGCCTTGCGGAGCATGTGTTTCATGTGGACGCGCTCATTCTAGAGTGCTTCGTCATTCGAGCGCGAATTCCCGCCTCGGGTAAGCTGGCCCATCGGCCAGGAGGACAGCCATGGAAAAACCCGGGGTCAGGCGCGAGAAGGAATGGGTGCCGCTCACGAAGGCGCAGTTCCGCGAGCGCTTTTTCGCGCGCTTCCACGATCCCGCGTTCGGGAAGGTCATGCCGGAACTCGAGAAGGTGTTCGAGGTGGCCTGGGACGGCTACGCCGCCTACCGGAAATCGCCGCTCAGCGCGCCCGCCGGCCCCGGCTTCTCCGACCCGGCGCAGAAGCTGCCCGTCGAATGGCTGGAGACGCGCCGGCAGATCCTGGCTGCGGCGCAGCGGCAGAAGGACCCGGCCGCGCCCTCGCGGATCCTGATCGTCAACGGCTCGACGCGCAGCGAGCACACCTGCCCGGGGGAGATCTCGAAGACGCGCCGGCTCGCGCAGGCGGCGCAGAAGGCGATCGCCGCCTTGCCCGGCCACGAAGTGGATTTTCTCGAGATTTCCGAACTCGCCGACGAACCCCTCAAGGTGATCCATCCCTGCAAGGCCTGCGTATCGACGGCGATGCCGCTGTGCAACTGGCCGTGCTCCTGCTACCCGAACCATGCGTTGGGCCAGGTTAACGACTGGATGGCGGAGCTCTATCCGCGCTGGGTCGCGGCGCACGGCGTGTTCATCCTGTGCCCGGTGAACTGGTACCAGGCGCCCGCGAGCCTGAAGCTGATGATGGACCGGCTGGTGTGCGCCGATGGCGGCAATCCGGATCCGACGCTGACGAAGGGCAAGAACCCGGCGCTGGCGAAGCAACTGGAGCTGCGGGGCTGGAGCTACCCGAAGCACCTCGCGGGCCGCGCCTTCGCGGTGGTGGCGCACGGCGACACCGCGGGTCCGGAGAACCTGCGCCGGATTCTCGTCGACTGGCTCACCGACATGGGGCTGGTCCAGGCCGGGCCGGCCGCCGCGCTCGACACGTTCATCGGCTACTACAAGCCCTATGCCACCAGCCACGCCGAGCTGGACGCCGACACCGAACTGTTCATGCAGGTGACCAACGCCGCGCTCAGCCTCGCGGCGATGGTGGGCCAGCTGCGCTCCGGGGACTACCGCGCGCCGGACGCGGGCCTGCGCAATCCACGGCAGAAATGAGCCCTCAGCCGGGTGCCTCCGGGCGGAACCGCCGGTAGTGCCCCAGCACCTTGGGCACGTACGCCACGGTTTCGCGGTAGGGCGGGATGCGGCGGCCGTGCTTCATCACCGCTTCCTCGCCCGCGTTGTAGGCCGCGAGGACGAGCTGCAGGTTGCCGTCGAACAGGACCTTCAGGTCGCGCAGGTAGCGCGCGCCGCCGCGGATGTTCTGCGCCGGGTCGAGCCGGTTCGTCACGCCGTAGCGCTTCGCGGTGCCGGGCATGAGCTGCATCAGGCCGACCGCGCCGGCGCTGGAGCGGGCGGCGGGGTTGTAGCCGGACTCGACGGAGATGACGGCATGGATCAGGGCCGGGTCGACGTTGGTTTCCCGGGCCGCGGCGTGGATCTGGCTGCCGTACTTCGCGAGCTGCAGCGGCTCTCCCGCGGCGGTTTCGGGCGGCGGGGTGACGTAGCGGCCCGCTTCGCCTTTCTTGAACAGCTTGTAGCGCGTGTCCTCTGGCGGCGTGTCGGAGATGATCACCGAAACCCGGTCGCCGTCCACGAAGCCGTAGAGGTCTGCATGCGCAGTCCCGGCGCAGAACAACATCGCCGCGCCGGCCGCCAGCCATCGCATCTGAACAGGGATCATCTTGCCCTTGCGCCGCAAAAAGGAGCGCGAGTCTAGTCTTCATCGTCCGAGGGCACAACGCCGTTGCGTATGTCCGCTTGGAACACTGGATGCGCCGGGTCGGCGCCTGCGCTACGCTTGCAGGACGATCGCACGCCGGAATTCACCTGGGGAGGACCGTTGATGGCCGTCAGCTGGATACTCAGTACCGTCAGCCTGTTCGCGACCACGATCGGCGCGCTGCTGATTTTCCTGCACCTTTGGAGCGCGCCGCGCATCGCCGAGGACCGCCTGTCGCCTGACGAGCGGCAAGCGGGCGAGAAGCACCGGAAGAGGGCCCTCGCCGGCGTCGGCCTGCTGGCGGCCTGGCTGCTGGTGCAGGCGGTGGCGGTGCTGCTGCTGTAAGGCGACCGCTGAGGCGCTAGTCGACGTTCTTCTCGTCCTTGTACATCACCTTCTGGCGCTGGGTCGCGATCCATTCGTCGATCTGCGCCTCGGTCTTCGCCTGCGCCGGATCGAAGCGGTTCCAGCTCACGATCTCCTCCAGCCGCTTCTTCCAGCGCTTGTACGGCGCCTTGGCCGGCGGGCCGAAGCACATGATGTCCAGCACCGACAGTTCCTCCGGAATCCCGAGCAGCGGCTTCATCGCGGCTTGCGCCTTCTCCTGGCCGATCGCGGTCACCCACCAGACGTTGTAGCCCAGCGCCGCCGCGGCGAGGTGCGCCGACATGGTGGCCGCGGCCACGCTCTGCAGCAGGATGCGCTCGGCGTTCTCCTTGTACATCCGGTCCAGTTCCGAGCCGTCGTTGAGCACCGGGAACGCGCGCACCCAGCGGAAGTCGCTGGCGACGACGATGAAGCCGGGCGCGGTGGCGAGGCCGCGGTAGTCCGGCGTCGGGAATTTCATCTTCAACTTCGCGCGCGCCACCTGCTCCTCGCGGAAGTACGCCATGATCCGGTCCTTGAGGGACTGGTCCTCGACCACGATGAAGTGCCAGGGCTGGGCGTTGGCGCCCGAGGGCGCGTGGCGGGCCGCCTCGAGGATCAGCTCGTAGTGCTCGCGGGGAATCGGCACAGAAGGATCGAAGGCGCGCACCGTCATGCGGTTGCGGACCACTTCCATCAGTGCGTCGTAGCTTGTGGGGGTCATCTCCCGTCGCCTTTCTCGGGTTTCTCTGGCGCGGAGCGCGTGCAGGTTCTTCCAGGGGAATTCACACGCGGCGCCTCAGGAACTGCATGACAGCGCGGAGCAGCCCGCCCGGTTGCGCGCCCACTCCGGCCGCCGCGCGGCGAGATCGCTCTCGCCGGGCTGCTCGTCGTAGGGCCGGCGCAGCACCCGCATCAGGCGCTCCAGCACCGAGGCGTCGCCCGCGGCGAGCGCATCGATCGCCTGCTGCGCGAGGTAGTTGCGGAACACGTACTTCGGATTCGCCGCGTTCATGCGCGCCACGCGGCCGGCCTCGTCCTTCGTGCGCTGCACGTAGCGCCCGAGCCAGGCTTGCAGCCGCTCGCGCGGCAGGTCATCGCGGTAGTAGGCGGGCTGCAGCGATTCCACGGTCGGCTCCGCGAGGTTGCGGAAGAAGAGCGTGAAGTCGGTTTCCACCGCGCCCAGGAGCTCGAACAGGTCCGCGACCAGTTCGTCGTCGCCAGGCCGATCCAGCGCCGCGACGCCCAGCTTGGCGGCAAGCGCCTGCGACCACGCCCGGCTGAAGGTCTCGGCATACAGGGCGAGGCCTTCGCCCAGCGGCTCGCTTGCCTTCACCAGCGGCACCAGCGCCTCGGCCAGGCGCGCGAGGTTCCATTGCGCGATATGCGGCTGGTTGCCGTAGCAGTAGCGCCGTCCCTCGGCGTCGGTGGTGTTGGGGGTCCAGGCGAGGTCATAGCCCTCGAGCCAGCCGTAGGGGCCGTAGTCGATGGTGAGGCCGAGGATGGACATGTTGTCGGTGTTCATGACGCCGTGGACGAACCCGAGGCGCATCCAGTCCGCCATCAGCAGGCCGGTGCGGCGGCAGGTTTCGCGGAACCAGTCCTCGATCGACTCGATGCCGGGGAAGTGTTCGCGCATGACGTGATCGGCGAGCAGCTTCAGTTCGTCCAGTTCCTTCGTCGCGGCGAGGATCTGGAAATTGCCGAAGCGCACGAAGGAGGGTGCCACCCGGCACACGACGGCGCCGGGCTCGGGCTCCGGGTTGCCGTCGTAGAACATGTCCCGCACCACCGGCTCGCCGGTGGCGGCGAGGCTCAGCGCGCGCGTGGTCGGCACCCCCAGCCAGTGCATCGCCTCGCTGCACAGGAACTCGCGCAGCGAGGAGCGCAGCACGGCGCGGCCGTCCGCAGTGCGCGAGTAGGGCGTGCGGCCCGCGCCCTTCAGCTGCAGTTCCTGCCGGCTGCCGTCCGCGGCGATCAGTTCCGCGAGCGTGATCGCACGGCCGTCGCCCAGCTGCCCGGCCCAATGGCCGAACTGGTGGCCGCCGTAGCGCGCGGCATAGGGTTCCATGCCCGGCAGCAGGCGGTTGCCGGCGAGGACTTCCGCCATTTGTCCCTCGGGCGCCGGGCGCTCGATGCCGAGCTGCGCGCCGAGCTCATCCGACCACGCAAGCAGGCGCGGGGCGGCGACGGGCGTGGGCTCGATGCGGGTGTAGAGCGCGTTGCGGACCGGGCGCGGGACGTTGGTGAGGACAGGGTCGCCCGGCAGGGCGCGAACGAAACGGTTGTCGAAGCGCAGCGGCGTACCCATGCCCGAGTCTCGGGTATCATTGCGCCCCTCGATCAGTCGATCCATAGGACGGAGTATCCATGAAACGCAAATACGGCGCAGCCCGCGCCAACGAGTCCGAGGCCGAGCGCATGATGCGCGAGCGCGCCAAGGAGCGGGGCGACAACAGCAAGAACTACGGCTCCGAACTGCGCAAGGGCGCGGTCTCGCGCGGCAAGCACCGCAGCCGCGCCGCGCGCAAGGGCCTCTAGAGCAGGCCTGGACCGCCGCGCGGCAGGCGGATGGCAATCCTGGTCACCGGTGCGGCGGGGTTCATAGGGGCCAGGTTTGTCAGGGAAGCCGCGAGGGCGCAAACGGCGCGCCCTGAGATCGGGGAAATCCATGCGACGGATCAAGGGGCGCTGGGATTCGAGGATCCGAAAGTCCGGTTCTCTTCCGGGAACATCGCCTACCCGCAGTTCGTCCGCTCCCTCGTAACCTCCGACGTTTCCACGGTGTTCCACTTCGCCGCGCTCGTCTCCGGCGGCGCCGAGCAGAATTTCGAGCTGGGCACCAAGGTCAACCTGGACGCGACGCGCGACCTGCTGGAGGCATGCCGCCTGGCCGGCCACCGGCCGAAGTTCATCTTCGCCTCCACCATCGGCGTCTACGGCGGCGACCTACCGGATCCGGTGACCGACGACACGCCGGCCTCACCGCGCATTTCCTACGGCGCGCAGAAGCTCGCCTGCGAAGTGCTGATCAATGACTACACGCGGCGTGGCTTCGTCGACGGGCGCACCCTGCGCCTGCCGGCGGTGCTGGTGCGCGAAGGGACCAACACCGCGCTGTCGGGCTGGTCGAGCGCCGTCATCCGCGAGCCGCTGGCCGGCCACGACTATGTCTGCCCGGTGCGGCCGGACACGCGCCAGCCCTGCATCTCGGTACAGAAGGTGGCCGAGGCGTTCCTGCATGCGGCGGACCTGCCCGCGGACGCATTGGGCCACGACCGCACGGTGCTGCTCAACAGCGTTTCGGTATCCGCTGGCCAGATGTGGGAGGCGGTGAAGCCGAAGGCGACGGGACGCGTGCGCTTCGAGCCGGATCCCCGAGTACAGTCCGTGATGGACCTGGTGCCGAAGGCGACGCGCTCGGCGCGAGCCACGCAACTGGGTTTCCACCACAATTCCTCCATCGAGGAGATCATCGCGGAGTCGCTGGCATGAAGAAGAACAAGAGGATCCCGATCCTGCCTTCGCGCGTCACGGTGGAGGGGATCGACCGCGCGCCGCACCGCGCCTTCCTGCGCGGCCTGGGCCTCACCGACGAGGACATCCAGCGGCCATTCGTGGGCGTGGCCTCTACCGACGGCCGCGTCACGCCCTGCAACGCGCTGCTGGGGTCCCTGGCGCGCGAGGCCTGCGAGGGCGTGCGCGACGGCGGCGGTGTCCCGTTCGACTTCGCCTCGATCGCGGTGGCGGATTCCATGTCCATGAATCACGCCGGGATGCGCTACTCGCTGCTGTCGCGCGAGCTGATCGCCGACGGCGTGGAGGCGGTCTGCCGCGGCCATGCCTACGACGCGCTGGTCACCTTCGCCGGCTGCGACAAGACGCTGCCGGGGATGATGATGGCGATGGTGCGCCTCAACCTGCCCTCGGTGTTCATGTACGGCGGCGCCGCGCTCCCCGGGCGGCTGGACGGCAAGGACGTGACCGTCCTCGATACCTACGAAGCGGTGGGCGGTGTCTATGCGGGTACCGTGACGCGCAAGCAGCTGGACGTGCTGGAGCACGTCTGCCTGCCTGGGCCGGGCGCCTGCCCGGGACAGTTCAGCGCCAACACCATGGCGATGGTCTCCGAGACCCTGGGCCTCGCGCTGCCCGGGTCGGCGACCATGCCGGCGGTGGCGCTGGAGCGCCGCGCCCAGGCGCGCGAAGCGGGGCGCGTGGCGATGGAACTGCTGAAGAAGGGCGGGCCGCTGCCGCGCGACTTGGTGACGATGAAGAGCCTGGAGAACGCCTGCGCCGCGGTCGCGGCCACCGGCGGCTCCACCAACGCCGGGCTGCACATCCCGGCCATCGCGCACGAGGCAGGCATCAAGTTTTCGCTCGACGACCTGGCGCGGATCTCGAAGCGCACTCCCTATCTCGCCGACATGAAGCCCGGCGGCAAGTACCTCGCCAAGGACCTGCACGAGATCGGCGGCGTGTACGCGGTGCTGAAGGAACTGCTCAAGCGCGGCGCGCTGCACGGCGACTGCCTGACCATCTACGGCACCACGCTGGAGCAGGAACTGGGCGATCACCCCGGCGCCGACGGCAAGGTGGTGCCGAAGAAGGCGATCATGGACACGGGCGGCATCGTGGTGCTCAAGGGCAACCTCGCACCCGATGGTGCGCTGCTGAAGGTCGCGGGCCTGAAGTCCCTGCGCTTCGAGGGCCGCGCCCGGGTGTTCGACAACGAGGAGGCCTGTGTCGAGGTGGTTCGCAAGCGCGCCTACCAGCCGGGCGACGTGCTGGTCATCCGCTACGAGGGGCCGAAGGGCGGTCCCGGCATGCGCGAGATGCTCGGCG
Organism: Burkholderiales bacterium; assembly: GCA_022844545.1. GTDB lineage: Bacteria > Pseudomonadota > Gammaproteobacteria > Burkholderiales > SG8-39 > RBG-16-66-20. Next base: position 11,462 of record JALHLN010000034.1, on the reverse strand, counting down.
TCACCGCGCTGCTGTACGGACAGGGCGTGGGCGAGAAGGTGGCGCTGGTCACCGACGGGCGCTTCTCAGGCGCGACGCGCGGGATGATGGTGGGCTACGTCTCGCCGGAAGCGGGCGTGGGCGGGCCGCTCGCGCTGGTGAAGACCGGCGACCGCATCGTGATCGACGCCGAGGAGGGGCGCCTCGAGCTGCTGGTTCCCGCCGCCGAGTTGAAGAAGCGCAAGGCCAGGATGCCCAAGCAGTCGCTTTCCGGCGCGCTGGAGAAGTACGCCGCCCAGGTCGGCTCCGCCTTCCACGGCGCCGTCACCCACAGCGGCCCGCCGAAAAACAGGGACAGACCACGTTTTCGGGGGAAGCGGTGAGCGCGCGACCACGGTTGGGCTACATCGGGATCGGGCTCATGGGGCGTCCGATGACGCTGCGGCTGCTCGCCGCGGGGCGCGAGGTCTCGGTGTGGAACCGGACCAGGGACAAGCTCGCGCCGGTCGTGGAAAAGGGCGCGAAGGCGTTGGAGTCGCCCGCGGCCGTGGCGCGGGCAGCGGACATCATCATGATGTGCGTGACCGACCAGAAGGCGGCCGAGGCGGTGCTGTTCGGAAGCGACGGCATCGAATCCGGTGGCGCCGCCGGGAAGCTGGTGGTGGATTTCTCCAGCATCGCGCCGGATTCGGCGCGCGCATTCGCCGAACGCCTTGCCGCGCAAGGCATGGGCCTGGTCGATGCCCCGGTCTCCGGCGGCGTTCCCGGCGCGGAGAAGGGCACGCTCGCCATCATGGCCAGCGGCAGGGCGGAGGATATCGAGCGCGTGCGTCCCATCGTGATGCTCATGGCGCAGCGCTTCACCCGCATGGGCGACTCGGGCGCCGGGCAGGCGACCAAGCTGTGCAACCAGGTCATCGTCGGCAGCCTCCTGCCGGTGATCGCCGAGGCGATCCGCCTGGCGGAAGCCGCGGGGGTGGACGCGAAGATGCTGCCCGAGGCGCTGAAGGGCGGCTTTGCCGATTCGCTGCCGCTGCAGGTCTTCGGCGCGCGCATGGCCGCGCGGAACTTCGCGCCGCCGCTGGGGGCGAACGCGACCATGCTGAAGGACCTCGAAAACGCGGCGACCGTGGCCCGCCAGTTCGGCGTGCCCTTGCCGATGGCGCGCACCGCGGCCGAGCTCTACCGCCTGCTGGAGGCGCAGGGCAAGGCGGAGAGGGATCCGGCGGTGCTGGTGGACCTGCTGGCGGGCAGGGACTGAAAAACGTGGTCCGTCCCTGATTAAATGTAACCGATCGGTTACATTGGCGGGCTGCGGCGGGCCCAGTAGGCGAAGGTGCCGCGCACGATGGAAGGCTGCAGCAGGAACTGGCGGGCTTCCTCGGCCAATTCGGGCTTCACTTCCTTGAATCCGCCTGCCGCCATGGCGCGGATCTGCATCCGCGCGGCGCGCTCGAGGAACACGGCGAGGTACGTCGCCTCCTCGATCGATGACCCGGCCGCGAGCAGGCCGTGGTTCGCGAGCAGGATGGTCTTGGCGGAGCCCAGCGCCCCGGAAATGATCCGGCCCTCGTCGTCGGCGACCGGCACGCCCGGCCACTCCGGCAGGTGCGCGGTGCCGTGGAGCATCGCGCTGTCCATATGGATGGTCTTCAACGGCTTGCCGGTGGCGGCGAGGGCGGACGCGTAGGGGGCGTGGGTGTGGACGATGGCCTTCACGTCGGGGCGCTTCCTGTAGATCCAGACATGGAAGCGAACCCCCGGGTTGGCTCGTCCGCCAGACAATGGCTTCAGGTCCTCGTCCACCAGCACCATGCGCTCGGTGGTTGCCTCTTCGAAGCCCAGGCCGAATTTCAGCGTCCACCAGGTGTTGGGCTGCTGCCCCAGCGCCGTGACCTGTCCGGCGAGCCCCGATTCATGGCCTTCGCGCGCGAGGATGCGGCAGCAGGCGGCGAGCGCTTCCGGCGGCGACAGGTTCAGGACCCCGAGGTCCTCTTCCATCTCGCGGCTGACGCGGTCCATGAAGTAAGCCTTGTCGCGATCGTTCATTCCCACCCCTTGAAACGCCTGTTCCGGATAGCCATGATTTTACTCATCCTTTTTCCGGCGACGAACGGCCGGTTTGCAAATGCTGCAACGCGGGAGCAGACTCCGCGCCCTCACTGGCTCCCGTGTTTCCATCCTCCTGGCCAACGGTTCGCACCCCGCCCAATCCTCCAGGGCCGCCCTGACGCTGCTCGCGCTGGGCATCGTCTACGGCGACATCGGCACCAGTCCCCTGTACGCGGTGAAGGAAACCTTCGCCCCCGGCCACGGCATCGCGCTCACCACCGCCAACGTGCTGGGCGGCTTGTCCGCGATTTTCTGGGTGCTGGTGATCGTGGTGTCGCTCAAGTACGTGGTGCTGGTGATGCGCGCCGACAACCGCGGCGAGGGCGGCACGATGGCACTGATCGCGCTTGCCAGCGCCGCGGTGCGCGAGCGCCCGGGGTGGCGCCGGTTCGTGGTGACGGTGGGGCTGTTCGGCGCCGCGCTGTTCTTCGGCGAGGCGGTGCTGACGCCGGCGATCTCGGTGGTGTCCGCGGTCGAGGGGCTGGAGATCGGCACGGCCGCATTCAAGCCCTGGGTGCTGCCGATCGCCGCGGGCGTGATCATCGGACTGTTCCTGTTCCAGCGCCAAGGTACCGCCGTGGTCGGCACGCTGTTCGGCCCGGTGTGCCTGGCGTGGTTCTTCGCCCTGGGCGCGATCGGCATCTGGAACATCGTCCAGAACCCGGTGGTGTTCGACGCGCTCGACCCGCGCCACGCGCTGCAATTCGTCACCGGCCACGGCTTCGCCTCGTTCGTGGTGCTGGGCGCGGTGCTGCTCGCCTTCACCGGGGCCGAGGCGCTGTACGCCGACATGGGGCACTTCGGCCGCTGGCCGATCCGTGCCGCCTGGTTCGGGGTCGTGCTGCCGGGGCTGGTGCTCAACTACTTCGGCCAGGGCGCGCTGCTGATCGCCAACCCGAAGGCGGTGGAGAACCCGTTCTTCCTCGCGGTGCCGGGCTGGGCGCTGTATCCGATGGTCGCCCTGGCCACCGCGGCCACCGTGATCGCCTCGCAGGCGACCATCACCGGCGCCTACTCGCTGGCGCGGCAGGCGATCCAGCTCGGATTCCTGCCGCGCATGAACATCATCCAGACCTCGGCGCGCCGGTTCGGCCAGATCTACATCCCGGCGGTGAACTGGATCCTGCTCGTCCTGGTGCTGGCGGCGGTGTTCGGTTTCGGCTCCTCCACGCGCCTCGCCTCGGCCTACGGCATCGCGGTCACCGGCACCATGACCATCACCACGGTGCTCACCTTCTTCGTCATCCGCTACCACTGGCGCCTGCCGCTGCCCCTGTGCGTGTTCGCCACCGGATTCTTCCTCGTCATCGACATCGCGTTCTTCTCCTCGGCGCTGTTGAAGACCTTCGAGGGCGGCTGGTTCCCGCTGGTCCTCGGCATCGCGCTGTTCGCGGTCATGACCACCTGGCGCAGCGGCCGGCGCATCCTGTTCGGACGCCTGAGGGCGTCCTCGGTGCCGCTCTTGCCGTTCCTCGAGTCGCTGTTCCGCGAGCCGCCGCAGCGGGTGCCGGGCACCGCGGTATTCCTCACCGCGACGCCGGATTCCACCCCCAACGCGCTGCTGCACAACCTCAACCACAACAAGGTGGTGCACGAGCAGGTGGTGTTCCTGACCGTGGAGACGCTGGACCAGCCCTGGGTGCCCTTCGATGAGCGCGTCCGCGTCGACCGCCTGGGCCACGGCTGCCTGCGGGTCACGATGCGCTTCGGCTTCATGAACCAGCCCGACGTGCCCAAGGCAATGGAGATCGCCGGCGGCCTGGGCCTGCTCGACTACGAGCCGATGCAGACCTCGTATTTCCTCAGCCGCGAGACGGTGGTGCCGGTGCGGGGCGAGGGCGGCATGGCGCTGTGGCGCGAGCGCCTGTTCGCCGCGCTGTCGAAGAACGCCGGCAACGCCGCGGACTACTTCAGGCTGCCGGCCAACCGGGTGATCGAGCTGGGGACGAAGGTCGAGATCTGACCCTAGGCGATCAGCCCCGGCAGCCAGAGCGCGATCGGCGGGAACGCGATCAGCAGCGCGAGGCGCACGCAGTCCGCGGTGAGGAACGGCAGCACGCCGCGGAAAACGGTGGTGGTGGGCACCTGTGGCAGCAGCGTGGAGAGCACGAAGAGATTCATCCCCACCGGCGGGCTGATGAGGCCGATCTCGACGATGGTGACCACCAGGATGCCGAACCACACCGGGTCCAGGCCCATGCTGACGATGAGCGGGAAGAACACCGGCAGCGTGAGCAGCACCATGGACAGCTCCTCCATCGCGGTGCCCAGCAGCACGTAGATCACCATGATCGCGGCCACCACCATCACCGGCGTCAGCTCGAAGCGGGTGACGAAGTCCTTGAGGTCCGTTGGCATGCTGGTGATGTTGATGAAGTCGGCGAAGATCAGCGCGCCGATCAGGATCATGAACAGCATCGCCGTGGTGCGGCCGCTCTCCACCAGCGAACTGTAGAGCGTGCGCCAGTTGAGCGCCCGGCGCCAGAGGGCGAACACCATGGCGCCGAAGGCGCCCATGCCCGCGCCCTCGGTGGCGGTGAAGAGGCCGCCGTAGATGCCGCCGATGACGAACGCGAACAGCACGGCCACCGGCCAGATGTGGGCGAGCGACACCAGGCGCTCGCCCCAGCCCGCGCGTTCCCCGGGCGGACCGGCCTTCGGATCGCGCCAGCAGGACCACTGCACCGCGCCGCAGAGCAGGATCGCGCCCAGGATCCCGGGCAGCAGGCCGGCGGCGAACATCTTGCCGATGTTGGTCTCGGTGAACACGCCGTAGATCACCATCAGCGTCGAGGGCGGGATCATGATCCCGAGCGTGCCGCCGGCGGCGATGGCGCCCGCGGCCAGCCGGTCCGAGTAGTGGAACCGCTTCATGGAAGGGTAGGCCACCTTCGCCATCGTGGCGGCGGTGGCGATCGACGAGCCGCAGATGGAGCCGAAGCCGGCGCAGGCGAGAATGGTCGCCATGGCCAGGCCGCCGCGCAGGTGGCCGATGAAGGCGTAGGCGGCGCGGAACAGCTCGTGCGCGATGCCGGCGTGGGAGACGAAGCTCCCCATGAGCAGGAACAGCGGCACCACCGACAGGGTGTAGTTGCGGCCGGTCTCGTAGACGTTGGTCTGCACCGCGGCGAAGGCGATGGCCCAGTTCCAGTCGCGCATGTAGGCGTAGCCGACCACGCCGACGATCGCCATGGACAGCGCGATCGGGATGCGCAGGAACGACAGCACCAGCATCGCTCCCAGCCCGACCAGGCCCTCGATCACGTCTTCTCCGGCGGGGATGCGGCGCGGAACAGGTGCACCAGCCCGGAGACCAGGATCATGGCCGTCATGAAGTAGACGAAGGGGCCGACCGGGATGCGCAGGATGTCGGTGGTATCGCCGTAGCCGGCGATCGTGCCCGCCTTGCGCCACATCAGCCAGGTGAGGAAGAACATCAATCCGGCGCAGGCGAGTTCAACCAGCCGGAACTGGAGCGCGCGCAGGCGCGGCCCGACGAAGCGGTCGATCAGGTCCATGGTGACATGCTCGCCGGCGTGCGTGACCAGCGGCAGGCCGGCGAAGATCAGCACCAGCAGCATGAGCTCGGTCAGCTCGAAGCCGCCGCGCAGGGGTCGGTTGAAGACGTAGCGCATCACGACGTCCACGAAGGTGAGCGTCATCATGCTGAACAGGATCGCGGAGGCGGCGACGCCGAGCACGTCGTCCGCGCGCTTCTCCCAAATGCGGCGTCGCGTCTGGTTCATGGTGCGGAAACGAAAAGGGGGCGGGACCGACCCGCCCCCTTCCGTTGCCGGCCGGCGCTACTTGCCGGCGGCGACCTTCTTCAATTCCTCGCGGAACTCGGCGAGGACCGCGCGGGCGTCGATGCCCTTGGCGCTGGCGCCCTTGATCCAGGCGTCGACGATGGGCTGCGAGCGCTTCTGCACCTCGGCGATCAGCGCCGGGTCGGCGTTGACCAGCTTCATGCTGGAGGCCTTGATGGCGGCAAGCCCGCGCTGGTCGGCGGTGTCCCAGGACTGGCCGTTCGAGCGCGCCGCGTACTCGCCCGAGAACTTCTCGATGATGGCCTGGTCCTGCTTGGAGAGCTTGTCCCACTTGCCCTGGTTCATGAAGAAGCCGAAGGCCGAGCTGTAGAGCCCGCCCGGGAAGATCGTCGACTGCTCCAGCACGGTGTCGAGCTTGAACGACACGATCGACTCCAGCGGGAAGAAGATGCCGTCGGCGACGCCGGACTTGAGCAGTTCGAAGGATTCGCCCGCGGGCTTGAAGAAGGGCGAGCCGCCGAGCGCCGTCACCACCTCCTCGGATACGCCGCCGCCCGAGCGGATCTTCATGCCCTTGAAGTCGGCCAGCGTCCTGATCGGCTTCTTGGTGTGCATCTGCCCCGGGCCGTGCGTCCAGACCGCGAGCAGCTTGACGCCGTTGTACTCGCCCGCCTTGTGCAGGTGCTTCCAATGGATGCGCGAATACGCCACCGAGTTGATCACGGCGGTGTCTCCGGCGCCCGGGAGCTCGGGCAGCTTGGGCAGGATGTGGCGCGCGGGCGTGTAGCTGGCGGTGACGTAGGACAGGTCCATCAGGCCGTCCCGCACCGCATCAAAGGTGCCCTGGGGCGCGGATGGGTGCTTGGGCAGCGACTGGAACTTGACCCGCCCGCCGGTGGCCTTCTCCACCTCGGCGGCCCAGTTCTGCTGCCAGATGGTGAGGTGGTGGGTGGGCGGCACCCAGGACGAGAAGGTGAGCGGGGCCTGCGCAAGCGCGGGCATCGAGAACGCCGAGCCGATGAGCGCGGCGAGGACGGTACGGTGAAGCTTCATGTGGGGGACTCCTCCTTAAGGAAGCCGTAGTCTAGCAGCGCCTCCGGCGGCTCGCCATCGGCCCGCTTCGGCGGCCTGAACCGCGATTTCCGCGCAACGATGCGCGCGCAAAGGATTTTTCTCGCGCACGCGATCGAGCGCGCGCGCGAAAGGAATCGAGGTGGAAAAAAATTCCGCGGCGGCGATTGTTTTCGCAAATCGATCTGGCTATGATTCCGCTTCCGTTGCGAAGCGCGTTGGCGGGCGAAGTCCGATCAGGGAAGGTCGGCCGGACAGGTTCACAGGGAGAACGCATGGCATCGGTCGTCACCAAGTCGGATCTCGTGGTCGCCGCGGCGCGCGCGGGCAATCTCTCCAAGCTCGCGGCGGGCGAGGCGGTCAACGCGGTGTTCGATGCCATCGTCGCGAACGTCGCGCGCGGCAAGCGGGTCACCGTGGTCGGCTTCGGCACCTTCATGCCGCGCAAGCGAAAGGCGCGCGCCGGCCGCAGCCCGGCCAATGGCAAGGAGATCAAGATCAACGCCAAGACCGTTCCGGCCTTTTGCGCCGGCCAGGGCTTCAAGGACCGGGTGGGCGAGCGCTAGTTTCCACCGGCCGTGAGGTTCGCCTCGCAGCCCCTTGTTTTTCCGGTTATTGCAAAGCACAAGGCGAGTAGGCAGAATCCGTCGCCATGGACGGCCCGCTCATCCTGACGCTCGACAGCCACGGCATCCCGCACCGCTGGATCAGCTGGCAGCAGGCCTGCTTCTATTACGCCAAGAACCTGGTCGCCTGGACCCTCGGCGATCGCACCTTCACCTTCTACGGCGGCCTGTCCCGGGCGACGGGGACGCGCTCCAGCATCACCGCGCACTCCATCATCGCCATCCGCGGCAAGGCGCTGGCCGCGAAGGGCTTCAACCAGGTGCCGCCGCTCAACAACCGCGAGCTGTTCCGCCGCGACCGCCATATGTGCGCCTACTGCGGCGGGGAGTTCAACTACTTCCGCCTCACCCGGGACCACATCCGGCCGCTGTCGCGCGGCGGGCGGGACACCTGGATGAACGTGGTCACCGCCTGCCGGCACTGCAATGGCCACAAGCGCAACCGGCTGCCGGAGGAAGCGGACATGGAGCTGCTGTATACGCCCTATGTCCCGAACAAGGCGGAATACCTGATCCTGACCAACCGCCGCATCCTCTCGGACCAGATGGGGTTCCTGCGCCAGCACGTGGCGGAGCATTCGCGTTTGATGCTGGTGCCGGCCTAGGGCTGCGGCCCGGCCCGCCTGCGCACCGCATCGCGCCCGCCATCGCCATGCCGGATTTCTGGCGCAGCAGCGGCTACCACCTGCTGGAGAAGGACCCCGCCGGGCGGCTTCGGGTCAGCGATGATTTCCTGCGCGCCTACTACCTCCGGCCGGAGATCCACCCGGTGGAGGAATCCTGCGACGCCGAACACGCGCTGCACGAGGCCCTGATGCACGAGCCGCGCCGGACGGTGCCGCCGGCCGAGCTGGAGGCGGTCGCCGATACCGACGCGCGCGACAACTACCGGGTCCTGCTGCGCTTTCGCGACCGCCTGCTGGCGGCCGGTACCGTCGAGGCCTGCTACGCCGGGCTGTTCGGCGGCAAGGGCGTGGACGTGCCGCCGCTGTTTGTGGAGCAGCTGGTGCACGTCATCCTGCGCAACATCCTGGAGGGCTGCGAGGACCCGCTGCAGGCGCGGGCCGCCGAGTTGTTCTTCCGCGAGCAGAAGGCAAGCCTCAAGGACGGCCATGTGCTGCTCGCGGACCTGGAAACGGTCGAGATGCACGCCTCGGGCAACCAGTTCGGCAGCCTGGGGCGGCTGATCGTGGAGGCCCAGGGCGCGCTCGGGACGGTGAACCTGGACGTGCTGGACCGGAACAACGCCGCGCTCTATTGGGAACGTCACTCGCGGCACGACACCGTGATCAGCGTCACCTACGGCAGGCCGGCGCTGGACGCGCTGTGCCGGGTGATCGAAGCCTGGGTGGCGCATTTCACCGGCACGGCGGTGAGCGTGAAGCCGCTGCGCAGGATCGAGGAGGCGCGCTGGGCCTGGCACATCGGCCTGGACGCGGAGTCCACGGCGATCCTGAACGACCTCTGGAATGGCACCGAGGTGGAGCAGGGCCGGATGCGCCGCATCCTGGCGCTGTTCCGCATGGATTTTGCCGATCCGGCCGCGATGCGCAAGGACATCGCCGGCCGTGCGGTCTACCTGGCCCTGTCGTCGAACGAGGCCGACGTGGTCCGGTTCAAGCCGCAGAACCTGATCGTCAACCTGCCGCTGGCTGTTCGTTCATGAAACCCGCGTTCTGGAGCAGCGCCAAGCGCTCGCTCGCGCGGCGCGACCCGGTGCTGGGCGGCATCATGCGGCGCTATCCCGGCATCGCATTGCAGCGCCGCGGCGAGCCCTTCGCCACGCTGGCGCGGGCCATCGTCGGGCAGCAGATCTCGGTCAAGGCGGCGCAGAGCGTGTGGAACCGCGTCATCGAGCTCGCGCCGGAGATGACGCCGCGCCAGGTTCTCGCCCAGCCGCGCCCGAAGCTGCGCGCCTGCGGCCTGTCTGACCGCAAGACCGAGTACATCGCCGACCTCGCCAGCCATTTCGCCGACGGCACCGTCCATGTCGCGCGCTGGCCGCAGATGCCCGACGAGGAGGTGATCGCGGAACTGGTGCAGGTGCGCGGCATCGGCCGCTGGACCGCCGAGATGTTCCTGATGTTCAACCTGCTGCGCCCGGACGTGTACCCGCTGGACGACCTTGGGCTGCAGAAGGCGATCCGGCTGCACTATTTCAAGGGGCGCAAGGTGCCCGTGGCGCGGATGCGCAAGCTGGGCGAGGGCTGGGCGCCCTGGCGCTCGGTGGCGACCTGGTACCTGTGGCGGTCGCTCGATCCGCTGCCTGTGGAATACTGAGGCCAGGGAGGAGGGGATCATGCGGGCCCACGTCGAACCGACAGGGGCGCGGCACCGGCATGGGTTCAGTCTGCTGCCGCGGGACGAACGCCAGGCGCTGCGGCTGCGCCGTTTGTTCATGGCATCGGCCACCGCGCTGCTGCTGCCGCTGGTGGTGCTGGCCGCGGCCGCGCTGGGCCTCGCCGAGTTCGCGCTCGCGGGCTGGGCTGCAGCCCTGGTCGGCGCCCAGGTGGTGCTGTTCTACGCGCTGATCCGCAGCGGCCTGAACCTGCGCTTTCGCGACCCGAGCCTCACCACCGAGCAGATCATCGCGGCGATCGTCAGCGTCGCGTTCGTCGCCCACTTCGCGACCGAGTTGCGCGGGGTGCTGTCGTCCTTCTATCTGGTGGCGCTGCTGTTCGGGGTCCTGCGGCTGGATTCCCGGCGCCTGATCGTGCTGTCCGTGATCGCGCTGCTCGCGCACGCGACCGCGCTGGGGCTCTGGCAGCTGCGCCACCCGCAGGCAGGCGCCGCGGGCGCCGCGCTGCAGTTGGCGCTGCTGGCGATGGTCCTGCCCGCATTCGCCGCCACCGGCGGCTTCGTCAGCCGGCTGCGGGTGCGCCTGTCCGACAGCAATCGCCGGCTGACCGACGCGCTGCGGCGGATTGAAACCATCGCCGTGCGCGACGAGCTCACCGGCCTGTACAACCGGCGCTTCCTGCTGGAGGTCATGGCGCGAGAGGCGGCCCGAGCGCGACGCGTGGGTGCGAGCTACGCCATCTGCCTGTTCGACCTGGATCATTTCAAGAAGGTGAACGACACCTGGGGCCACGCCGCGGGCGACGCCGTGCTCAGGCACTTCGCCATGCTCGCCGCCGACGCCGGGATGCGCGACGTGGACGTGTTCGGGCGCCTGGGAGGCGAGGAGTTCCTGTTGGTGCTTCCGGATACCGCATTGCCCGGGGCGATGGCCTGCGCCGAGCGGGTGCGCGAGTCGCTGAATGCAGGCCCGATCCCGACGCTGCCGCCGGAGTACCGGATCAGCGTCACGGTCGGCGTGGCGCGCGCCGGCGCAGGGGAAACGCCGGAAGCCCTGCTGGCGCGCGCCGATCGCGCGCTCTACATGGGCAAGTCGGCCGGCCGGAACCGCGTGGTGCCGGTGAATTAGAATGGCCACCGGGATGAAAACCACCTTCCTCGAGTTCGAACAGCCCGTGGCCGAGCTGGAGACGCGCATCGAGGAATTGCGCTACGTCCAGGACGATTCCGCGGTGGACATCTCCGAGGAGATCCAGCGCCTGACCAAGAAGAGCCAGGCGCTCACCAAGGAGATCTACGCCAAGCTCACCCCCTGGCAGGTGGCGCAGGTGGCGCGCCACCCGCAGCGCCCCTACACCCTGGACTACATCGGCCTGCTGTTCACCCACTTCGAGGAGATGCACGGCGACCGCATGTTCGGCGACGACGCCTCCATCGTCGCCGGGCTGGCGCGCTTCGAGGGCGAGCCCTGCGTGGTCATCGGCCACCAGAAGGGGCGCGACACCAAGGAAAAGATCCTGCGCAACTTCGGCATGCCGCGCCCGGAGGGCTACCGCAAGGCGCGCCGGCTGATGGAAATCGCCGAGAAGTTCGCCCTGCCGGTGTTCAC